>NZ_KV793075.1:0-90077 GCF_001808385.1 Rothia sp. HMSC08A08
TGGTTTCGTAGTAGTACATACCAATCAAACCGAATAAGAGAAGAATTACAGCAAATATTAAAAGAATGGGTTGGAATTTTTCTGGGTGCGTAAAGGCGTAGAGGCTGAGTGCTCCGAATATGTAGAGGTAGATGCTCCAGACCCAGGGTTCGGTGCGGGGGAGCCTTTTGACGAGGGCCCCGCTGCGTTTGTCCCGGGCGCGACGTATCTCGTCCCGAATAATATAGAGAGCTACGAGGATAGGGCCGATGATGAAGATGATAAAGGCGAGCATCTAACGGACAGCCTTTCTTATGCTTGATCATGTAATACTGCTTATTGGTAAGAACGTTAGGAGGGTTTACTTAAAAAGAGTGTAGCTTTTAAGTAAACCCTCCCCAGTCATAAGACTGTGTTAGCGTCCTGGGTTGACGTTCCTGAAGTCTTGAACCTGATCCTCAACTTGACGCCCTTTAAGATTGTCCTGGGCATTAGTATCTGCCTTTTTGCCTACGGAGGCTATGTCTTTGAGAGAACCTTGGGCGTTCTTCTGTGCTTCCTCCGACCAGGTTTTCCCCCAATCTTGATGGTAATTTTCATCCCCAGCATGGGTGATCTCGTTCTGTGCCACGGTTGCAACAGGTTTAACGGCGGTATTCACTGCACGGGTCCCAGCTTCGTCTACTACAGCTTTCTGAATGCCGCGAGAGACATGAATCTTGTCAAGACGCGTATGATATGTAGACTCATATCGTGCACCCCGATTTGCATACCCGGCTTTAAAGTAAGGCTTATCGGTGACCTTAGCCTTAAACCCAGCGGTTCCTGCACCTGTGGCGAGGCCACTTACAGTACCAGTGCCAAAGCTCAGAGCCGCTTCTACAGGGTTCCAATTTTTGGTATCTTTGGTGTAATTCAACGCGTTCGAGACGCCACCCGATAGACCACTATCCAAGATCTCTCCGGTGTATTTTTTAAATCCTTCCTTGCCAGCACCAAATTTGCTGAATCCAAGATTTTTGGATTTCATGATATTTACTTTGTCGAGGGCAAACCTGTTCCCCATCTTATCGGCTATTTTTTGCCCGTAGGGTCCGAGTTTCTTGGCAACACCTTGTATGGGTTTAAGGAACATCTTTCCCGAGCTAAAGACCTTACCGGCAGCACCACCGGCAAGACCTATAAGACCTCCCCAAAAAGCGCCACTACCGGCAGATCCCCAATCGAAGTTACCGTTTTCATCCAGCATACCTTCGGCGAACCCAGAAACAGCGCTACCTAGTGCAGCCACGCCTAGGGCTACTAGGGGACCGCCCGGGACGAACACGCTTGCAATCGCTACGGCGGTACCCACCCATGAAATCGCGGTCTTGAGAACCTGAAGGTCTTGCTTTTTAGAGTAGTCGCTGTATTCCTCTTGGCTCATAGGCCGTGTTCCCCAGGGGTCGATCATGCCTACAGGATCATGACCCAGGAAGGAGTACGAGTCCGCGAACCAGCCTGCACCCACGATGGGCGGTAGCGGGTCTTGGGAGAGGAATTTCTTCGACGAGGGGTCAAACACTCGTGCGCCCATCAGTGCGAGCCCGCCCACCGCGAGCGTGCCGGAACCGGTGAAGGACACACCTTCTGGCAGCCCTACACTGGTAAGCAGCGCGGACGCACCCGAAATGCCAGGAGCGCCGAGCGCACTGGGCAGACCCGGGATCTGTGACGCAGCAGCACCGGTAGCGCTTATGGTTCCTAAGCCGGGGGCGCTTAGAGCACCAAAACCGACCCCGGTGTTGGGTACCCCGGGGACGCTCCAGGGGTCAAACCCGCCCGGTACTGCCGCCTGGGAGAACCCGCCGTCAGCCCCTGCAGCCGGGATGCTTCCGGCCCCCAGCAGATGCGGGGCGGAAGAGGTCGGATCCCACAGCAGCGGCACCGTCACTTGATCGTTACCAGTGATCGCGGTGGCAACCCCGGTAGTATCGGCGTGCACCCGAAGACGTGAGCACAGCTCTGGAACCTCGGCACCGCGAGCGTCGGTAGTTGTATCGCTGACGGTAGTCAGAGCACCGGTGATACCCCAGGTATAGGTGCGTTCTTGGATAACACCATCCGAGGTTATGCTCTTCTGCCTGGTACGCTGCCCGGCGGCGTTATAGGTATAGGACACTTCGGTACTCACCCACGCGGCAGAAGCACCCTCAGGTGTGTGGGGCCGTTCAATCGTGGTGCAGTGCAGCAGCTGGTTGAGCCCGTTATAGATGAACTGACGCTCACCAAGCAGAACCCTGTCTGTGGCCTCATCCTCGGCGGTGTTGTGGTGGTAAAGGCGCTCGGCAACCATGAGCCCTCCCTCATACACCCAGGTGAGTTCATACCCGTCAGCGCGAGCACCGGTCAGCTGTCCGGCCTCGTCGTAGGAGTACATCACCAACCCGGTCGTCGTGGAATCAAGCCCGATAATCCGGCCGGTGTGGTCCCGGATCACCTGCACACCCTCAGCAGTGTTTTCATCGCCCTGCTCGCTGGTGTGTTCATAGGAGGACACCAATCCGTCCTGATCGAAATCCCAGGTCGAGATCGTCTCGCCGATCTGAGCACGTACCAGGTGCCCCATCATATCGTAGGAGAACTCCCCAATGACCGATTCGCGCTCACGCACGCCAGGGTCAGCGATCGAGGCGGTGTTGATTGAGCGGATCGGGCGTCCGGAACCATCAAGCACCCACTGGGAAGACCCGTAGGGGGTGAGCATCATCGTGCGGAACCCATCGGCATCATACGCATAGGTGAGCGTATACGAGCCTGTACTGGTGAAGGTATCCAGGGCCGCAGCCGTACCAGGCTCACTGGTATTTTCGGTCCCATCGATCTGGCGGGTGTACTCGATCAGGTTTCCGGTGGCATCAAAGACACGACGGTACGTCACCGGGGCATCCCCGGTGTGATCCTTCATCCACGTGATCGTCGATCCCGGCAGCGCGGGTGTACCCGTGCCGTACTCAGCAGCTAAGGAGCCGTCGATGAGCGTGCGGGTCAGATCCCCCGTGCGGGCATCGTACTCGAAGGAACGGGTACGCACCCCGTCATCTTCGGACAGCAGGCGCCCGGCGGCATCCCACGTATAGGTGGTGCGAATAGCCGGAGTCGTAACGGTGCTATCCGGGTGAGGCTTCTTTGCAACCTCAAGGATGCGCCCGGCGGCATCGTACTCGTACTCGGTGATAGCCCCGGTCGGATCCGTCACCGAGGTCAGTAGCCCGTCCGCGTCGTAGGCGAAGAATGTCCTATTTCCCAACCCGTCGGTAACCCGCACCAGCTGACCGAGCTCATTATAGGCGTAGCGGCGGGTACCAAAAGTGGAATCCTGCACCCGCACCAGCTGGTTGCACGCATCCCACGCATAGGTGGCAACGCGGCGGCCTGCTTGAACTTTAATCAGTCGTCCGGCGGCGTCATAGGTCATCTTTTCCACAAGCCCGTCGGGAGTGTGCCGCTCGATCACCTGCGAGGCAGCATCATACACTAGCGTCGTTACAGCCCACCGGGTTGGTTCCTCCCACGAGGGCGCCCCGGTGACGGGATCGGTCACCCGCACAGGCTCGTTAAGTCCCACACGCTCAGAGGACAGCCTTCCGCAAGTGTCGTAGGTGTAGTCGGTAAACCGGCCCGCAGCACTAATGATGCGGGTGACACGTCCGGCGGCATCACGCACATACTGCGTGAGTCCACCATTGGCGTCCAGGGCTTCAACGATATTCCCAGCAGCATCATACGTAAACATCTGCCGACCTGTTGGCTGTGAGGGGGCACCGGCAGTCTCAGCGGCGGCGATAGCCTCAGCAGAGGAGGATACCCCGTGCGGGATGCCCGTCCCGGCAGTACCGGCAATCCCCGCACCGGCAGCACCGGCACCCGTAGACGCCTTAGACGTATCGTGTGAGGAGGATGCAGACTTCGTGGAGGCACCGTCCTGCTGGCTGATTTCGGTCACGCGCCCGAGCACATCAACTTTGAAGAACGCCGACGAGAAAAGACCTTCACCAGTACCGGTAACGGACTCAACACCCTCATGCCGTTCGATTGACCGATGCGAAATAACTCCCGTCGCGTCGGTAACCTGAGTAATTTCCCCGGCGCGATCGTATTCAAACCGCGTGATAGCACCGGTAGGATCGGTCAGACCGACCAACTGGGACAGGCCATCCCACGAGTACTCCCACACCCGGTTCCCGGCGGTGATCATCTTCACCAGGTTCCCGAAAGTATCGTACTCATGCCGGGTTGTGCCCCCGACAGCATTCGTGACGGTCGCGATATCCCCACCGGCGGTATAGGTGAATGCGGTGGTATTTCCTGCCGGGTCGGTAACGGCCTCAGGCAGAGCACCGACCGAGGTATCACGGGATTGGGCGCCCTGCCGCTGTGCACGCACCATATATGGCGCACCGTCGCCGACCGGCTGCTGCGGGTAGGTGAGCGTCCACCGTGCCCCCAGCGGGTTCGTGAAACTTGTCAGAACACCAGCGGCATTGTATTCAAGCGTGGTGGTAGCCCCCAGCGGGTTCGAGACGCTTGTGACCTGCCCGGCGGCATCGCGCGTGAAACGGATTGCCTCACCGGCAGGGTTGAGCATCGCCACAATATCGTGGTGTTCATCGTACTCAAAAGCCGTAAACACGCCGGTCGGATCGGTAATCTTCAGGATATCGCCTTCAGGGGAATACTCCCACGTTGTGGCTTCCCCGGCACCATCGAGAACAGCTACCGGGTTCGGATTCACTACTAAGGTGCTTTCCTCGTAGTGGTACGAGTTCACCGGCATGGGATCGCTGAGGTTTTTCACATCCCGAGCATCACGCACACTTACCGAGAGCAGCCGATCCTGCTCATCCCAGGTGTACGTGTAATCGGCACCCTCGGGGGTACGCTCACGCTTAATATGGCCACGCGCATCGGAGGTGCGCACCAGGCGCGATCCGTCACGCTCGGTAATGCTGATCCGGTTGCTGAACCGGTCATAGCTCATCGACATGCGCGTACCGTCAGTCGCCGTGATGCTTACCAGGCGACCTTTCGAGTCGGAGACCCACAGGTTCTCATTCTCACCGGTACCGGCATCGGCAATAATCGTGGTTAGCGAGGGAGTATACGTATAGGAAATATCCCGCCCGTACTCGCTGATCTGACCGATCACACGACCGGAATCATCATAGGTGTTCGTGACCTCAAGATCGCCGCGCGCGTTAATCACCCGGTGAATCAAACCCCGCTCAGTATGCGTATACGTACGCGTTCCGGTACCGGTCGTTACTCCGGTGAGCAAACCAGATACCTGCACCGAGGCACTGGATTCAGCAGCTTCGGTATAGGAATAGGCAACGTTCTGCACCGGCTCTCCGGCACGCTCACCAATGGTGTTGTATGTGAATGCCGCCGCCGGGCGCACACCACCGGTTTCCTCGGCAGGCTCATAGTTCACATGAATACCGCGATGCGCCACCGGATGCACCAGATCCGTCACGGTACCATCCTCAGCCAGAATAAACACTGTCAGGCTGCTCAGGTGCCCCTGTCGGAGCGCCACCGGCGCACCAGAGGGGGCATAGAAATACGCTTCGTGTTGGTTGTTGTGAGCCATCCACACAAACGGAATCTCAGGAACCACAGCAGAACCACCCGTGACTTTAGCCTGTTCATAGGCCCGCATCTGCGCATCGCGCACCCGGGTAAACAGTTCATCTGTGGCGGGAACCTTCGTCAGCCACCACGGCTCCCGGGCGGCGCGGGCGAACCCTTCGCCTTCCCGATCAAAGAACACCGCGCGCCCGTCAGGCATAAACCACGAGGCCTGCTCGTCCCCAAAGCTCAGACGGGTATCCAAGGTCGAGAACCAGCCAAGCCCGAACACGCCCGACGGCACCTCATCCGCATGGGTGACCGCCAGACTGTTGTACATACGCGTCAGAGATAGCGTAGGCTCACTCACCGTCCCGGTGAAGACCAGATCAGTTTCCGGTTCGATAAAGTTACCCGTTGCCACGTTGACCGGGTCATTCGCAAACCCGGACGAAGGAACTGCTCCTGTGAGCTCAGAGGCAGTTGCATCAATATGCTGGATTTCAGGCGGTCCATTCCAACCACGATTTTGAAGTGTGAGATCTAAGAAAGCATCCGATGCTGTCACGACCGTGTCACCAGCGCTGCTATCAGCATCGCGAAAGGCTTGAGCTACCTGAGTAAGCCACGCCGTGAGATTTCCACTTTGAGTGTTCAGTGCTTGAAGCCCGGTTGTTGCTGGACGGATATCGAGTGTGCCATATTTACATCCTGCTTCGAAGCCTGACAAAGCAGAAACGATACTGTTGTAATCATTTTCATGAGTCGTAGTATCTGTGTTGCACATGGTGACATAGCTATCAACATCATTGGGTTTGGCAGATGAAGTCCCGTCTCCCCCAGAGGAGGCTACCGGTGCTGGTGCAGCTACAGAAGATGGTTCACTTGGTTTAGGAACATCGGGGTCTGAATGTTTAAGACCTCCGCCCCAGAGTTCATCCCATTTCTTTTGAATCCACCATTTCTTATCCCATTCGCGAGCTGCGGCACGGTTTTTGTTTTCGGCCTCTGCGCATGATTTAAGGTAATCAACAAGACCTGCTGCGTGATTGAGCATTGCCGCAATATTAATAGCGTTGACAGTGAGGTTATTGCGACCATTTTTGGCATCGTCAGCGTAGCGACCCTTAAAATCGTTCCATAGGTCATTGTTCTGCGTGTTACGGCTCCCCGCGGTGCTGCTAGCAGAAGCTCCATAGGAGGACGTTAGATTATTAGCCGCACTTCGTAGAGCTTGGCTAAGCGCATCAGAGGCAGCGTTGTCGTAGGGAACATCCTCCATCGCATGTACATCGGATGTTTCAGCAGCGCACTGTTGGCAACCACTATTGTCAACAAGCCCCGGTGCTTCACCCGGGTCAACTTGTCCTCCCTGAGCTCCGGTCGTCTCTACAGGAGAACCCGAATCGCCGTTTTCAGCATATGATGTAGTTGCGCCATCTTCCTCAGCGGACGAACCTGAGGTGTCAGCTCCGTCAATTTCTCCCTCGGAAGTAACTGGTGATGCGCTTCCAGAGCTTTGAGTAGGAGAGTTTCCTTCTTCTGCATCACTAGAATCAGCAGAACCACCACCGTTATACACGGCTCCGCTTGAAGCTGGAGGAGCCGCAGAATCAGTGTTTGTATGATGATTCCCTACGATGGGGGCTGCTTGTGAAGTCGTACCTTCCCCTGAAGATGAGTTTTCGGACTCACCACCCGCGAGAGTCCCACTTTGAACAGAACTTCCAGTGCCAGAAGAATCTGTATCGCTTGAACCATAATAATCTTGGACAGGCGCACCATTACCAGCACTACTCTGTGGAATATCATGGCTGTGATCGGCAACAATAGGTGAAGATTGTGACGATGTAATACCACTCCCATCACTGGAGAGCGGGCTACTTACCATCGAGGATGCGCTGGAACTCGCTTGTGGAGTGGGAAATTCATGATGGTCTTGGTTTTGCCATGCCTCATGCTGAGATAGATCAACCTTGTCGTGGTCGGGGTGGAAAGACCCGTACTGTGAGGTAGCTCCATCAACATTCTCAGATGCAGGAATTCCCTGTGCATCAGAAGAAGTAGCAGAATCTGGGTTTGGGAATGCGTGATTATTTGCTGTGTCCGAAGGCGAAGGATGTCCACGATGGTTATCACCAACGATAGATGAAGACTGCGATGCCTCTTGAGATGGGTGGTGAGGGTTGTTAGAAGAAAAGCGACCTTGGACGGAATGAGATTCAGGGGTAGGTGTGGGCATGGCAAAACCTTGTAGTAGAAAAAGCTTTAAATATCGGTGAGCACCATGAGATGTGTAGGCACATAACATGAAATCAATAAGATTTATATACGTGCCTATATAGATTCTCTAATAAGTTCTCTAGGGATAGAAAACTTCCCCCAAAGAATTGCTGTTACATAGCGGTAATCTTTGAGGGAAGTCTGAACTGGTAAAGCAGCGAAACCTTACGCTGCCCCACCACCGGCCTGGGAGATATCGCTATGGATAGTCTGGGAGTGTGCCTTAACTTCATTGATAGCGGCGGTAGCATCAGTAAGACGCTTGTGCACGGAAGGCCAAATTTCGTTGCGGAACTGCTCGGCATGGGGGCCGTCCCAGACGTTAGGATCTGCAAGAATCTGTGCCTGCTGGTTTAGGCTATTGATCTGGTCAGTCAGACCGCCATCGGTGATAGAGCCAATCTGGGTGTTGGCGTCTTTCGCTTCCTGGGTGACCTTAATAGTGCTGCTCATAGCAGTTCCTTTCAGTGATTGGTGCTCTATCGTCGGTAACAGAGCTACATGTGTAGTCTAGATTTAGATTCTGTGAACGGTCAAGATTGACGCGGACCGTTATCAAATCTTTACTTTTCTAGGAAACTTTTCTTCCCTTGTGCAGAAAGGGTTTAAGGCTGGAGTGGCTAGAATATACCTGATAAAAATCGGTGTTCATGAGAAATGGCAGCTAAAGAATTTAGATTTCCTAAAACCTGGGTTTGTGTCGTGATGTTACGAAAATATACGGATATATCGTAATTCGTGTGTGTAAAATAGCGAGCGAGAATATAAATTTATAAACAATACAACCAAAATAAAATACTTATACAGTTGGGCACTATAAGGCGTACTTGAGGAATGTGCAGTTGAACTCTCCGGGGCTGATCTTGGTAAATCGGATGGAAAAGCTGAGTATCCCTAGATGCGCGGGGATAACCTCGGCTGTTGGTAGTAGCTTGCATCTGTAGGTCACCTAAGGCTTTTGCACGGCCACACCCTCCTTTTCGGGACGGGCTATCGTGTCGGCTATGAAAAGCATCATGTAATGAAGGGGTATTGAGTATGGGTCCTGCGTTTTATGGTCTGCTCAGCGGATTTCTGGTGAACATCATGCCCGGGGCCAAACGTAAACAAGGACTAGAAACCCTGAATGTGGAACAGCATCGCCCGCCGATTGCCTATATCATCAGCTACGGGATACTCTTCATCGCGTTCATTGGACTCCCTATCTACTTTTGGATCAGATATGGGCTTACTGTAGAGGCTTACATCATTTCTGTGGTGATGGTCAGTCCTGCTGGTTTTATTTTTGTGGCTCATTGTCATAACTATTACCACTGTTTCACGGAAACTGGGATACGCTGGCGTAACTGGCGACGGAAAGTCCGGTACTTTGACTACCACAGCATCTACAAAGTCTCCTATGAACAGACGAGTAAGAACGGGTGGGTGAAGATCAGAAGTACCCAACTGCCCAAGCACATCAAGTTGGGGTTTGATACGAATCAGTTTGATGCCACGATTCTTTATGCTCAGTTGCAGTATCGTGTGGAGACTGGGGTTTGGGTGCAGGTGTGGGAGGATGAACGATTCCAGCAAATCCTCTCTGGTAGGCCGGGGGTACGGTTTTTACAGGATCATGCTTGGGTTAAACCCCTCGAATTCCCCCGTGAGAATGGGTAGGGTTCTTTGGGGTCTAGAGGAAGGTGGGCCTTGATGCCTCCTGCATTAATGGGGTCATTAGTTGGAGTGCTGAAAGAGTGGTTCCAAAGATGCCTAAGGGTGTTAGGAGAGGCATATGAAATACTCTGATGATACGGGCAATGAAAACATCAACGATCCTTCTGTCATGGATCGTTCTAGCGCACGTCAGTACCTTGTGTTTGGGTTGCTGTTAGGAATACCGTCGTGTGTGGCAGCCCTTTTAGGGCTTGTACTTTTGATAGCGGATACCAAGAATAACTTGGTCAGTAGTCTTTCCATGATAGGAGTTGGTGCTTTTAACACTGCGCTTGCTGTTTTACTGTTTTTGAGCGGTTATAAGGCTCTCAAGCCTCAGGAGGAGAAATAGTCCTGGTTTCTGATTCTCTGCAGATCGCGACGATTAAGGTGCAGAATTATGATTATAGTCAGTTGTTTACTCCCACAATACTGCGGTAGAAGCTCTAGGAGTTGTCATGGCACAGCAAGGTACCCAACGTACTAAAAGGCGGAAAGGGATGGTTAGCACTGTTTTATTAATTATTGCAGCCTTTTTACTTTTGTTTCTTCCGGGATATTTGGCACGTATTTTTGGTGATGATAGTGAGGGGAAGTACAAGTACTGCACGGTCGAGAAAGCCTGGGCAGAGTACCGTGCTGGCGGTGATCTCTCAGGCAATACCGACTATACCCGGGTAGGGTGGGTTGAGACTCGGGAGTGTGGAAAATTGGCGCTTTCAGAGTCCCCGAATAAGGATCAATCAATGGATGATTATATGGCCTCCATTGAACCGGGAGGGTATTACAAGGTGTACTTGAAGAATGTGCAGCTTGGTTCTCCGGGGCTGACATCGGTGACTCGGTTAGAAAAAGCGGAGCGCCCCTCGTAAAGGGGTAGGTTTGCCGGGTTCTAGGAGAAAGGTAGGTTGTGGTGCCTCCTGCGTTGATTGGGTTGTTGGCTGGTCTTTTCGTTCGGAATGTTCCCTCGCTGAAACGTACGATGGGTCAGCCCGTGCTCGGGGTCAAACAGCACCGACCTCGGATAGCCTATATCGCTGGCTATGCTCTGTTGGTAGTAACGCTAGTCCTTACCCCTATATTTTGTGGGGTCATGTTTGGTGATTTAGGCGCTTGCTTTATTATCATGTTTGTTCTTGGCGGACCCCTGGTAATTCCGTTTGTGAATCATTGTCATGCGTTTTATATCCAGCAAACCGAAATCGGAGTCTACTGGAGGAACTGGCGGTGGAAAACCCGGTATATGCCATATGAGAGTATAAGCGATATCCTGTTGCAGAATAATGGGAAGAACGGGTACCTGAGGGTACGCAGCCGCAATATCAAGCGAGTGCGGCTGAGTTTTGATCCGTGGCAGTTTGATGCCTCTATCTTATTTGCGATGGTTTTGTCTCGGGTGGAGCATAAGGAGTGGCCGCGGGATCTGACTCCTGAGCGGGTTGAGGAGTTGGTGTCTGGGTTTGGGTCGTATGAGAAGATGTTTGGGCGTATTGAGCGGTTGTGTTATGAGAGGAAACTCAAACTAGACTAACTGAGTTAGCGCCTATGACCCCGTTTTGTTTGGGGCGAGGTGGCAGATATTAATTGTGCGGGCACTCCGGTCTTGTCTCGGAGCGCCCGCATATGTCATGTACGATGAGATCCGGTGTGGGTTTTCGTAGGAAGGTAAAATCAGCCCTGATAGGTTCCGTCAGAAATATATCTCTGTGATAGCTCCCGTTTAGTAGATAATTTTTAAGTAGGGTTTTACATGATATGGGTTATATCAGGATAGAAAGATAGGTAAAATATCATGCTTGATAAGATTCTTATCGGTGCAGCAGCTGGGGCAGCTACCCAGGCGATGCCTGGTGTGAATAATCAAACAGGAACCCTGTCTCTAAATAGAATACAGGGCAGGCCCACCCTTCTTGGTGTATTCGGGTGGGCGGGTATAGCTTTATCCCTTGTCATCCTGCCGTTGTATTTTGATATCACCACAAAGTTTGATATTGCAAATCATGTTATTAGCCTTTTTGTGGGCATAATACCTGCTATTGCTCTTATTAATTATTATATTTTCTTTATATGCTACCAGAAAGATCGTATAATTTGGAGAAATTGGAGGGGCAAGAAGCGTTTTATTCGGTATGACAGTATCAAATATTTTAGTTTTGCAGATACTAATAAAGGAGGATGGGTACGCTTCAAAAGCTACGAGCATCGTGTGCTGTTTCGGTATCTAGTTTTTAAGTTTTCCCATGCTCAGTTTGATAGTGATGTTCTGTACGGACATATTATGTACAGGTCAAAGTGTGGACGATGGCCTATGTCATGGGAAGAACTCGAAGAAAGCGGATTTCTTGCGCCTGGGGTTGCTTGTGATTATGTGCGGTCACAGTTATATTTCAAATTCTAAAAAAATCTATGTGCAAAAAGGCAGTGGGAAAGGAGATAGATTATACCCGCGGCATATATAAATACATATGGTAATATTTATAATAGAATAAAAAAATTAAGAAGGTGATTACACAATGATAAAACTATTAAAGTCAAATCTTTCATGGTTCCGACAGAAATATATTATTGTGCTTGTGCCGTTGGGATTTTTATTATTTTTTGGTATATATTTTGGGGTTTCGGCTCACAATAAGAATAATCCAATCATTAAGGAATGCACTGTTACCAAAACCGAGGTCAAAAGACATGATTCGGTATCAGCCAACTCTCCAGAAACCACGTATAGCCTGTATATAGACTCATCGAACTGCCCTCAGATGGTATGGTCCGATATTGGTGAGAAAGACGCAAACTATTATCATAATCTACTAAAGGAAGGGAAGAGCTATAAATTTGGGCTTCCCAGGATTGTCCTTTTTCCTGGTACTGAAAATAGTATTGTGAGGATCTATGTCAACAGGTCTTAGAGATTTATGAGATGTAAGAATATTAAAGAAACACTGCTAACATGCATCATTGTTGTCGTTGCTGTAAGCTTTTATGCGTTTTTATATTTTCTTTCACGTAATGATAGTGCAGGGACTTACAAGTACTGCACCCTCGAGCATGTTGATGTGCACGATCGGGGTGGTCTGGTCTCGGGGAATACGGATTATAAGCGTGTAGCAGATTTTAAGACAAAAGAGTGCGGGAATTTACATATGTCGGATTCTCCTGATCCAAAGAAGTCTATGGACGAGTATGCGGGATCTTTGGAGGTCGGCGGGTACTATAAGGTGACACTGCTGGATTTTCAGGTTTTTAACTCTGGGTCTACGTCTGTGACGAAGTTTGAGAAGGCAGAACGTCCTTCATAAAAAGGGAGCAGGGATTTGAGGGAAGGTAGGTTGTGGTGCCTCCTGCGTTGATTGGGTTGTTAGCGGGTCTTTTCATCCGGAATGTACCCTCGCTGAAACGTACGATGAGCCAACCCGTGCTCGGGGTCAGACAGTACCGCCCTAAGCTTGCTTTTATAGCTGGTTATGTACTTCTAGTGGGAGGATTAGTTGCAGCACCTATATATGTAACCATCAAGTATGGTGACCCCATGGCTTCTTTTATTCTTGCGTTTGTTATTTGTGGTCCTTTGATGATT
The DNA here is from genome assembly GCF_001808385.1 of Rothia sp. HMSC08A08. Classification (NCBI taxonomy): domain Bacteria; kingdom Bacillati; phylum Actinomycetota; class Actinomycetes; order Micrococcales; family Micrococcaceae; genus Rothia; species Rothia sp. HMSC08A08. The sequence goes on from NZ_KV793075.1 coordinate 13,142, forward strand.
CCGTTTGTGAATCATTGTCATGCGTTTTATATCCAGCAAACCGTCTCGGGAGTCTACTGGCGTAATTGGCGGTGGAAGATTCGGTATATGCCGTATGAGAGTATCAGCGAAATCCTGCTGCAAAGTAATGGGAAGAACGGGTACCTGAGGGTACGCAGCCGCAATATCAAGCGAGTGCGGCTGAGTTTTGATCCGTGGCAGTTTGATGCCTCTATCTTATTTGCGATGGTTTTGTCTCGGGTGGAGCACAAGGAGTGGCCACAAAACCTGAACGCCCAGCGGGTTGAGGAGTTGGTGGTTGGTTTTGGGTCGTATGAGAAGATGTTTGGGTGTATTGAGCGGTTGGCGTATGAGAGAAAACTCAAACTAGATTAACTGAGTTAGCGCCTATGACCCCGTTTTGCTTGGGAAGAGCTCAAAGAAAGCGGGGTCCTTGCCCCTGGGGTTGGTCGTGATTATGTGCGGTCACAGTTGTATTTCAAATTCTAATCAGGGAGTTTTTGTGAGCCTCATTGATCTTACAGATATACTATCGGCAATACCAGACCTTATTGGCGATATCATATCCAGCCCAAGCAGTAAAAAGCGTAAACGCTCTGCCATTGCAAAGAATATCGAAAATATTCCTGGTGATAATATTAAAAAATTTGCAAAATCCATCATACCCAAGAAACGACGATCTTCCTTAATTTTATTCATAGCGGGAGCAGGTTTATCCTTGCTTTCTCTCACAATATTTATATTTACAATCTACTTATATTTTGAAGATAAAACCCTGGACTCTACAGATATAGCAGGATTAATCATGTATCCCATCCTTATAGCATGCGGTATTGTAGGAATGCGAGTTGGAGGCTGGCCCTATACGCATTTCAGGCTGCAAGGGTTCACCTACAGAGATAAACCGTTTAAGAGCACCCACTTACAATACGATGAAATACTGGGATACACTTACGTTCAAGAACCCAAAGAGAAAATAACCTTATATCACAAAAATAATAGTGTGACACTATCTATCGGCAGTCAAGATTTTTCATATCTGATGAGCCAGATAATCTTCCGTCAGACTCATGGAAGGTGGGCCGTGATGAACGCGCGGGAAGACCTGCGAGAGGTTATATACGCTATGGACGACAGTATTTATGCACCGTGGCTCATCAACCATCCCAAAGCTATGTTTTCCTGAGCATCCAGGAATACTGTCCAGAGGTGAGTGCCCACAGATTCATTGAGTATCTATGGAAACCTACGTTTACCCAAGTGAGAGTACTGTTCTTCTGAAAACCTGCTAGTTACACGCAGAAACTATACTGATACGTGTAACTATTGCGCACCTTCCACCCCTAAAAGGTATCTCTGATGGACCTTGAGACCAGAATCTATGAATACAGCCTCATGATCGGAGGGGCACTACTCACGGTATTATTTCTCCTTTGCACCATATTCTGCACCTTTATGGGTCCAGGGATAGGCTGGGGTGCGTTGATGTTTGTGAGTATGCTAATCAGCATCGGGGTGTTCTATATTGGTTGGGATACCGGCCGATCTCCCCGTTCGGATAACCAAGAACCTGAAGACCAAGAAATCACTGACGTAGAGCATCGTCAGGAATCATAACCAGCGTGAGGGGTGTGTTCGTGTATTCTGCACGAGCACACCCCTTCTTGCTTTATTTATGCCCTGATGAGGCCACCAAAGCTCTTTGAAAGTACATGATGAGCATATAAGGAAAAGGTACAGTTGAAAAGATGTATCAGCAGATATGGCGGGTTAGAAAGAGGGCTATGAGATGGAAAACGGTATTTTAGGCGGTCTGCTTGGCGGCCTACTCGTCGGAGCTATGCCCGGCATCCAACGTAAAGGTTCACATGTCTCCGTCGGGGTGAGGCAACACCGCCCACGCTTTGTCCTCTACCTCGGATGGGGAATTTTTCTCTTCTTCCTAATTCCATTCCCCATATTTCTAGATATTATGTACGGTTTCGATATCGGGATGCATATTTTTGTATTTATAGTAGGTTGCCCTCTGGGCTTGGTTGCAATCATTAACTATTACATGCTCTATATCCGGTTTGATGAGCACTCGGTCACTTGGCGTAACTCCCTCGGACGCACCTATACCGCACCGTATACCTCGATTGACAGGCTCACGTATCTAGATAACAACCGCAACGGGTGGATTCGTATTATTTTTCGGGATCAGGGCAAGCGTAAGCGGCTGAGTTTTGATCCGGGGCAGTTCGACGGCACGGTGATTTTTGGTCATATTTTGTATAAGGTGCGTACGGGGGAGTGGGCCTCTTCGGTGCAGCAGTTGTCGGAGTCTGGGTTTTTAGAGGGGCGGGAGTCGTTTGAGGCGTTACGAGAGATCCGATTCGTGCGCAACTTACAAGCCTCAGCACCTCATACCGCGTAATCCCCAGGCGCATCAGCAAAACCTGCAATCTCCCCGCACCCGCACCCGTGGAACATAGCTCGCCCTAAATGGGTTCTTCCGGTGTATACACTCTATAATAAATAGGCAATAATCACCGACTGAAAGATAACAACATGCTGACTACTTCTGTATCCCGCCGCGGTGCTCTAGGCATCTTGGGTCTTGGCTCTGCCGCGTTCTTGGCGGCGTGCTCCTCCTCTAACTCGAACGGCAACGGCGGAGATTCCGGCACATCGGCTTCCTCGACGAGCACCCGCAGCGACTACAGCGGCGAGGCTAAAATCGACAAGTTCGATACCTCAGCTGGCACCTACGAGCCCGCAACTCGCGAGACTCCCGCTAAGAATGTTCCCAAGCCTATCAAGCCTGAGAATATGAACGAAAACTCCGTCGCGGGTCTGTACTCTTCGATCGCATTCATCGGCGCGGCTTTGCAGTACGCACTGCAGACCGGTGATGCATCTTTGATCAAGGAAAGCGGCTTGAGCGATGAAGATAAAGAAGAATTCATTACGGCTGACTTTTTGAAGCAAATTGAAGAAGGAAAGAACTGGGTGGAAGACCCCAAGGTCGTGATAACCCTTGTGGATGCGCAGCCCAAGCAAGAAAACGGCACCTACACCTGGGCATCAACAATCAAAATGACTCCCGGAAGTTTCGTTGTCGTTGATGGGAAAGCGCAGGATGCTCCTGCAGAGTCTCCGGCTCGGAAAGTTACTTTCAAGGGAACCTACTCCAATAACAAGTGGAGTATCACGGGTAGTAATGACACCAGCGGTTCCGGCAGCTCCGCATCCCACGATACCCAGGACAGCTAATCACTAGCTCCGCATATAGAGCGGTGTCCCCTGGAATTTCTATATGTTCCAGGGAACACCGCTTTTTGCATTAGGCTTTCAGAACCATATCGCAGGAACCAGCGGCAACCCGCGCTACCGCAAAGATTCAGTACCTAACGCACCCGTGTGAGAAGCTTTCTTGCCTTACCACAGGCTTGCGAAATCGAGCACCATACGCCCGTTGATCTTGCCTGCGTTCATCTCCTCGAAGATCTGCGGGGCCTCATCAACCTTGCGCAGCTGCACTACGGGAACTACTAGCCCGTCTGCGCCGAACTGGAAGGCTTCGGCAAGATCCTGACGGGTGCCGACCAACGAGCCGAGCACGCGAATACCGTCAAGAACGATCTTTGTAATAGACAGTTCCATCTTCTCGGGCGGAAGACCCACAGCCACCACGCTACCCCCGGCACGCACGCTCTCAACCGCCTGGTTAAAAGCAACCCTCGATACTGCGGTCACCACGGCGGCTTGCGCCCCGCCGTCAGTTACCTCACGAACCTTCGCCGGTACATCCTCAACTTCACGACCGTTAATCGTGACATCGGCACCGGTTTCGGCGGCAAGCTGAAGCTTGTCATCGTTAATATCGACGGCAATAACCTTGGCACCGAAAACCTTCTTGGCGTACTGCACCGCCAGGTTGCCCAGCCCGCCAGCGCCGTAGGCGACCAGCCACTGACCGGGGCGTACCTGCGATTCCTTAATCGCCTTATAGGTGGTCACGCCCGCACAGGTAATCGAACTTGCCTGCGCCGCATCCAAACCTTCGGGGACCTTCACGGCATAGTCTGCCGTGACAAGGGCATACTCACTCATGGCACCGTCCACGGTGTAGCCCGCATTCTTGACGGTACGGCATAGGGTCTCCCTGCCGGAGGTGCAGTATTCGCAGTGCCCGCATCCCTGGAAGAACCATGCAATAGAAACACGGTCACCGGGCTTAAGAGATTCAACGCCTTCACCAACTTCGGTGACAATACCAATACCCTCATGCCCCAGGATACGCCCCGGAACCTCACCGAAATCGCCAGCCGCAACGTGCAGGTCGGTGTGGCAGACGCCGGAGTACTCTAGCTTCACGAGCGCCTGACCGTGCCCCACCTCGGGCACGGGAACATCGGTGACATTTATCGAGCCATCAACAACGTCAGGGACAACTACAGCCTTCATGGGAACCTCCCGTGTACTAGCTCACTATCAATGTTCGTTTAATCGTAAAGCTCGTATAGAGACTTTTCTACAGTCCGGTGATATATTCAACCGCTAATACGGAATGGTACTCATGAGCGATTTTATGCCGTGCCGCAGCGTCTCTCTAGGGAGTCCACATAGAGAGCAAATAGATAACGAAATGATGAAGACGTGTCCAGGAGTCCAAGGTTCAACAAAGCTCTAAGATACAATCGACATAATGTCTCTGGTATGGAGCAACAAACTGGGAAGTTGAGGCTTATCTTCCGCCCCTGACTGCGCAGTTTTGGGCAAAAAGATGTGCTGAGACCCGGAACCTCGCTCGTAACCGCATCCCTTGAGAGCACCGATGAAAGGGCAAACATGCCAACCCGTTTACCCCACCATATCTCCCGCCGCGCTGCCTTGGGTGTGCTGGGCGCAGGATCTGCCGCCGTCGTTGTCGGATGCGCTCCCGCCGTCAAACCTGCGGACCTCGGGCAGGGGAGCTCGTCCTCCGCGAGCTCATCGTCGTCAAGCGCTTCATCCTCCAGCTCATCATCGAGTGCATCTACTCTGCCCGGCAACTCGAAAAACACGGGCGAGGTAAAACTCGAAAAGTACGACACTTCCGCTGGCGAGCACCAGCCCGCAACCCGTACCGAGAAGCCGAAGAACGTTCCCAAACCCCTGCTCTCTGATAAAGCCAAAGAGAAAACCATAGACGGACTTTATGAAAACATCGCCTATATCGCGGCTTCTATGCAGTACCTCTTCCAGACTGGCGATATGGAGCCTTTCGAGAAATGCGCTCTGGTGTCATCCGAAAAGTCGAGTCTGTCCAGTAACACCAGTGCTTCAGAGATGCTCAAAATGATCAAAGAGGGGAATGCCTGGCTGGACAACCCGACCGTTGTGTTCTCGCTGAACACCTCAACCCCGAGCAGCAGCGGCAGCTCTTACTCGTGGGGCGGTACGATGAAGATGAATATGGGTTCCTTCGTCGTCGTGAACTCCATGAGTAAAGATGTGGAGTCCAGCAAACAACACGTTGATACGGATATTACCTTCGAGGCCCTCTATTCGGGCAGTTCGTGGACTATTCGCAGCAGCGGGGGTGCTGCTGGAAGCGGCGGATTCTCCATCTAAAACATTGTTGTTTTTGGAGAGGTCGGGGTTCTGAACCTCACTAGATTTATGCCTTGTTCGCTCTGAATAAGGCACATATGAAAGGAAAAAAAGAATACTATGTCATCGTTGATCGTGACTCGCCGTAACGCAGCGTTGGGCGTGCTGGGTGCTGGCACAGCGGCCGCGCTCGCAGCATGTTCTTCGTCGAACTCAAACTCAAACTCCAGCGGCGGCTCGTCAAGCTCCAGTAAGTCGGAACCCGCTAAGGATTACAAGGGCGAGGTCAAGTTCGACAGCTTCGATACGTCGGCAGGGGAGTACGTGCCCGCGACCCGCACCGAGCCCGCGAAGAACGTTCCTGTTCCGAAGCTGCCGGAGAACGCTAACGAAAAGTCCGTCGAGGCTTTCTACACGCATATTGGTTACTACGCTGCATGCATGCAGTATCTTATTGCTACGGGTGATGATACTCCCTTCCGTAACGGATCTTTTGGAGAGGCTGAAATTCAGGCATTTTCGAAGAATTCTGACATGCAAAAACTTCTACCCATTATTAAAAGTGGGGAGAGGTGGTTCGGTAATCCTAAAGTAATTTGCACTTTGGGAACTTCTCAGCCTGAAATCACTGGTGACCGTTATAAATGGTCTGTTCAGATGAAGATGGATCTAGGCGAATTTGTAGCATCTCCTGAAGGCTCCGTTGACCTGCCCGCTAACGAGCGAGTCACCACAGAGAACGCTAACATTAGAGGTACCTACGCCGATAATAAGTGGAATATCGTTAGCACCAACTAGTCGAATACGACACTATTGACTTGATGGTTTAAAGCCCCGCAAGATCGTAGAAATCTTGCGGGGCTTTTTGTATTCGCAAGAAAATAGGGAACACTGATGTGCAGCGCTGAAATACCCCGGCGCGGCGCATCGCGCGAAAAAACTACCGTATTCTAAGACCCTAGAACGGCAGATATGCGAGCTCCCGCAGCCCCGATACACTAGAGTAGAGAGAAACACCCATGGCGGGTTCATGCGCTCGCCACCCGTGCTTCCCGCAGCCGCCTGCCCGCGGCGTTACGGAAGCACCGAAAGGACCACCATGCCACCTCATGATGTAACCCGCCGCGCCGCCCTAGGCGTCGTCGGCGCTGGCTCTGTCATTGCTCTTGCCGGATGCGCTGCCTCCGTGAGACCCGTCGATGCCGCCGCTAGCGGCTCCTCAAGCTCTTCATCGTCCGCGTCAAGCTCATCGTCCTCATCCTCTGCATCGGCATCACCCTCGGAGAGCATAAAAGACTACGGTACTACTATCAAAAACGATAAGTACGATACGTCGGCTGGCGCGTATGAACCCGCAACGCGTGAACATCCAGCAAAGAATATCCCTAAACCTGTTTTAGATGATAAAGCTAAAGAGAACTCAGCAGATGGCTTCTACGCTAATCTAGTCTTTATGGCAGGTGCATTGCAGTACCTTTTTGAGACGGGAAGCGACGAAATGATCAATAAGTCTGCATTGGCACAAAGTGAAAAGGATGGTTTCTTAAAAAATGATCAATCCTCTTTCGATAGGATCAAAGATGGTGAGATTTGGTTTGGTAACCCTCAAGTAACGTTTGCCATGCGCTCTCCCCGTCCCTCAAAAGCAAGCGGTGGCGGCTACAATTGGGGCGGTATGATGGTCATCGATTTAGGAGAGTTTCGTGCCTTCCCTGATGGAACTAGCGAGGACTACACCGATGAAAAACAACGTAAGACAGAAACATCGGTGTATTTTCAGGGTAAGTATTCTGATGGTGCCTGGCAGATCAAAACATTCTAGGCGTCAGTAATTGAATGAATAATTGTGCTTTTCAGAGCATATAGCTGGTCCCGCGCACATCGTATTGATGCATGCGGAACCTTTGTGTATAAGCAAGATTTATCTGCTCACAGGATAAAGCCTACTTTTTACCCTCAGTATTCATCGCTTGTTCTACAGGCGCATTGTGAAGATTGGAGGCTTTGGGCAGAGACTTATCCAACCGATTTGCTCGTCGGGAGGAAATAATTGAACCGGCGATGAATACGATACCGGAAAGACCAATTACGAAATCGGGGATATCCCACTTGAGGGTTGCTAGGAGCATGAGCGCGAGAACACCGATAGCCCAGTGCGCGCCGTGATCCAGGTAGCGCAGCTCCTGGAGGGTTCCCTTTTCGACCAGGTAAATGGTCATCGACCGCACGAAGAGCGCGCCCACACCCAAGCCGAGCGCAATAATAATCGGGTCTGAGGTTACCGCAAATGCGCCGAGAACACCGTCGAAACTGAAGGAAGCATCCAGCACCTCAAGGAAGAGGAACATCGAGAACGCGGCCTTGCCGGTCAGCATGGTGACTTCTGCTAGAGACTCTTCTCGTTCTTCATTGCGGGCCTCCATAAATGTTGCAAGACCGTTGGTCGCCAGGAATGTGAGCATACCTAGAAGACCAGAGATAAGAATGCTGTACTGTTCATGATGCTCAGCGCCAAAAAGCTGAGAAGCCGTCACTAAGAGAACCCCGGAAACCAAGACCGGCATGGAATCGAAGTGCCCGGCTTTAGCGAGCGGTTTTTCGATCACGGAGAGCCAGTGAACCTCTTTACCCGCCTCGAACAGGAAGGACAGGAAGAGCATCAATAAGAACATGCCGCCGAAGGAGGCAATGGTGTGGTGCGCGGATTCCAGAATAAACCCGTAGGTTCCGGGCGTATGCGGGTCGCCGCGTTCCATCGCAAGGTTCCAGGCTTCGATCGGGCTTACATGACCCGCAAGGCACACGATCAGGAACGGGAAGATGAGTCGCATACCAAAAACAGCGACCAGCACGCCGACTGTCAAGAAGATATTGCGCCATGCGTGCGACATTTTATTCAGATATTTTGCGTTCACACCCGCGTTATCGAATGAGAACACGATCTCAAGGACAATCAGAATAACGGCGGAGACCAAACCTGATACACCACCATAAACGGCGGCTGCGGCAAGTGCCACCAGGGTAATCAAGAGATCGTATTTGAAGAATTTTAGTAAAGCCATGAGGGCAGAAGGCTCTCCTTTGTGATGAACCATGTCAGGAACCATCTATTCTTGACATCAAGCCAGCGAATGCGGCTTCCCCGCGCATATTGCGGAAAGCGCCATGCTCCCATCTATAGTACTTAGCGGCATTCTATGTGCGCGCCTCGCACAAGGCGATATCGCATAGAGGGAAATTGCGGGTTTACCTAGAACTGCACAGGACTTATGAGTATACAAGAATGCGTACGTGTGAACCAGCAACTCTATAGAGAAAGCGTATCGAGCGAAATCTCACAGAGCGCATACCGCTGAAATCTGCTATAAACCTCTACTTAAGGTGGATAATGAAGGGACTTCCCGTATTTTGATGCCGCGCGAAAGGGGATTCACGGTGGAATATGTGCTAACACGTCGTTCCGCGCTGGGTGCTGCGGGTGCCGGTGCGGTGCTTTTTACGGTTGCTTCATGCTCGAATGAACGCAGTGACTATGCCGGAGAAGTCAAGCTCGAAAAATATGATAATTCTGCCGGCAGTTTTGAAGCCGCCACACGAGACACCCCTCCCAAGAACGTCCCCAAACCTATCAAACCTGAGAATGCAGATGAAAAGTCCGTTGCCGGATTTTACGCGAGCCTAGCCTATATCGCCGCCGCTATGCAGTATATGTTCGCCACCGGTGACACCGGTCCCTACGATGACAGCGCGCTCACCGAGGACGAGAAACACTATGTTCATAATTCCTCAAATGAGCAAATACTGGCGCGCATGAGGGAGGGACAAAACTGGTATGAGAACCCGCGCGTCACTATCTCCCTGAATACCGCGCAGCCCGCGATGGAAGGTGATACATATACGTGGGAAGGGAAGTTTTCTATGGAGTTCGGGAACTACCGTGCCGATCGTGGGCAGGTAAACGACCTAACGGAACGGCAAAAAAGCAATACCGAAGACATGGTTTTCAAAGGAACATATACCAACGGGCGCTGGAGCATTGAAACTCGGTCAAAGACCGTAGCCTCACAGAGCTCCACAGCTACACCATAGCGTTGTACCGTGCTTGGAAGGGATGCGCTCGGTGCTGGTTCTTGGGTGTGTGCAGGGATGATGAGAAAAATATAACAGCTTATGATGACGTCATATAACGCATGTTCGCACGGGTTAACGGCACAATAGTAAGGTACCCAGCCACATCACAGGGGTTTTAATCGTTGACGATTAAGACGCCGAAAGGAATGAAATATGTCAGAAAGATCCTATGATTTTTCGCGCCGAACCGCTCTTGCGGCAGCCGGTGCGGTGGGCTCGGCGATGGTGCTGAGCGCCTGCGCCCCGAAGGTGAGAGGAATCGCATCCGAGCAGCAGAGTGCGGGGGCAACCGCATCCAGCTCTAGTTCCAGCTCTCCATCTAGTTCCAGTTCAAGTTCTTCATCTAGTTCCAGCAATTATGCAGGCGAGGTTCGCTTCACGAGTTTCGATACCTCGGCGGGCGCCTATGAGCCTGCCACGAAGGAGCACCCGTCAAAGAACGTGCCTAAACCGACGAAACCCTCAGATATAAACGACAAGTCGGTGGCAGGGTTCTATGCGGCGATTGGCTATACGACGGCAGCCATGCAGTACGCCATGGAAACACTGGACTTTAGCCTTGTAGCGGATGCGTTTCCACCAGAATACAAAGATGTCCTGGAATCTAAATTTAACCAGCTGAAACAACAAACCACGAGCAGTAAATCATGGTTTGGCGGCCCCAAATTTAAGGCGACTCTCAAGAGCCCGGAACCGACGATGAACGGTACGAGTGCCACTTGGGAGGGAACAATATCGTTTTCGCTGGGTACCTTTTACGGGCCGAGTGGAGTAAGCCGAGAGTCTGAGACAGAGACATCAGATACCCTCTACCGCGGAACCTATACGGAAGGGCGCTGGTGGGTTATCTACGGCAGCTCCTCGGGTTCGTCAGGATCTGGATCGTCTCAAGAATTTTCACTCTAGAAACACCACACAGATATTCGGGCTAAGAAGTCCGCACCATGAAAGGAAAAAGAATGTCCGCTCTACATGTCTCACGTCGCACCGCGTTTGGTCTGGCGGGTGCAGCCTCTGCGACCGTGGCGCTTGCCGCGTGCTCTGGAAGCGTTAGCGGAGTCAGCTCCCCGAGCGAGCGCACCGACTTTAGCGGCGAGATCAAGTTCGATAGTTTTGACACCTCTGCGGGAGAATACAAGCCCGCGACCAAGGATCATCCCGCCGAAAATGTGCCGAAGCCGAAGAAGCCGGATAACGCTAACGATAAGTCGGCGGCAGGTTTTTACTCGTCTATTGGCTACCTTTTCGCATCCGTGCAGTACTTCCTCGAGTCTTTTGACCCCGAGCCCATGATGGAGGTTATTGCAGACAATACCGGGCAGAAGGTGCCTGCAGCACAGTTTGAGCAGCTCAAGCAGATGGGCGCCGGGGGAATCGTGTGGTTTTATGACATAAAAATTACCGGCAGCCTCAAGACCCCGCAGCCGAAGATAGACGGCGACACCTACACCTGGGATGGAAGCGTTACCATGAAAGCTGGTGGTATGGGCGGCCGCGGGGGAATGGGCCGGGAACTGAACCAGGAACAGAGTCAAGACGTTACGTTCAAGGGAATTTATAAGGACGGCAAATGGATGATTACGGACCCAAATCAGGATTCGGCCGCCTCCGGTAGTCCTAGTTCGTCAAGCTCCAGCAGCTCCGGTTCGCTGTTTGGCATCTAGCGAAATTTTACGGCGAGAGTATTCTTTTCTCGTTATCGTGATGGATAGCGGGTATATGCATATGCTGTACCTCCGATGATCGATACCGCCCGAGTGTTAGGGCTTGGGTTCCGAAAGGACTAGCATGTCTTCATTGAATATCTCTCGCCGTTCCGCGCTTGGGTTCCTTGGTGCCGGTTCTGCGGCGGTGGTTCTTGCTGCCTGTTCAGGGGCAAATAATGCCGGCGGGTCAGGTTCCTCCGCATCCGGTGGCCAAGACCAAAAGGACTACAGCGGTGAGGTGAAATTCGACAACTACGACACCTCTGCGGGTAAGTACGAGCCCGGCACCAAGGAACAGCCCCCGAAGAACTTCCCCAAGCCCCTCAAACCAGAGCAGATGGGTGAGAAATCCGTTGCTGGTTTCTATGCGGCTATCGGGTACATGGTTGCGGCATGGCAGTATTTTAATAACGCCAATGATCCTGCCCCATTTATGGAAGTTGCTCTCGATCCTCAGGGGAATAAGCTCCCTGCCGATCAGGTTCAGCAAGCTGTTGAAGAACGGAAAAAGCAAAAAACCTGGGCTGAGGACCATAAGCTGACTGCTATTCTGGATTCCCCGCAACCCAAGACTGACGGTGACACCTATACCTGGAACGGAAAGATGAAGGCTACCAACGGCTCCTTCGTCGTGATAGGTGGTCAGGCAATGGATATCCCCGAAGAGCAGCGGACAGAAGAAGTGCCTGCGGTCTTCAAAGGAATCTATAAAGACGGTACCTGGTGGTTGTCCTATCCTCAACAAAACAGCGGAGGTTCTTCAGACGCTCAGGGTGGCTCCCAGAATCAGCAGCAGGGACAGAACCAGGGGCAAACCCCGCAGCAGCAGGCTCCGCAGGAAGGAGCCGGGGAAGGCACATCCGGCAGCGGCGGGGCACAGTAGCAATACCGCACAAGCTTGTCTAGGAGAACCGAGTGTAGGTTCCTACTTAAAGAAAACCCGCAGGAAGCACGATGTTCTTGCGGGTTTTCCGCGCTCTTAGCTGAATCTTTGTTCAGGGAACACTTAAACCTCGCATGAATTTCTACATCATGTACACAATGGGAATACATCCAACCACAGTTTGCGCCTTGATGCACGGGTAAAAGGCGCTGAAAGGACACCATTTCGATGCCCTCCCACACCTCCCGTCGTTTTCCCCGCCGTTCCGCGCTCGCGTTGTTGGGCATAGGCTCAGCGGGATTTATTGCCTCCTGCCTATCAAGAAACCAAGGATCTGCCACAAACTCTGACGAAACCCGCACCGACTTTGCGGGTGAGGTCAAATTCGATACATATGATGAATCTGCAGGAGCCTTTAAACCCGCAACTCGTGATCATCCGGCTCAGAACGTGCCTGTGCCCGTCAGACCCGAGCATATGAACGATAAATCTGTGCAGGGGCTTTACAATACGATCGCCTATATTTCCGCCGCCCTCCAATATATGAACGCCACCGGCAACACCCGACTTTATGACGAAAGCGCCGCCGCAGAACCGGGACATAGCGTCATGCGCGGCGAAAAAGACGAAAAAGCGTTCTCTTTAATGCGTGAAGGGCGCGTCTGGTTCGATAACCCCGCAGCAACAGTAACCCTCAAAACCTCCGAACCGACTATCAAGGGCGATACCTACACCTGGGAAGGAAAGACCACCCTCGATTACGGAACCTTTCAGGTGGGCGAGAAAGAGACCGTGAACCTTTCTCTCGCGAAACGGTACGAAGTTGCCCAGACCACCTTCACCGCGGTGCATCGTGACGGCCGCTGGTGGTGTAAGGTGAGCGTTCCCGAAAAGATCGTGGGAGCCCCCGAAAGAACTGATCTTTTCTCGCATTTTAGGATGCGTGTAGAAGACCTAACCCCCACGCCTGTGCCTACACCGGAGGCAAAGAAATAAAGGCGCTGAGGGTTTTCACGATTACGAATGCGCGTACCAGCAAATATTCAGCGGGGCGACCTCAACCTGAGAATATGCAGAAATACCTGCGGCAATCCCAAGCATAAATCATGACGCATGGCAGGATAGTTAAAGGTAAACCAACCACAAGGAGCGCTCATGCTCTCTGCCCTAAACACGGATATCTTCATTATTATCCGGGCATAAGCAAGGCGTCGAAAGGAATACTATGAATATCCCAGCGCATTATCTGACCCGCCGTTCCGCTCTTGGGGTGATCGGCGCCGGTTCTGCGGCGGCTGCTCTTGCCGCGTGCTCGACCAGTAGTTCTAATGGCGGCGGCGGTTCTGATTCGTCGAAGCGTGACGATTACAGTGGCGAGGTCAAGTTCGAGAAGTTTGATACTTCCGCCGGGAACTATGAACCTGCAACCCGTGAGCATCCGGCGAAGAACGTTCCGAAACCTATTAAGCCGGATAACCTGAATGATAAATCGGTGGAGGGCTTCTATCAGAATATCGCCTTTATTATTGCTAGTTTCCAGTATTTCTATATGACGGCAGACGGCAGTGCTCTTATGGAAAGCAACCTTAAAGGCAAAGAACACGTCTCAAAGCTTGAAGAACAGGTGAAATCTTCTGGGGTACCGGATAAGTCTTGGTCTGAAGACCCCACTATCAAAGCTTCTCTTGATACTCCGCAGCCCAAGATTGAAGGCGACACCTATACATGGGAAGGAAAGGTATCAATAAATATGGGTAGCTTTACGGTTGAAAACGGTCAGGTGACGGATATCCCCGAGAAATCGCGGCATCAGGAATGGTTGCAAACCTTTACAGGTACCTATAAAGATGGTGTCTGGGAAATTGACCTTGGAATGAGCAGCTCCGCAAGCCCCAGCGCCAGCGGTGGCGCATCCACCGGTTCCGGCAGCGGCGGAGGACTCGGGTTCTAAACCTCTTTCGGGCTGAACCGCATCGGACGTAAATATAGGACAAGCCCGCAGAAACACGTGCGTTTCTGCGGGCTTAATCTATGTCTGCGGGGCTTGTATGTGGCAGGAGTGTCATAATTACCTGTACTGCGGCTCTACTCCGGGATAATAGAGGATGCGCCCCTCAGGTAACATCACTCCCCGAACGAAAATACCGGTAACGACGCCGTATTTTCCGCTTCCATGAGAAAGGTACCCGCCCATGACTTCCTCATCCATATCTCGCAGAGCCGCCCTCGGCGTGCTAGGTGCCGGTTCCGCGCTTGCCTTCGCCGGATGCGCCTCCCGCGTGCAGCCGCTCTCGGCGGACGCCTCCGCAAGCTACCGTGCCGACTATTCGGGTGAGATCACGTTCAACAGCTACGACACCTCCGCAGGAGAATACGTGCGCGCAACCCGTACCCAACGCGCGAAGAATGTGCCGAAACCGGTGAAAACCGCCATGATGACTGAGAAAAGTTCCGCCGGGCTGTACTCTCTGTTTGGATTTCTTGGGGCAGCCTTCACCTACGGAATTATGACCAACGATTTCTCTCCCTTCAAAGAAATTACCTTTGTGGGAGGAATAAACGGAGCCGAAGCCTTTGAGGAAAGCAGCGTGAAGGAGCTTGAAAATATGTGGTTTGAAGACCCTAAAATGACGTTTACGCTCAAAGATCCGACTCCCACCCAGAACGGTGACGTCTACATATGGGCGGCAACGACCACATTCTCAACAGGTAATTTTGTAGTGTATGAGGGCACTGCGGTAGATATTCCCAGCGAGGCAAAGAAAGACGTTCACGACGGAGAGTTTAAGGCGCGATATAACAACGGACGCTGGTTGCTGATCGATATTCCCACCAATACCGACTTGTCTTCTAGCTTTGGCTCAGCGGGTAACTTGAGTGCCTAATTCCAGGGATAGTACTGGCCGGGAGTATCCGGGATAATAGTGTTAGAACAATAGTCGCCATCGATGAAAGGTCTTTTTTTATGGCACAGTCGTTTGTATCCCGCAGAACCGCCCTAGGCATGTTGGGCGCAGGTTCCGCGCTCGCTTTTGTCGGATGCGCATCCAACGCCGGCAGCGTGAAACCGCTCCCGACGGATGCTACGGCAAGCTACCGCAGCGATTTCAGTGGCGAAGCGAAGATTGACGAATACGATACCTCGGCGGGGGAGTATCGTAAGGCGACCCGCACCGAACGCGCGAAGAATGTGCCCAAACCCATCAAACCTAAGAACGCCGACGAAAACTCGGTGGCAGGGCTGTATTCCAGTATCGCGTTCTATACTGCGGCGACCCAGTACATGATGGAGAGCGGTGACGACAGCCTGATCGAGCAGACCGCGCTGAATGATACAGATAAAAGCTCCGTTAAGTCGTCCTCGTACCAGTTTTCAACGATCTGGTTTGAAGACCCCAAGGTGACGGTCAACCTCACCACACCGAAGCCCAAGGAATCCGGCGGGGAATACACCTGGCCTTCCCGATTCACCATAGGGTTGGGCAGCTTTATCGCCACCTCAGGAAGGGATGCTGATGTTCCCTCAAGCTCCCGCAGCACCACGATCGACGTCGATATAACAGGGAAGTATGAAAACGGGCACTGGGTTATTGGCGGGTTTGCCGCAGCCTTCCGCAGCCAGGTAGGTTCAGGCTCTAGCAGCAGTAGTGGATCGAGCATCTAGCCTTCTGCTCTGAGGTTTTGCGGAACATGGTGAGGTACAGCAGAGCGTACTATCTCATCCCGGCGACGGCGCTTTCACGCATAGGCACCGTCGCCTACACCATTGTGGTGACCTGGTATATCAGCCAGCACGCCGGTCAGCAGATGGTTGGGGTGATGAATGCGTGTAGCGGTGCGGGCATATTCCTCGCCAGCATTCTTGGATTTGTTGTCATTGACAGGTTTAAGAAAAAGTCTCTGCTGATTTTCTACGATATTTTTAATAGCCTCTGCTGCCTATGCGCTCTTATTCTTTTATTGTCAGCACACGGAGAATTTATCGTTTATATACTGATTATTCTTTCGGCTCTCATGTCTTTAGCCGCGACCGCATACAGCCCCACAAGCCGCGCTATTATTCCTGAAATTCTTGGACATCGAGAATTTGAAAAATACAATAGCACCTATTCGATGGTGGGAGAACTATCCCGTGCTGTGAGCCCCCTCGTGGGAACCATGATTCTCATGCAGAATTTTGCGAATGCCCTAGAGCTTTCAATCATCGTCAATCTGGTGTCATTTATTCTGTCTTTGGTACTCACTTTTATGGTGCCCGCTGGGTCTGTCGCTACCCGACGCTCGGAGGGTTCCGAAGTATTCCAAAAAACGCATATAGTTCACGATTTATGGTTTGGACTAGTATATATAGCCTCTAGTGCATATTTTAGACGCGAACTTATCTTCGCCGCCCTCCTCAATATGTGGGGTGCCTCAACCCTTTTCCTGCTTCTAGGGCGAATTGCTTACTTGGGGTTAGGGCAAGAAGTTTACGGTCTTGGTATGTTTATGGGAACTATGGGCGCCGTGGCTGCATCTTTTATTCTCAACCGCATACCTGCGCTGAGGCGATGGGCGCATCCACAAATATTACTGCTGGTTATCGGTGGCGCGTATGTATTGGCACTTATACCCGGAATTATCAGCGTTATTACTGCACAAAGTATAGTGAGTGGAATTATTGTTATCTATACTATTGGTCTTTTCTCGGATTTGCAGAAGAAGAGCGACGCTGGGCATATTGGAAAAGTAATGTCTGTCTTTAGTTTAGCGGCAGCGCTTTTTACATCTCTGGGAAATTTGCTCTTCTCACATCTAAGTGCGCGGGTAGATACCGGAGCATATGCGTTCGTATGTGCCGCATCCTTAGCCCTCACAGCTGCGGTGCTTTGGGTGATGCGGCGCTTCTTAACTCCCACGAGCAGATAGCAATTCGCTATCTGCTCGCGCTATTGGGAGCTGGCAGGCGGTTACCAGATACGCACGCGATCCTCAGGCGCTAGGTACAGTTTGCTGTCCTCAGGAACATCGAACGCATCATAAAACTCGTCGATATTGCGCACCACGCCGTTCACCCGGAACTCGTCGGGGGAGTGCGGATCCACCGAAATCATCATCTCCGCATGCTGCGGGCGTGACTTAGTGCGCCATCCCTGCGCGGTAGACCAGAACAGGCGCTGCGCGGCCGTCATACCGTCAATGACCGGCGCATCCTCCAGCGAGGTGATGCCCTGCTCGGCAAGCGCAATCTCATAGGCCCTCAACGCAATCGACAGACCCGAAAGGTCGCCGATATTCTCGCCCAGAGTTAGTTCGCCGTTCACCCGGAACTTTTGCGGGTCAAGGTTCGCCGGGGTGTAGGCGTTATACTGCTGCACCAGCGCGCTCGTGCGCTTGGTAAACTCGGCGAAATCCTCCTCGGTCCACCAGTTATTCAGCGCACCGTCGCCATCATAGAGCGCACCCTTATCGTCAAACCCGTGGCCGATCTCGTGACCGATCACCATGCCGATGCCGCCGTAGTTCGCTGCGTCGTCGGCCTCAGGGTCGAAGAAGGGCGGGCGCAGAATAGCCGCAGGGAACACAATCTCGTTAGCGGGCGGCATATAGTAGGCGTTCACGGTCTGCGGAGACATCAGCCATTCGTTCTTATCAACCGGGTCGCCAGCGCGATCGATCATGAAATCGCTGTTAAAGGCGGCGGTGCGGCGCAGGTTCTCGAACAGGTCACCGGGCACCAGGGTCAGTTTCGAGTAGTCGCGCCACTCATCCGGGTAGCCAATCTTCGTGACAAACTTCGAGAGCTTTTCCAGCGCCTTCTCGCGGGTGGCTTCGGTCATCCAATCCAGGTTTGTGATGGAGCGGCGGTATGCTTCCAGCAGGTTATTGACCAGCTTGAGCATTTTCTCCTTGTGTTCCGGCGGGAAATGCACCGCCACGTACTCCTTGCCAAGCTCCTGATCGAGTGCGTTCTCCACAGCCGCAACGCCGCGTTTCCAGCGTTCGCGCAGCTCTTCGGTGCCTGAGAGGGTGCGACCGTAGAAATTGAAGTTTTCCTGCACGAACGCATCCGGTAGGTAGGGCGTGCGGGAACGGATAGCGCACCACAGGGCCCAGAGTTTCCAGGTCATCAGTGGGGTGGACTGCCACATGTTCGCCATGCCCTCCAGGAAAGACGGCTGAGAAACAATGACCGTGCCCAGCTCTTTGGGGTCTGCCCCCAGCGCAAGAAGCCACTGCTGGAGCGGGAAACCGGGGAACTTCTCGTCAAGTTCGGTGGCTTTGACGGGGTTGTATTTCGCCTCTGCATCACGGTTTTTCACGACATCCCAGTGATGCGCGGCGATCTCGGTCTCATGCGAGAAAATGAGCTGTGCCGCCTCCATAGGGGTCAGGTTGAAGCTCTCGGTAAGACCGGTCAGCTCGAACATGGTGGCGATATGCTCGATATATGCGGCGCATACCTGCTCGTACTTCTCTTCGCGGTAGTATGCCTCATCGGGCAGACCCAACCCGGCCTGGGTGAGGTAAAAGACGTAATGTTCGGGGTCTTTCTGATCGATGCTGGTGTACCACCCGAGAAGCTGCGCCAGCCCAGCCCGTGAGAGGAGCGCTAGAGTGACGGCGAGCTGCTCGCTCGTGGCGGCGTTGAGAATCGGGGCAACCTCGCGCATAAGCGGTTCCAACCCGTCGGACTCGATCTTTTCGGTATCCATAAAAGAGTTGTAGAGCGCGCCGATGCGGGATTCAGGCTGTTCCTTGGCGATACGCTCAACAATCTCACGCACATGCTTTTCGGCATCATCGCGCAGAGTGTACAGCCCGCCGTCTTTGGAACGGTCGGCGGGAATTTCATAGGTATCGAGCCAGCGGCCGTTCACATGGCGGAAGAAATCATCGCCCGGTTTAACCGCCTTATCGACCCATTCGGTCGTAATTCCAGAGTTCTTTGCATTATCCATGACCCCATTCTAGGGGCTTTATGGCGCGAGAACCTTGAAGATAACACCTCTTCGGCATATTCCCTCAGGGGCGTAATTCGGTGAACGCTGCCACCCTTTGCCCCTTAAAGGCAACCGCGAGCAGGTAGGATTTTGCCGACAAGGTAGGATTTTCCTACCTGCTCGTATCAAAAACCACCTGCTCGCGGAAGCTGAAATTACGCCTGTGCGTTTTCTGCAGCGAGTTTCTTATCCCTCTCAGCCATCATGCGTTTCTCGGCCCCATTAACAAGCCAGAGGAAAACAATTGCCAGTCCCGAGCACACGATCATGAAGATGAAGGCGGTGCTCCAGCCCCAGTGATCCACAATGATGCCGATACCGGTAGAAGCCAACGTAGCGCCCAGAGCATACCCGAAAAGACCGGTAAATCCTGCGGCGGTACCCGCGACATGTGAAGGCGACAGGTCGATAGCCTGCAAACCGATCAGCATCACCGGCCCATAAATCAGACCGCCAATCAGCGCCAACGCAATATAGGCGATAATGAGCGGAGCATCGGCTGAAGGCAGCCAATACAGCAAAATAGCGCCTACGGTAGCAATCAAGAAGAGAATACCCGCGGGTGAACGACGTCCCTTGAAGACATAGTCAGAGACGAAACCGCAGAGAATAGTGCCGCCAATACCGGCAAGCTCCAGGATTGAGAACCCAGCGATACCGCCTTCAAGGGAGGCGTGGCGCACATCGTGCAGATATTTAGGAGCCCACACCAGCACACCGTAGCGCAGCGTGTACACAAAGACATTAGCAAGAGCCAGATACACCATGGTCGAATTAGTCAGCACATGCTTACGAATAGTCGTCCATGTTGATTCAGAACGGTCTTCGTCCGTGGACTCAACCTTGTGGGGATCGTTGCGATACACGTCAATAGTGGGCAGACCCTCAGCCTCTGGATTATCGCGAATCAGCAGCCACGCCACAAAAGCAAGCACAAAGCTAATCACGGCGGGGAACCAAAAAGCAACCTGCCAGGTTTTACCGAAGAGCGTGAAACCCCAGGCAACCAAAAGACCCGAGAGCGCGCCACCAACGTTATGTGCAGTGTTCCAGAGAGAAACCTTAGACCCGCGCTCGCTCGTTGAGAACCAGTTCACGAGCACGCGGCCTGACGGCGGCCACCCCATACCCTGGAAGATACCGTTGAAGACCATAATGGCGGCCATAGTGGATGCGATTGCGGCCCCGTATCCTGCAGCTGCCGCACCGGATCCCATGTACCCGGCGATAGCGAGCAGAACGTTTGCAATACCAGAAAGTACTAACCCTATGGGGAGGAATAACCGCGCATTAGAGCGGTCAGAAATCATAGCGGTAAAGAATTTGCTGAAACCATAGGCTAAAAGCAACGCCGTAGAAAGCGCACCAATAGCCGCATTACTAAAACCGAGTTCATGAGTCAGAATCGGCGTAACAAGCGGAACGTTATTGCGAATCAGATAAAACGTTGCGTACCCGATAAAAATACCCATAAAAACCTGAAAACGTAGGCGTGGGTACTTCGATGCGACCTCTGCTGTGTTCAGTTGAGGTTTTGCTGTCGGGATAGCAAGCCAGCGGGGTACAGAACCCTTCTTCTTTGGAGAATCTGTAGTAGTCATGCTCGCATTTTAGGAATAGGTACCTATAGAAATAGTAATTTTAAGAGCATATGTACAGGTTACTTAAACTAGAAGTGAACATATGTTCAGAATGATTATTCTGTGAATAACAATTTTAGGCTGTAAAAACAGTAAATTTTTTATTTATGTGAGATAGGACTATGTCTTAGGGACCATAAATGCCTATGTTGGATGCGCATGCCCTCTATATAACCGCGAGCAGGTAGGATTTTGCCGATAAGGTAGGAAAATCCTACCTGCTCGCGGAATTATTGTGATTGTTTAAGCCTGTAATTAAGGCACTTTATAGGGGTAGGGGAGAGGCTCCGCGCCAGAGACTACAGGCTCGCCCGAACCTTCTTCGCTGCGGCCACCACGTTCTCCAGCGTCCTCTTCGTCTCCTCGTAGTCGCGGGTCTTCAAACCGCAATCCGGGTTAACCCACAGGTCAGAGATGGTTCCGTACCCAATCGCGGCACGGATCAGCTCCTCAACCTCGGACTGCGAAGGCACACGCGGCGAGTGAATATCCCACACGCCCGGGCCCAGCCCCGAAACATAGCTTTCGGGAATATCCGCCAGCAGCTCCATATGCGAGCGCGCCGCCTCAATACTGGTCACATCCGCATTCAGGGCATTAATCGAATCAATAATCTCGTTGAACTCCGAGTAGCACAGGTGGGTGTGAACCTGAGTTTTATCCTCGACCGCGCTCGTCGCCAGGCGGAACGCATTCACCGACCACTTCAGGTACGCGGGCTGCTCGTCACGGCGCAGCGGCAGAAGCTCACGCAGTGCCGGTTCATCCACCTGAATAATGCGGATGCCCGCCTCTTCCAAATCGGCGATTTCGTCGGCGAGCGCCAATGCAACCTGATTCGCGGTTTCCTCGCGCGGCTGGTCATCACGCACGAACGACCAAGCCAGAATAGTCACCGGACCGGTCAGCATGCCCTTAACGGGACGATCGGTGAGCGACTGGGCGTAGGAAATCCAGGGCACGGTCACGGCCTCGCCGCGCAGCCCTTCACCTGAGCGTTTCACATCGCCGAACAGCACCGACGGGCGGGTGCAGCGTGAACCATAGGACTGCACCCAGCCGTGCTTAGTCGTGGCGAAACCATCGAAGTTTTCGGCGAAGTACTGCACCATGTCGTTACGTTCGGCCTCACCGTGCACGAGCACATCCAGGCCCAAATCTTCCTGGAGTTTAATAACGGAGGCGATCTCTTCACGCAGGAACTCGTCAAGTTGCTGCTGCGTGATTTTACCGGCACGCGCCTCTGCACGGTGGCGGCGAATATCGCCGGTCTGCGGGAACGAACCAATGGTTGTGGTCGGCAGCTTCGGCAGATTCAGATCGGCTTGGGCATCCCGGCGGATCTTCAGTTCGGGACGCTCAAAATCCTGCGGTTTCACGGATGCGGCACGCTCGCGGATTGCGGCATTATGCTTACGCGGGTCCGCCGTGAAACGTGCCAGCGCTTCGTCGGCGGTCTTCAACTCTGCTTCAACCGCAGACTCACCGTCGGCAAGACCGCGGGCAAGAGTCACGACCTCGGCGACTTTCTGGTCGGCAAAAGCCAGACCGTCTACGGGCACATCGGCGGGGTCTTCAAGGTCGAGATCGTGCGGCACATGCTGCAGCGAGGTTGAGGACGCAACCGCCACCGCGCCGCCGTTAATGTTCTGGAGCGCGTGCAGGAGCGCTCGCAGGTCGGCACGCCAAATATTGCGCCCGTTAATGGCACCCGCCACCAGGGTTACGCCGGAGTCTTTGAAGGCGGTCAGCGCCTCGGCATCGTAGAGGGTGGAAACCAGGTCGAGATGCAGCGCCTCAATACCGGTGTCTAACAGCGCGGGCAGGTTCTCGCGCAGATTGCCGTAGGGGCTTGTCACCAGGATTGCGGGACGGTTCGTTTCGGCTGCCAACGCGGTGTAAGTTTTACGCGCCAATTCGGCGATTTTGGCGTTGGGAATGTCGCGGTCCACGGTCAGGCCGGGTTCGTCGAGCTGCACCCACTGCACGCCGCGTGCCGCCAGCTCGGCGAGCACCTGCTGGTAGGCTTTCACGAAATCGTCCAGGCGATCCAGCGGTGTGAACCCTTCGGGCGAACCCTGTTCGGCTTTTGCCCCGAGAAGCAGGGTGAGCGGGCCGACCAGCTGCGGGCGCACCGTCACCCCATGTTCCTTGGCGACTTCAAGCTGCTCGTCAATAGCCTCAAGATTCAGCTTGATCTCGGTATCCGGACCGATCTCGGGCACCAAGTAGTGGTAGTTCGTATCGAACCATTTCGTCATCTCCAGCGGAGGCAGCGTCTCGGTGCCGCGCGCTAGAGCAAAGTACCCGGGCAGATCGAGCAGGCCGCGCGCATCCTTGGCGTCGGCAAGACGCTTGGGCACGAGGGTGAAAAGGCGCACGGCATCGAGCACCTGATCGTAGTACGAGAAAGTCGCCGGGATAGACGAATCGGTTACGCTAAGACCGCGCTCGATCACACGGTCATAGTAGGTGCGCTGCACATCTGCGGCCGCCTGGTGCAGTTCATCCTGCGTGATTTTGCCTTTCCAGAACGCTTCCTGTGCCTTCTTCAGCTCACGGAAACGGCCCACGCGGGGGTAACCGACGATGGTTGCTGCGGGGAATGGGGTGCGGGTCATCCTAGTTCCTTACTGTGGGAGGGTGTCAAATAAAAGGGGAGTTTAGAGGTATTGAAGATCGCTTAGGGGGAGTTTGAAACGGTTCGAGTAGCGCGGAACGTCGAGTTCTTCGAGGACGTCCAGCACAGCCTCATGCTCGTTAAATGTGAAGAAATGCAGGCCGGGGGCGCCAGCATCAAGCACCTTGCGACATTGGTCGAGTGCATGTTCCACGCCGATGCGGTGCATTTCGCGCGAATCGCTCGCGGTTTCTAGGCGATGCGCCAGCTCGCGCGGTACTTCAAGCCCGGCAAGCTCGCACAGCTTCGTCAGCCGAGTCAGCGAGGTAACGGGCATAATACCGGGAATAATGGGCATCTCCACCCCGGCAAGGCGCGCAGCATCCACCAACCCCGAATAGCGCTCGGTCTCAAAGAAAACCTGGGTGATGGCGAAATCCGCCCCGGCACGCTGCTTTGAAAGCAGAATCTCAATGTCTTGAAGAAGCGAGGAAGACTCGGGGTGCTTATGCGGGTATGCCGCAACCCCAATCGACACCTTCCCCGCGGCAAGATGCGCGAAATCCTCACGTTCCACCCTGCGAATCAGCTCCACCAGGTAACGAGCAAAAGGCAGCTCAAGCGGGCGCGTGTTTTCGGGTGGAATATCGCCGCGCAGCGCCAAGAACCCGCGTACTCCAAGCCCCAGAATCAGACGAACCGAGCGTTCCAAATCGGCCACGGAATGCCCCACGCAGATTAGATGCGCCAGGGGGTTCAGCGAGGTTTCATGCACCAGGTGATCGAGCAGAGCCAGCGTCTTTTGGCGGCGCTGCGCATCGCCCGAATAGGTGACGGAAACGTAATCCGGGTTGGTTTGCTCAAGCTCGGCAATGGTTTTGAGCAGGGAATCGCAGCTTGCGTGCGACCGTGGCGGATACAGCTCGTAAGAAAGAGCCGGGTGAACTGTCGTCATTTTCATTCCTCCGTGTTCACCCGATAGAAGCGTGCCCGAAGGTACGCCGAATCTTAGCAAGACGCGAAGGGAATTCACTTCTATCGGTTCTGGCGGGAGCACCTTGTCCGTCCACCCAATGGGTGGAGGCTGGCGAGGTTGCTGCGACGTCTAAGAGCCAGATCTCTCGGTCGCTCTGGATAGATAACGTTCCTATTCTAGGCAGGATGCGCGGTGTCAGCAAGAATATGTCGGCACATGTCGTCGAGCGGTCATAACCGCTTAATATTGTGGGATGCGGCGAAACAATACGTCATACGGGCTCGCGGCAGCTCGGATCGGCGAATTGAAACCTCCACCTGATTTGGCCGCAAGTTTAGCCGCAAGCAGATAATATGTCGACGAGCAGATAGCGGAATGTTATCTGCTCGTCACAAAACTATCTGCTCGCGGGAGAAGGCATTCTACAAGGAAAAAACCGGGTATTGTTCTGAGAAAACATGTCGTGTAAACTATGTGTAAGAGTCCCCCGACCGCCTCTACCCGTGAGTCTGCAGGTTCACAGGATATGCGCATATGTCGGGGCCCTTCTTTATCTGCTTCCGGTCTTACTCTAGGGAGTTGCAGGGTGCCGTGAACTTCATGTTGCGACCACGTACTGTCAAACACGGTAGAGTAAATGTATGGAACGCATCGAATCTCCCGCATATGCACGCCTGGGGAACTCCGGGCTGGTCGTGCCCTCCGTTGGTATCGGCTGCAACAATCTGGGACGCCCCGGTACCCCCACTCAAACTCAGGAAGGCACCAATGCCGTTATCGCCGCCGCAGTCGAGGCGGGTATCGGCTTCTTCGATATTGCCGACCTGTACGGTGCCGAACCCGGGCTGTCAGAAACCATGTTCGGTACCGCGATGCGCAAACTCAACCTCAACCGCGATGACCTGATCATCGTCACCAAATTCGGGCTCCCTACTGGTACCCTCAACGGCAACGACTGGGATGCACGCGGCTCACGCCGATACATCATGCGTGCCGTCGAAGGTTCACTGCGCCGCCTTGGAACCGAGTACATTGACCTGTATTTCTACCACAGCCCCGACCCGAACACCCCGCTGGAAGAGACCCTGTCTGCGCTCGACACGCTCGTGACCAGCGGAAAGGTGCGTTACCTGGGGCACTCCAACTTTGCGGGGTGGCAGCTTGCCCACGCCGAGCATCTCGCCCGCGAGCTCGGCACTGAGCGGTTTATCGCCGCCGAAAACCACTACAACCTGCTGGACCGCCGTGCCGAACTCGAAATTCTTCCCGCCGCCCGCCACTTCGGGCTCGGGGTTCTCCCGTATTTCCCGCTCGCAAACGGGCTTTTGACCGGGAAATACCGCCGCGACGGCATCCCTGCAGGGTCACGTCTGTCGCACTCCAAAGCGCAGGTACTCGCGCAAGCCGATTGGGAACAACTCGATGCCTACCACGAATTTTGTGCCGATCTGGGGATCTCTGAGGTTCAAGCCTCCATCTCTTGGCTCAAACAGCAGAATCCCGTCGCCAGCGTGATCGCCGGGGCAACCACCCCCGACCAGGTACGCGCAAACGCGCAGGCCGCAAGCGTGCGTTTCAACGATGACGAACTGGTGCGGCTCAACGAGATTTTCCCGGCGCCCGAAAGCATCGCGCTTTTCTGAGCAGCCGTGAATATAGCCAGCTGGAAATATAACTAATCCGGAATATACCCAAGCCAGCAAGCGTTTAAAGACTGTGCGGTCTCTCAACCTGTGCCGTACAAGACCCGCATGAAAGATAAAAATACCCGCATGAGCATCACCACCGAGCCGCCGAACCGCGCCAGTGCACTACCCCCGCTCGGGCAGGGCGCGCACACCCGCCGTCTAGGGGTTATCGCGCTGGTGGCAACCTTCGGTGGGCTCCTCTTCGGGTACGATACCGGCGTTATCAACGGCGCCCTCGACCCCATGAGTCGCGAACTCGGCATGGACAACACCATTCAAGGCTGGGTCACAGGCTCCCTCGCCTTCGCTGCCGCCCTCGGAGCCATGGTCACCGGGCGCATCTCAGATGCCATCGGACGACGCAGAACCATCATCGGACTCTCAATCCTCTTCATCGCGGGCGCGCTCGCATGCGTCTTCACTCCCAGCATTGCTGTACTGTTGATGGGTCGTACGATGCTCGGGCTCGCTGTGGGAGGCGCATCCGCAGTCGTACCCGTATTCCTCGCCGAACTTGCACCCTACGAAATTCGCGGCTCACTCTCCGGGCGTAACGAACTCATGGTCGTCGGAGGGCAGCTAGCCGCATTCATCGTGAATGCCATCATCGGCAACCTCTGGGGCGAACACGATAGCGTATGGCGGTGGATGTTCGCCGTCTGCGCCCTGCCTGCGCTCGCGCTTTTCATCGGTATGCTGCGCATGCCCGAATCCCCACGCTGGCTTATCGCGCAGGGGCGCACCGAGGATGCGCGCGCTATTATGCGGCGCATCCGCCCCGCCGAACGTGCTGATGCCGAAATTGCGGACATTGCGCGTTCACTTGAGGAAACGCGCATCCAAATCGGCACGGAGACTAGGGGTAGCACGGGTAAAATCCTGCGTGAAAAATGGTTTGTGCGGATTTTGCTGGTCGGTATTTTGGTGGGTGCCGGGCAGCAGCTCACCGGTATTAACTCCATCATGTACTACGGCATTAAGGTGCTCAAAGAAGCTGGGTTTGACGAGGGCTCGGCGCTCATTGCGAATATCGCGCCGGGCGCTATCGCCGTGGTCGGCTCAATCTTTTCGCTGCGCATGATGGAACGCGTGAACCGCCGCACGATGGTGATCGCTGGGTATTCGCTGACCGCGTTTTTCCACCTGCTGATCGGGGTAGCGTCTATGCTCCTGCCGGAGGGCAGCCCCGCGCGTCCCTATATTATTCTGGCGCTTGTGGTTGGGTTCGTGGGGTCGATGCAGACCTGCCTGAACGTTTCGACATGGGTGCTGATGAGCGAGCTGTTCCCGCTTCGGGTGCGGGCGGTAGGCATGGGCCTTTCCGCATTCTGCGGGTGGATGATGAACGGTCTGCTTTCCCTCGTATTCCCGGTCATTCTGGGTGCACTGGGACTGACCGGCTCATTCTTCGGGTTCATGGTAGTGAACGTGCTGATCGCCGTGCTTATGTGGCGTAACCTGCCCGAGACCCGCGGCAAAACCCTGGAAGACGTGGAGGCGGGCGTTATCTCAGGCGCCGCCTATCCGTTTGCGGCTACTCGGTAGACGGCACCCCTCTTAGCTCGCGAGCAGGTAGGATTTTGCCGAACAGGTAGGATTTTCCGACCTGCTCGTACCGAAAACCACCTGCTCACGGAAGAATAAGACCGCTGGATGCGGTTTACGGATTCTGTTTTAGAAAGGCTTCAAGAGAGATGCGATAACCATCATCTTCGGCACGGGCTTTACGCAGAGCCTCAATATCAAGTAGCTCTTCGTATTCTTCTACGGGGTCTAGACCAGTCATATGTCCTACTCAAGGTGATGTTATTGATAGAGAATGCTTGTGTTAGTCTTAACATATCTTCGCAAAGTTACCTGCGTACAGCGGAAGACTCAGCAGCGGCAACTACTGAGCCTTCCTGGTAGGTAGAGCACTATTTCAGAAGCTTAATGAGGCTTGAAGCAAAGCTCATGATGTACGAGACGACCTGAGCAGCTCCATCGGTAAGGGCAAAACTTACCAGGAGCGCTTGGGTCGTTTCTACGTAGTCGTAGAAAGACATCGTATCCCACCGCCTTTCCGCCCTGGGAATCTCCACAGGATATTCTTCGCAAAGTGGCTGTGGGATTACCCTGCAGAAAGGGCATTTCTAACTTTACTGTACGCATATGTCAAATTCTGCAAACGTGCGGTATATGATCGTCTTACGGGAGTAAACCGGCGATAGCTCTAGGCTTTGCAGACCCACCCAGCAAAGGCACTCCTATCCTGCGAGGGCGCGGGTTAAGTGATAGTGTCAAATATGTTATAACTATCCTTCGGTTGTGGTGCCGTCGCGCGATATTCCCGCTGCCGACTCCACGGATAGCGCACGGTCGCGCATACTTGACGGCACCCGCATACCTGTGACTTTTAGAAGGCAGAAAGTCGTGGCAGACAACGTAAAAAATGATTGGGATTTGCGCAGCGAAAAGGTTCAGAAGAACCAGGTAGCCGCTTATGACGAGATGCGCCGCCGCTGTCCCGTAGCGCACGACGAGTTCATGGGCTACTCCGTGTTCAAGAACGCCGATGTGCAGCATGTGCTCGATCATCCCGAAATTTACTCGAATGTCGTCTCGACTAGGCACATCGCCGTGCCAAACGGTATGGATGCGCCCGAACACACAACGTTCCGTGCCGTGAACGACAAATACTTCACCCCCGAACGCCTGAGGGAGTTCGAGCCGAAAATTCGTGAGGTCGTCAAGAACCTGGTGGCCAATCTGCCGCGCGGCACCGAGGTTAATGTGATGGACGGATTCGCGCAGGCTTATGCAATGCGCATTCAAAATGCGTTCATGGGCTGGCCCGTAAGCCTTGAGAAGCCGCTGATCGAGTGGATTGAGAAGAACCGCGAGGCTACGCTGCGCCGCGACCGTGAGCAGATCGGCAAGGTCGCCCTTGAATTTGACACCTATATTCGTGAGCTTCTGGATGTGCGCCGCGAGCAGGCTGCCGCAGGGAACCCGCAGGATGTGACCGCCGAGCTGCTGACCGACACCGTGCAGCTGCCCGGTCAGGAGCCGCGCACCATGACCGATGAAGAGATTGTGAGCCTGATCCGTAACTGGACGGTAGGGGAGCTTTCGACCGTTTCGGCGTGCGCCGGGATTATCGTGAACTTTTTGGCACGCAACCCGCAGGAGCAGGCACGGCTGCGTGAGTCACTGGGGGAGGGGCATACGGAGATCGCCGCTGCGGTTGAGGAGATTATGCGCCTTGAAGACCCGCTGGTGACGAACCGCCGCGTGACTACCGAGGATACCGTGTTGGGTGGGCGTACTATTCCGGCTAATTCGCGGGTGACGATTAACTGGTCGAGTGCCAACCGTGACGAGGACGCGTTCGAGGATGCGCTCGCCTATAACCCGCATCGTAACCAGTCCCGTAACTTGGTGTATGGCGACGGTATTCACGTCTGCCCAGGTGCGCCGCTGGCCCGCCTAGAGTTGCGCCTGCTCATGGAGGAGCTGCTGAAGGCGACCGAGAGTATTGTTCCTGGTGACGAGTCTGATGCCCCCGCCACCGAGAACGCGACCTACCCGATCTCGGGTTACTCGATGGTTAGGGTGGTGTTTGGTTAGGGAACTATAAAGGTTAGTCCGAGACCATATTTTATGGTCTCGGACTAACCTTTTGCTAAAGATATTTAAATAACTATCTAGAAACTTTTTGACAAAGAACCTTGCTGCTATTAGCAGTTAAAATAATAATAAACGGATTCTGCAAGAGTAGCCGGAGGCCACATCTTCCCATCTAGACGAGCTTTTAGGTTCTCGCAGGTTCCTGCTCCATTTACTTGCTCAAGTTCTTGTTCGCTGAGCTCTTGCAAGGTCATAGTACTTTCCTCCCGTTGATGATAACTTTTGAATCTACACACATTATATACATGATTGACTGCTTTAATGAACCTTATACATGTATATATTAGCTCATTAGGATTATTTATTCTTGTCTAAAATTTATAGCGTACCTTAATTAGGTTATGAAAGATGGGTAAGGCTCTTAATGATTTTATTAATCAGATAGCTGATATGCCACAGTTAGAGAAAAATTTTTAAAAATATTTTGTGCACACATATTCGTCTATAAACACTATTCATTTTCATGTATTTGAACATAGTTATTTATTTATGAAGGTGGGTTATTAATTTTCATCCTACCTTGATATCTCGATGTAAATGCTAATTTCGATCAGTGTATAATATATTTTATACATAAAATATATTATACACTGATTTCACCACAGATTCTCTTAAACTATCGTATGGATGGTCTTGAAACCAGTTATCGAGGTTGCTAGGTTTAACGTATCGGCTAACTTAGTCTGTCTGAAAGTTAAATAAAAATTTCAGGTTATTCTATGTTACTGATATGCCAGTGGGGTATTTTGTAGGTGTTGCCATATGAGTGCATGCCTTATTTAAGGTTGAGATCCTCTCATCTAATACCTATTGCCCTGAAATTTTTAATAATTGAAAGGAAATTCCAGTGCACAATGATAATATCATCCTGGAGGAACTCACTGACCAAGAGCTTAATGGCGTAAATGGTGCGGGTTACTGTGAGAATATGAAGGGTCGCGTTGAAGGTTCTGAGTGGCCTCCGGCTGGCCTTCTCGAAACCTTTTGGTACTACCGCAAATGCAAATAGTGTATAATAATTATTAATAATCATAGAGCATTTCTAGATATTATAAATTAAATGCCCGCTATACCTTCTTTCTGAAGGTGTAGTGGGCATTTAATTTGATAGTTTTTAAATAAAGTGTTTGTACTGTTCATGTCGAAAAGATAGTAAATATATACGGTTAAAATTTGTGTTAGGCATTTTGAAATTTGGAGATGTCTATTTTTCGAGGCTCTATACCCTCTCTAGTCGTGCGTCATTAAGGTCATCCCTAATGTTGTATCTAGCTTTTGAACGGATAATTTAACCTATTTCATAGCAATATGCCCTGCCCGGCAGATCGTGGTGATGGAACACGGACGGGTGGTACAGGTTGGCCGTCACGAGGATTTGATCTCGACTGATGGCCGATACTGGGAGTTATATTACCAGGAAGAAAAAGCAGCCGTGAGGAGTATGCATGAAAACCCTAGCCGTGATGAACGGACCTTGAAGTGGCTTTAGAGGCTGTAGCGGCGAAAAAGTTCCATCCAGTGATAGATTCGGTGTATTCCCCGGATCAAGCAGAGGAATTCCTGCGGCGTAGTTTCGGTGCAGAACCGCGGTTTGGGAAAGTCGTTATGGATATGCGCAGCGGCTCGCACAAGTAAATAATCTGAGCCGTAGAGCAACCGAAGAACGTGGATGCTGTCGCACAAGCGTGCTGCCTGGGCGACAGCATCCAAATTTTTTTGGTGCTTCTTCAAAAACCAGCGCGGCAAGTTCTCTATAAACCGCATAATATTTCACCCATAAAGTTTAAATTTCTAAGCAACAATACTCAGATTTCTCGGGAATTTTTAATGATTTTGTTATCTTAAAAATGATACCAAACCGTTACAAAAACTTTTTCAAAATTATTTTTCTAATAAAAAAACAAAAGTTATTTTAAATAATAAAAAACTTTCTAGGCGCTTTATTTTCTGAGTAAACTAACCTAATCCCTTGAAATTACAGCTTAAAATCGTAATGATTATTGTTTTGAATCACGTTTAAAATGCTTGACATCAATATTATTTACCATTTTAAAGAGTGCACAATAAATTTTTGACCCCTAGAGTACATCTTGAAACACGTTTATCAAGTTGTTACTGTAGAGTCACCGATTTCAATAGAGAGAAAACCGACTCTGATAAGGACTTTTGTTCCATGACCTTGCCGCATGATGAGAATAGAAGATATATCTCACCACCCCTATATGTCGCAGCCCGCGACGAAAGTTCATAGTCAATGAAGATGTGAGGCTTTTGTTGCTTGGCACTTGTAGCACACGCGGCATCCCCACATAATTCTGATGACATAGCTCTGGCAGCCTGTGTCTAATAGCTATGTTTACAGTGCTACAGAAATAAGTAACAAATTTTACAAACTTCCTTTCCTTGAGGCGTTAGCTCGCCGTAAGGAAGGGTAGTGGGTTCCAGGCGAATACTGTGGAAAAGCAAACACCTGGAACCCAGTCAGAGAATAGTTTGATGTCTTCAGCATCAAACTAAACACCGATAATACTATTCCTGAACGGATCAGGAATATTTAAGGAGGATAACCATGGCTAAGGATATCACGCTCCTGGAAGAGATCTCGGACCTCGACCTGGACCAGGTTAACGGCAGCGGTCACGGCGGCGGCTACAGCGGTGGCGGCTACAGCGGTGGCGGCTACAACGGCGGCGGCAACTACTGCGGTAACGGCTGCGGCAACTACAACTTCGGCTTTGGCTTCTGGGGCGGCAGCTCTTCCTAAGTCCGGGGAATAAGTAAATACGATAGATAAGGAGATACCAGGTGTTAATCAGGGAACTTCTTCCTGAACTGGATGATGAGCAATTCCGACGCCTAGAAACGTATGTATCTAGCACTTCGTTGTTAGAACGTTTGGGTACCGCATCCAATACTCCCGACTCCGAGTCTATCGTACGGTTGTCGGCTCCGGTGCTCAAAGCACTGGGGCCGACGGCCGAACCCTCCATGTTTCACGCGCTCATCGCCCAGCTTGCCGAGAGTGAGCGTGACAATGTTGAACGTGCTGTTGCCGCATCGGGCTACGCCGCACCGTCGCGGCTTCCCCTCCTAGTTAGTCAGTTTTTGGAGAACCTGACCGCGCGTTTGACTAATTTCTACCTCAGACCGCTGGTTGCGCACATCAAAAAGATCTCTTCGCAGGGGCTTCTGCACGGGAGTACACCCGAAGAACGGTATGAAGACTACTGCCGACGTTGGGGCGAAGAATTTAGTGACGACTTTTATGCAAGCTACCCGCTTCTGCCCGGCGTTCACGGCAGGACTATTGAGCAGTTTCATGCGATGATTGCCGAAATTTTTGAGCGTGTGAGCGCTCGTGAAGATGATATTCGCGAGCTTCTTAATGTCAAAGATGACGAACCCCTCAAACTCGAATCCTTCGGTCTGCCCAGAACCCGTTACGGCGGCGGACGCGCCGGTTGCCTTCTCGAATTTACCCAGGGCATGGTGGTCTACAAATCCCGCAATGTTGAAGGCGAATGGGTCTTCTGGAAAATCGTTCAAGACCTCGCCGCGCAGGGGGCTCCTTCGATGCGTGCAGCCCGCGTGATTCGGGGTGACGGCTATGGCTTCATGGAGTTTATTAAACGTGAAGACGCAGACTTTTATGCCGAAGATTTCCTTGGGGCTTGCGGGCGGCTGGCGGCTTTGCTCTACACCCTGCAGGCTAAAGACCTGCACGCTAAGAATTTGATACCCCTGCGCACAGAACCCGTTCCGATTGACCTTGAAACGATCCTCCACCCCGTACATATTTTGACGGAGGATATTCAAAGTCCCCCCGAAGGCAGCGTTTACCTGCGCTGGCTGCGCGGAATCGCATGCAGCGCATTTCTGCCTACCCGCCGCACACGCCGCGATATCTCGCTAGGGTTCCGCGACGTAGGCTTCCTGCACGGCGAACAGGGGACGAACCCCTTCCACGAGGTAACCGTCGCAAATCCCTTCCGTGACGATGCTGTGGCACGCATCAACCGCGAACCCAGCCCAGAGAACCCGACTACGGAAGACACAGATCGCGCCGAAGAAGCTAACGCCAGCACCCCGAAGGACCGGCGTATTTCTGAGGCAGCCCGCGCCCGCGCCTTCGAACGCGGATTCACGCAGATGTACCGGTGGGCTTGCGAGCACCGCGAAATCATGACCGAGGTGGTCCGCACGAATTGCTCCGGGCTGACGCTGCGTGCCCTGCTGCAATCCACCAGGTACTACACCCGAATCCTCAAAATGCTCAGCAGCCCCGAAGCGCTGGCCTCCGAAAAAGTCTTCGCCACGATCGCGCTGCGTGCCGCAACGCTGAGCAATAACCGTCCCCTTGAGATGATCGGGGCCGAAGTAGAAGCCCTCTGGCGGTTCGACATTCCCTTCTTCATGCATCGCACAGATGGCTCCGAGATCATATCTTTCGACGGGCACGCCGTAGGACTGACCATCGACAGCAGCGCGCTCGATGAAACCCTGGAACATATTGCCGCCCTCGACGAAGCAAACCTTGAAGAGCAGATTCAACAGATCTGGTCAGCCTTCGTATCGCCTTACCCGCCGGATCGCATACTCGCGGACGCATCGGCAGAGCTACTGTCAAACAGGCAGAGCGTGCAGCGTGAACGAGAACTCTGCGAGAGTATTGCCGACCGGCTAACAGCGACGAACCATCCGGGCGGCAGAGAGGAAGACGCCTGGACCTGGCTGGCGCCCACCCCCGGCCTGTGGCAGCAGCACCTTAGCGTATGGAACACCGAAGTCCTCGGCATAGACCTCTACACCGGCTCAACCGGGGCTGCACTCGCCCTCACCCAGGCCGCGCGGATGCTCGAAAAACCGGAATACACGCAGACGGCCCGTCGGGTACTAGACCCCATCGTGCAAGACGTCTTCGCTGACAGGCTTTTCAGCATTCCCCCCGAAACCTGCGACGGCATATCCTGCGGCGAAACAGGCATCGCCTTCGTACTCGCCGCTGCCGCAGAAAACCTTCAGGATACCCGTTTTGCTGAGGCAGCCGTCAAGGTTGGCGACCGCACCGCCGCACGCCTGGCGCAGGTTGAGCATCCTATGCCCGGGTACCTGGATCATCAGGTAGGGGCTGCCGCCCTGCTCTTAGGTTATAACCTCGCCACCGACCGCGCGGCTCTGCTGGCGGTATTAGACAGGCATGCCCAAGACATTATCGCCGGTATGGCAGAAGAAAACTGGTGGCACCGCAGTGGATTCGCCTACGGAATCAGCGGATCAATCTTCGCGCTCGCCCGCTGGAACCGCCAGATGCCCTCACCCGAACGTGCTCGCGAAGCCGTCGAAATTCTTCTGCGCCGCCTCAACGACTTCAACACCAGGGACGAGTGGCGTGCCCAGCTCACCGAGCATGCCAGCGGCGAAGAGCATGCCAGCGGCACTTGGTGTTCCGGCAGCGCGGGCATCGCCCTCGCGTTCGCGGCACTGCACCTGTGGATGCCCGAACTCGCCAGCCGCACCAACCTCGACTGCGCGGTACAGCATGCGTTCCGCACCGGAACCCGAAGCAACCTCACCCTCTGTCACGGCGACTTCGGCACCCTGGATGTACTCGCCTGGATAGCCGACCGGATCCCCGACGTGCCGTGTGCAGAGGCTATCCGGGATGCCATCGAGAACGGTTATAGCGCATCGGATATTCGGGCAGTCCTCGACGATAAATCCGTGCGCTACTCGCTGACTCCCTCGTTCATGGTCGGCACCTCCGGCGTGCTGTCCTGGCTGGCTCGCCGAGCAGACAATGCTCGCCCGTACAGCCCTCTTATCCCCGAGCCGTTCGAGGTTCGATAGTATGGGTTTTCCTGCTGTTCTTCAGGCGGCGAAGACCGAATGCGGGCTGGGCGTGGGGGCATCCGTCCTGCAGCACTACGGGCGCTATCAGACTATTTCAGACCTTCGCCTGATTGCCGAACCCGGTCGTGAAGGCCTCTCGATGCGCCAAGTGCGCGACCTTCTCGTTGAGGAAGGTATGGAGGTCAAAGCCTTCAGGGCGCCCTCTCTCGAACATCTTCGAGATATTGGCAAGCCGGTCATTCTGCACTGGAATAACTCCCACTACGTGGTTTTGGTGCGCATCCGTAAGGATCGCGTGCATATTATGGACCCCTCCACGGGAATGCGGGTGATGGACCTTCAGGAGGCTGAAGAGTCTTTTTCCGGCAGTATTCTGGTGCCATCTCCGCGGAAAGATTTCAAAAAGAAATCCCGCAGTGTCTTTCAAGATTGGCAGTTGGGCACCTTCTTCACGAAGAAAATGTTCGGTCAGTACGCGCTGTTCCTGCTGCTTCTCATCATCACCTACAGCGTTACCTTCGCCGTGCCCATGGTGATCCAAACCGTGGTGGATGCGCAGCTCAGGGGTGCAAGAAACACCGTCGTGGAAACAACGGTCGGTGTGGTAGTCGGTGTTATTGGCTACTACCTGGTTTCCATTGCACGCGCCGCAACGCTGGCGAGTATCGTCTCGTCCATCGGATATAAGCTCTTGGGCAATATGTTCGACAGGCTGCTGAGGCTGCCGTTGACCTATTTCGCGCTGCGTTCTCCGGGCGATATTCTCTACCGCCTTTCAAGCGTGAACACGCTGCGCAACTTCTTGTCTACAAGCCTGACCGAGTTCGTGATTAACATCGGCACGATGATTGTGATTCTCATCTTTATCGCCCAGCAATCGAGCCAGGTTTTGATAATCACCTTCGTGGTTCTTGCCGTGCTGATGCTGATCTGGTTCGTCACGGCGCGCCCCACCTCCCAGGCGCTCGACGCCGAGTATGCGCACGCCTCCGAAGCGCAGGTGGTTGAGCTTGACGCTATTAACACCATTGCAGCCATGAAGATGACGGGTTCCTCAACGCCCACCTATAACACCTGGCGCGAAGCCTATATGCAGTCGCTGGCGTCAATGCGCCGCCGCATGGTGCTGCAGCAGGGCGTGCTCGGATCTGCCGCATCCGTGGTGCAGCTGGGCGGTCCTCTGATTCTGCTGTTGGCGTCGATACCGCTGGTGAATGATGGAACGCTCACGCTCGGTCAGGCTATTGCGACCGAGGGTATTTCTGCGCTGCTGTTTTCGTCGGTCGCTTCGACGATGTTCGGCATTATGAGCATTATCGCGGTGGACCGCGCGGTTGCGCGTATCGTGGATATTCAGCGTTATGAACCGGAGAAGAGCACGGGATCTGTCACCGATATTGCTGATGGTGATCTTGACCTTGAGAACGTGAATTTTACCTATCCGGGTGGTAATAAACCTGTGCTGACAGATATCTCGCTGCGCGTGCCGGAGGGCCACGATGTTGCTCTCGTGGGTTCGTCAGGTTCGGGCAAGAGTACCTTGGCTAAGCTGTTGTGTTCGTTGTACAGACCGGTTTCTGGCACGATTCGTGTGGGCGGAATCGATGTTAAAGATTATTCTTTGGACGAGTTGCGTTCCCATATTGGGTATGTGCCGCAGCAGCTGCAAACCAGGTCGGGAAGTCTCTACGATAACCTCACGGCGGGTCTGGATGACGGGCGTAGTCGTGAAGAAATCGAGGAGAGTATTCTCGCGATGGGCATCCTGGATTTTGTGAAGGATTTGCCGATGGGCTTCGATACGATCATGGCGAGCGGCGGCGAGAACTTCTCGGGTGGTCAGCGCCAGCGCATCGCGATTGTTACGGCCCTGTTGCGGTACCCACGGATTTTGGTGTTGGATGAGGCGACCAGCGCGCTTGACACCGCGACTGAGCGGCAGGTGACGGAGCTGATTGCGCAGTATCAGTGCACGAAGGTCGTGGTGGCGCATAGGCTTTCAACGGTGCGCAATGCCGAGAATATCGTGGTCATGGAGGATGGGCGCATTATTCAGAGCGGACGCCACGATGACCTGATGATGGTTGAGGGACGTTACCGGGAGCTTTATTCTCAGGAAGAGCAGAGCAGCCAGGCGGGGTACATTTGGGCGCAGTGGCCCCCCACGAAGGTTTCTCGCCACGGCTTCGGTTTGGGAATGTTCACCTCGTAGCTCACGACTCTGTTGGATGCGCGGTGCACGCGGGGGTTCTGTGCGAGTGTTTCAACGGCACTGGTAGAACTGGAAGCGATTGCCCATCATCTCCTCTTGTGTGAACGTCCTGCAAGGGGCGTGCTGGACTATCCTGTGACTACTACAAAGCCGCGCCTGCCGCCGATGTAGTGGGAGAGCACCATGAAAGCAGCCAGAACAAGCTCTTGGAGATTATCATCGAGAATTTCGAGGGCGTAGTTGTATTTCAGAACAAAA
The DNA here is from genome assembly GCF_001808385.1 of Rothia sp. HMSC08A08. NCBI lineage: Bacteria > Bacillati > Actinomycetota > Actinomycetes > Micrococcales > Micrococcaceae > Rothia > Rothia sp. HMSC08A08. The sequence continues at coordinate 51,335 of NZ_KV793075.1, forward strand.
CCCGGGCGAGTAATTTTGGCGATGATCTTATCTTCCTGGGTTATCGTGAATTTGCCGGATCCGCTGCTTCCTTCCAGAAGGAATTCTGCATCGGCTGTTTTAATGCTGATGCTCGGGTGGAAAGGTTTCCACTCTAGCCTTTCTAGAGAAGCGCTGCTTCCCTCGGCAAAGTCTGCGGTGTAGTGGTGTTTGGCGTCTGGTACACGGCTGACCGTGATAACTTTTTCTTCGGTATCTGCCTTAGTGAAGACGACGCTTTTTCCACCGAGTCGGAGCCTGCCGTCGGTTTCATAGACTGGTTTGAAATCAGTGTTGAGGATGTTGTACCGGTATTCGGGGTAGGCCATCTTTGATTTGGCGTAGAAAGTAGTCATGGGTTGTGTCTTTTCGTAGAAAAATTAGTGGTCGTGGGGCTTACTTTTTCTGCGCGGAAGATTTTTTGTGTTCGCGGTACATCATCCAGAACCCGCAGACGATAAGAACCGCGCCGAGTATAAAAGAAGTCGTGAGATCGAGCGGCAATATACGACCGTCACCAATACGGGGTAGCGCTAAAACGAAAGTTGCTAGGGCAAAGACCCAGAGCGAAGACGAAATTTCTTTACGTTTTGGCTGTTTATCTTGGTGATCATTATGCACCATGTTCGCTCCTCTCATAGGTTGCCGACTAGGGGTTATGACATGTTGAGAGAATACGCTCACTAAAACATTATACTGTTCAAATTTATAGAGAACAAGCAATTTATGCATCATTTACGTTCATTGTTGTGCATAAAATATGTTCATTTATCGACTGTTTATAAAGATTGTCTGTACGTGTATTCAGTGGCTGATTGTCTTTATATGCGTGCTAGGTAGGGGTCGTCTGGGGGAGGGCTATCTCTAATAGGTAACTCTCAGTGATATTTATTTTAATGTTTACCCTGAGAAACTTTATCAAAATGTTATCTCATAGGTAATTTACGTTGCTCGTAGAAGATGTTAGCGTAAGAAACATAGTAAAAGTTGAATATAGTTCACTTATATTTAAATATAGTGTGTAGGTGATAAAAAACATTATTAAATTCCCTTTGTTTTCAGTGCTTGGTTGCTCTAGTATGTGAAGGAAAAGAAATGAAACAGGTTAATAATATTTTAATTTTTTCGTCTGCTGTCGTTCTAGTTCTATCAGGAGCTACACCTCCCGTGTACGCAGGAACTACAGAATCTCAAGATTTTGATGAGATCGTCTCTAGCGCTGGTTTGGATCCCTCCCAGGAGCGTGACCGCGCCTTGATCAAACAGGGTCTTGAAAAGGCAGCGCAGGAACGAAATGTTAGCTACGATACTGCGGTATCACAGGTGGCTCAAGAATCACGAGAGCATGATCAGGCTGATAACAGTTCGGGCGATAACGGGGGTGCCCTGGTTCCTCAGATTGTAAGCAGTAGTTCGGACGGCGACGGTCATAAAGTTGCTATGGGACGAGCAAGGTATAGGGGAGATGTTTTTTACTCTTCCAATAGTACATTGGGTTATGAACATGGGCACAATGGTATCTACGTTTCTAAAGATGAGTACATAGAGGCTACTACACCTGAGGTGCATCGTGTCGACTCTGAGTCTGAAGATGCGCCAGCTCCTGCTCATAAGTATTATGTGGGTGATGACGCAGACAGTTCTGAGAAAGATAAAGCTGCTGCTTTTGCCGAGGAACAGGTTGGTAAAGGATACAACTGGATATTTTTCGTTAATAAGTCGGTAAACTCAGACAACTATAACTGCTCGCAGTTAGTGTGGGCTTCATATAAGAGTGCAGACTCCAACATAGATCTTGATGCCGATGGTGGGTCAGGTGTATACCCGAAAGATATTGCTGATTCTCCATTGACGCATGAATACGAGACTAAGGAGTAGGCTTTCATATGGGGACTAGGGAAAAGATAACGGCAGCTTATCCGGGTACAAAGTTTGCCGCCCTCGGGGTGTTGCTCGCGTTATGTCTTACGACGTGTGGCACGCCGAAGGCGCAGGAATCTACAAGTCCGGAAGAGTCGTTGAAGAATAGCGCCCTAGCGGTCTCCGTTGCTGGTGACTACCGAGAAAGCAAGGACCCTGGAGGAGGTGTGGGCTTCTACGATCCGCACACCAACTCGTGGACTAAGCTATCAAACGAAGGCTCTCAGACCTCAGAAATTGACTACTATAACAACAAGCTATATTTCGGGGATAAAAAGAAGGATTATATTTTAGGAGACTCACTTCAAGGTTATGACAGGAATTACGAGTCTGTTTATAACGATGAAGTGTGGGGCTTGGATAATGGTGGGTTTGTAGCGGTCAAAAATATTGGCTATACCGAAGATAAAACCTCCTATATTTATAAAATAGTCACCCATGATGGGCAGAATACCGAAGTTCATACCTCGAATCGTAGTATTAGGAAGCCTGCGCGGTGCGCTAATGGCAGTGTATGGACTGTCAATAAAGAATCAAGTAATTCTCTTGGGCAGAAAGAGAACCAAGGAGACACAAAAGAGAAAAACGAACCGACTAAGCTGATTCGCCTATACCCCAACTTTTCCGATAATCCTGTCACCGAACATGCGCTTTCTCTTCCAGAGGAGGGGATGGATGGTATCACGTGTGTTGGGAATAAAGTCGTTAGCATAAGGGATACCTATCCTCCCGGCAGCGACCCGCAGAGGAGCAGCTCAAAAGATGTTACGGGATCGGTTCTTGAGGTGTTCGATACAGATACCGGCCAGGCATATGAAGTTCCTATAAGCGGTGACCATGCAGTGCGCGTGAACAATGACATGTGGGAGTCGAAGCAGGGGCGTTACCGTGCAATCGGTCGCGAAATATGGTGGCAGTCGGGCGATGGGACTATTATTTCTACAGATGTAGAAACCGGGAAAAATACCCGCCATTTCACCCTTAAAGACTATAAGAGGTCGAAAGATCAGGGTCTCTTTTATTGGTCTGATAACTACCTCTACAACATAAACTCAACGGACAATAAGGATACTCTGCGTATATACAGTCTTCACGAGAATAAGCTGATTAAAGAAAAAGAACTCCCCGACATGAAATCCATCTTGTCGAAGCATCAATTTACATATGCCATGGTGGTCACAAACGAGGAAGAGCTTCTCAAGCTATAAAAATAAGAAGGCTTATCCATAGGGTCTGTGAGCCCCAAACCCTGCCTTCGCGCGCCGCAGGTACTTTAGCCTAAGCCTGTTGGGCGGCGGAATTCTTCCGCAAAATCTATGAATAAGAATCTTGCGGTTTTAGCTTTCCTTAGACCCGGCGCGCGAAGACGGCACGACAGTAGGTATGGAGTCTGCGGCGAGAGCATCCGGCGCGGTAGAGTCTTGCTTGGAAGCCTGAGCTTCAATACGCACAATCTGCGACTGTTTAAACCGGTGATCCGGCGTGCAGGTCAGCTTATATTTTGTCTCGGAAAGATCGCGAATCTTCTGCACATAGTTCTGCGTCTCGGGGAAAGGCGGAATGCCCTTGTACTTCTCGACCGCGCCGGGGCCAGCGTTGTACCCGGCAAGCGCCAGGTCGAGCACCTCGTCGTCATTGTGGGCGTACTTACCCAGCCGTTTCTTAAGCGATTCCAGGTAGCGGCCCTGCGCATCAATTGAATTGTGCGGATCGAGAATATCGCCGCCGTTACCCCAATCCTTCCAAGCCTCATCGGTGAACTGGGCTACGCCTCGGGCACCCGCGCTCGAAGCCGCATTGATGCGCCAGTGGCTCTCAGTTTCAAGCTGTGCCGCGATCACACCCGGGCGGATATTCGCTGCCTGACCGGCCTTGCGGAGATCCTCGTGCACCTCCTCCGGTGCTTAGGTCAAGTCGGTCATACCACAGTAGTCGTCGTAGGTGGCGGCGAGCCCCACCACACCCGTACCCAGGAGCAGCGCGGAGGCAATAATCTGCCAATGCGCCAGCGCCCCGGCGGTCACTTTCGTGAAGATGTTCTTGCCGGATGCGGTCTTGAGTGAGCTCTTCTTCGCCATTCCTCTAGCCTAGCACCCCAGCAAGCCTGACTGGCGCGGTTTTCACGGATCGGAAAGCAAAATTCCTGTCTCCATATCGTCCCTTGATCTAAGCGCTAGTATCCGCACAGGAACGAAGGGGTAGGCAAGAACCGACAGACAGAACCTACCGAGCCTCAATACCGTCGGGGAGGTCATCGCTGGTGAGATAGTAACCATTGGGCCAGATAACGCTCCAGGTGACGGCTCCGCTGCCGCCTTGATCCCCCGAAGAACGTGCGACCGCGCGAACAACAAATACACTCTGTGGCTTATCCATACCCGGAATCTTGACCTTAGCCTCGCGGTAATCCCGCACCTGAATATAGGTGCCGGGTTCGGGGTAGAGCCATTTACGTGCGTACTGCTCCGCCTCCTGCATGGTCTTCAGGCGCACCTTGGAATAGTCAAATGTGCAGTCAGCCTCTCCATCTGCCACCTGCTGGTAGGATACGTCCTCCGGGCATGTGGGTTCTTTCCCCGGGGATGCGCTGGCAGACCCACTGGCACTGGGGGCGGCGCTTGTAGCATCGGCTTTATGTTGTTCCTGCCCAGCGTCAGATGAAGTGCTCGGCGACGGTTTGGCGGTATCTGTTGCGGAGGGCGAAGCAGATTCCGAGGGCGAATCCTGCGCTCCCTGCGACTGCTGCGGCTGTTCCGGTGCGGGTGCCGCCTGCGCGCTCTGCTCAGAAACCTGCGGGGTCTGTACCGGGGCGCTTGATGCTGGCGCGGAACTTGTGGATACGCTGGGCGTCGCCGTTCTGTCGGGTGTCGCCTCGTTCCGCTGTGTGCCTTTATAAAGCAGGAACATTAGGGTCAAGAACGCTACAATCGCTAGTGCTATGAGAGCGTATTTACGGATTTTTGCCACGGAGTCTACCTCGTCATCGGTGTTAAGCACTGAGGGTTTTTCTTTAATGGTATCCGTGGAAACTATAAATATGTAGGGGTTTTCCCCGCTGGTATAAATACAGGGTTTTGCGGTGGGTAACTGCAACAATTAAGAATATGACTACGACAGAAACCACCGCTGAAACTCCAGCCGTGTCCACCAAAAACCTGTTCAAAACCTACGGTCGGGGTGAGGCAACTGTGCATGCCCTGAATAATGTCACTATTGATTTTGAGCGGGGTAAGTTCACCGCGATTATGGGTCCTTCGGGCTCGGGTAAATCAACGCTGATGCAAACCCTCGCCACGCTGGATACTCCCGATCATATTCCAGAGACCAGCATCCGTATAGGTACCACCGAACTGTACGGGCAGAGGGATAACCAGCTGACCGAGTTCCGGCGTGAGCACGTGGGTTTTATCTTCCAGGCGTTTAACCTGGTGCCTACCCTGACCGCTGGGCAGAACATTGATTTGCCACTGGGGTTGGCGGGTAAGAAGCCGGACCCGGCCTGGCGTGAATACCTGGTCAAAACCCTCGGTCTGTCAGACCGGTTGGGTCATCGCCCCGAGCAGCTTTCAGGTGGTCAGCAGCAGCGTGTTGCTATTGTGCGTGCGCTGCTCTCGCGCCCGGAGGTGGTGTTTGCTGATGAGCCCACCGGTAACCTCGACTCAAATTCGGGTGCTGAGGTGCTCAGGCTATTGCGGGATGCCGCCACTGAACAGAAGCAGACGATTCTGATGGTCACCCATGATGCGCATGCTGCTTCGTATGCTGATCGTGTGGTGTTTTTAAAGGATGGTGCGATTGCTGGGGAGATGCTGAATCCTACGCATGATGCTGTGCTGCAGGCGATGGGACAGCTGGAAGGGTAAAGCATCCGCACATCTAACAGGAGGGGAAATAGCCGCATGTCTACTATGTCTAAACGAACTAATACATCTCTGAATACGGTGGCGCGCTCTAACTTGCGCGCTTCTAAAGGTAAGTACGTTCTGACTGGCATCGGCATAGCGGTTGCCTCATTCTTTATTGCCGCCATTATTGTGCTCCTCGGCTCGCTACAGGGAACTATAGATGCCGCGATAGGAGATGCGCTCTCAGAGGACGATAACGTGGTCCTCTCGGCTGGAACTAACAACCCAAATAATTACACGGCGAACCATTACCTCACGCCCGAAAATCTCGACACGATCACCAACGACCCTTCGGTTCAGCGCACCTGGGTCATATATGACGGGCAGGGTAAACTCGGCACCGGAGAAAACTCAGCAAAGGTGCGGTATACACCGGCTCCCACCGACACCGAGCTCTTCCCATTCCCCATTGACGGCAAACTGCCGGGCACAGACACCGAGCTGTTGATCTCAAAAGAATTCGCCGAAAAACACAACCTGCACCTTGGCTCAACGGTGACCTCACCGGATGTCGTGGCAGCTATTACCGACCCTAATACCGGTGCCACCAAGGAATACACCATTGCTGGTATTTTCGACACCGGGTTCTCCGGCTCATTCTCAAACGATAACGTTTATATTGGTGGTACCTCCTATCAGAACACGGCAGATGAGGCACTCAAACAGCTTGACCCGAAATCTATGGAGGCAGCACAGCTACCGCACCCTAGCATGACGTTCGTCCAGTTCAAAGGTGACGATGACGCCCACGCACGCACCGAGCTACAGAAAAAGCTAGCTACCGGTGATCAGAATACCGAACCCGTGGTGAAGTCAGGTGGGGAGTACCTGCAGGATCTCAAAGAAGAAACCTCACAATTCTTTGCCTTTATCGGCGTGATTCTAGGGGCGTTCGCGGCGCTCGCCCTGCTGGTCTCATCTTTCGTTATCTCGAATACGTTCGCAGTGCTGGTCGGTCAACGCATCCGCGAGTTGGCGCTACTGCGCACCCTGGGGGCGCACGGGAAATCCCTGGTGCGCATGCTCTTAGTTGAGGCGCTCGTGGTGGGGGTTGTTTTCTCCGCTATCGGCGCTGCGCTCGTCTACCCGGTCGCAGCGCTCGTCGGTGTGCTGTTTAAAGATTTCATGGTCTCGTATAACCCGCTGGCGTTCGTGGTGGGTGTGGTGGTCTGCACGCTCGTAACGGTTGTTGCATCGCTCGCCCCGGCACGTAGCGCCCTGAATATTTCGCCCATCAGCGCCTTGGGGGAGGGTACCGCCCAAGCCGTGAAGAAGCCGGGCATTGCGGGTCTGATCCTGGGCCTGATTGCCGCCGTGGCAGGGGCAGCAGCAGTTTGGCAGTCGCTGAGTCTGACCAGTGCCCCGGATGCAGGTGCGCAACAAAGCAGCGCCGGGGTGCTGTTGGTCATGGTTGCGGCGTTGCTTTTGGGCGTTGCCGTGTTCTTACTCCTGCCGTGGCTGTTGCCGCCACTGATTCGCGTGTTTGGTTCGGTGATCCGCTCCCAAACCGGGAACTTGGCGGTCGCTAACGCGCTGCGCTCGCCTAAGCGCACGGTTTCGACCGGGCGTGCCGTGTTGGTGGGTGTGCTCGTGGTGTCTGCAGTACTGAGCGGGTACTCCATTATGACCGCATCTACGGCGAAATCCATGGACCGTGCCTATCCCGTCTCGGCGACGGCAACCTACGGGACCGGTGGCGGCACGGGGGCTGAGAGCCTTGCCAAGGCGCACTCGGTTGCCGATAAAGTGCAGGGGATTAAGAATGTCGAAAGCGTTGCGGTGGCTCCAGCCGCCGGTGCCCTAGAGTACACCCTCACGTCGAAAGATGGCAGCCAGTCAATGAGTAGCACCGCGAGTATGGTGGCGCTTAGCCAGGAAGACTTCGCCAAGGTTATTCCGGCTGAGGGCAGGTACCCGACTGAAGATAACACGGTGCTTGTGCCCGAATCTCTGTATAACGATGCGGGCTTTGACGATTCCACCCGCCTGAAGGCACGCGGACCCTTGGGAGAGATTGAACTCAAGCCTATTAAGTCGACCAGTAAGATCGTGAATCTGTACGTGGTGAACCCAGCCACCGGTGCTAAACTGCAGAACCCGGATGACCCGCAACCCTTAACCCCGCAGCAGTCCGGAGAAGCTGGGGAACAGTCCCAAGGTTCAGCCGCACAGGGGCAGCGGGGCGCATCCGCTGTTCCAGGGGGTGTGAATCCCTCAGCCGGGGCGGAGACTATGGTGCTGGTACACGCTAAATCCCCGCTGACCGCTACTGAGAATTCCACGCTACAGGATCAGCTTAATAAGGCTAATGACGGCAACGAGTTCACCGGCGGTCTACAACAGCGCAGTCAGCTCGATCAGATTCTGACGATCATGCTGGGGATCACCCTGGGTCTTCTCGCCCTCGCCGTAGTGATCTCGGTGATTGGCGTGGCAAATACGATGACTCTCTCGGTCAATGAACGCCGCCGCGAGAATGCGATGCTGCGTGCATTGGGGCTCTCCCGCAAGCAGCTGCGCCGCATGATTTCGGCGGAGGCGGTACTAATCACCCTCGGCGCGGTGGCGTTGGGTATCCTCGGGGGCGTCTTTATCGGTAGCGTGAGCGCAAAGGTGGTGCTTGCTGCAACAGACCAAAAGGTGGAGTTCGTGCCGGATCTGCCGTATCTGGGTCTGGCGCTGATACTGCTGGTGGGTCTTGCATCAGCATTGGTTGCATCCGCTCTGCCGGCGGCACGGTCGGCTCGGATGTCTCCGGTGGAAGGACTCGGCAGCTAGCTAGTACCGCTGAGCTCAGACTTTTGTCATGGTTGTGTTTTGAAAAGGACCACAACCATGACAAAAGTCTGGGAAGACAGTAGGGGTGGCAGGGAGTCGACAGCGATAATCCCAGCCACCTCCCCGACTGCCCGGACTACTTATCCGTCACCTTGATGTGCCCCATGGCGCCGCGTTCCATCTCGGCAAACTGGTGATTCACGAACGTGTACGTGCCGGGTTCGCGGAACTGCATCTCAACGAACCCGCCCTGCGCTGGATCCAAATCGAGTGCCTGCGAGTGACCGCCGGTTTCCCCATACGGGTCTCTGCCGTCCCGAAGCAGGTAGCCGCCTTCCTTATAGACGGTGTCAAATTGCGAGCCGACTACGTGGAAACTCATGCCCTTCGACGGTCCCGCAGCCAGCAGCCAGATGCGCACGCGCTCGCCGGTTTTCACCTCCAAAGGCTGATTCACATACTGGGTGGCGTGCCCGTTGAACATGGTGAGTGAGGGGGTGCCCGCCGCAATGCCGTCAGAGGAAACTTCGGCAAGCTTATTGCCGTCAGCCGCGGTCTGCCCCGTATCGGTCAGGTATGTTTCATTCTGAACCATCACATACTCATGATCTACCGGTTCCAGATTCGGCGGGTCGATAATGACGGCACCGTACATGCCTGCCGCCATATGCAGACTCATGGGCGCGGTCGAGCAGTGGTACAGCCAAATACCAGAGCCGGTAGCCTCAAAACGGTAGGTCAGCTTCTCGCCCGGGGCAATGGTTTTCATCGTGTTATCGGGCGACACCATGCCCGCGTGGAAGTCGAGCGAATGCCCCATCGAACCGTTGTTCTCCAGGGTAATCTCGAAGACATCGCCCAGCTTACCGTGCAGCACCGGGCCCATATACGAACCGTTGAATGTCCACGCCTTCACATCAAGCCCGGGTGCAATCTCGCGGTCGAGCTCCTGCACATCCATGGTCATCTTGTGCACGGTCTTACCGTCACGTTTCTCGCCCGCAGGCACGGGACGCAGTACCGGATCACGACGCTCATGGTCCTTGCCGGGGGATGCGTGCATATCAATATTCGCGTTCTGCGCGGTCAGCAGATTCGTGTTTGTGCCCGAGCCATTTGACCCGTTATTACCGCCTGAACCACCCCCGTGATGCCCGTTCGCCTGCAGGTTATTGCCGGTGGTTTTCACGTGAAATACCATGCCCTGCTGGCGGTGCCCGGCCACCGAGCACCAGCCCTCAAGGTCGGAGGTCACCACGCCAACATCCACACTCTTCGTCTCACCGGGGTTCAGCGTTCCGGTCTTCGCACCGTTGGCGAAGGTGAGGTCGTGGGTCATGCCCTGATCGTCGTTCGTCACCTCAATCACCAGGCGGTTACCCACCGGAACCTGCGCGGTATCGGGCGTAAACCGGTAATTCGAGGTTGCCTTGACCTTCAGCGTTGTGGTCTGTCCCGTGCCGGTCGCCGTAGAACCGCCTATAAAGTTGAAGCCTACCGAGCTGGGGTCGGCCGCAATACCCAAGGTCAGCGCCAGAATCACAGCAAGCGCGCCGAAAAGGGTCTGCCGGGTATGATTCACAGGTTCCTGTTTGACATCCGTAACAGGGGCAGGCTTCTCACCGCGCGCCCGCGCCGCCATCATCTCTTTACGGGTATTGACCGAGGCCTTAACGCCGCGCACCATAAACGGCAGGAACGAAGCCAAACCGAGCGCACCCACGGCAGAGACAGCGACCTTCACCCAAGAGCCCGTAAGCGCATTCGGCAGCATGAAAATAATGAGGCTCAAGTTCACAACCGTCACACGCCCGGCGGCGAGCCTACTAAATTCCTTATTGGATGCGCGCACCACGGCGGGACCGCCGCCCATACGCTGGGGAAGCAGGTAACTCATAGCCCCCAGAAGCACCTGAAGCAGGAAACCCGCCACGAAAATGGGGGTAACCTCGCTCATGCGAAGCTCCTCAAACGGGGTGGTGAACACCAAGCCAGCAGTCCACACCACGCCGATAATAAGCCAGATAAAACCTGCACCCACCGACATTGGTGGGAACTCTGTGGGGCGCTTCGTGCGAAGGGTTCGCACCATCACCCACGCCACGATCAGCAGCCCCAGCAGATACACGAGCAGGCCCGCGCCCGCGAGGGGGCGCATCCCGACAAGCGAAGCGAGTGTGGTAACCCCAACGCCCACGCACATCAGTATGAGGGCGCGCACGCTGGTTCCCAGGGCATTTTCGACCATCTTGGTGCGCAGCATCGTAGGCCAGAAGGTAATAAGGGTGCCAACCACTGTAATACCCACGAACCCGAGAACATTCACGGCTTCATGCGCAAGCATAAACTGCGAATGCAGCGTGCCCCGCAAACCAGGCAGGGCCGTCATCGCGCCTAGCACGGCACCGACGGGAAGCAGGAACGCCGCAGCGATATAGAAACGAATCGTAGCGCCAAACCGCGAGGGAAGCGCCTGTTTGACCTGGCGAAGAAGCGCATAACCATGCCAGGCGACCATAGCACCCACCACCAGCGCCCCGACAACCGTCAGGGGATAAAACTGCGGCATGAGATCCTGCAGAATCATGCCCGCCATCAGCAGCACAATACCGCCGTTAAGCGCAAAAATACGTGTGACCTGAATACCGCGGGCCGAATCAGGAATCTTAATTTTCATGAGCGCTTCGGTGAAGTGCTGGCTCCAGATCAGAATCGAATTCGTAATCAGCCCCAAAGTCACCATATGCACAATCAGCCAGCCGCCCTTGGGGATAAAGCGATGCACCAGAATTGCGATAATAACGCCAAACATCCAGTACGATACCGGTTTCGATGCGCGGCGGTGCCAACTACCCCGACCGGAGGCACGCTTAGCAATCTCCTCGGGCGTTAGCGAGGCGCCGGGGATTTCGGTGGGGCGCATCCCAATTGTGAGTCCATCGTTGCCGGAACCTGAAACATCGGCCCCGGACCGTGCAGAACTTTGCGCCGCGCTCGGCTTTGAGGATGTGCCGCCACGACCGGTATCGCGGCCGGTTGATCCTTCTGAGTCAGAACCCGAGGGAGTGGGATTATGGGGATTCTCGCTCACGGTGTTGTCTTTCGATCGCTTTTAGTCACAGTGCATATAGTTCCATTATATTGCCCGATTCATGCGAATTTTGGCTTTGCGTGAGCCGTCATACAGTAAGGTACCGGCGAGTGGTAAACGCTAGAATAGCCCTATGAAGTATCTGACTCTCGCCCCCCTAGCCGCCGTTTCCGCCGTAATGCAAGCGCTCGCTATTTACGCTTACGACCAAGATGGAATGGCGGTGGCGGGGCAGATCTTCTTCCCTGTTCTCTTTACGCTGATGGCGTTGTACCTGATGATGAGGAATCCGGGAGGGTCTGCCAAACAGCTTGTGGTGGTGGTCCTTGAGCTGGCAGTTTTCGCCGTCACGATGGTGGGGGTAAATCAGAAAAATCCTTATCTGTACCCCTCGATTATCGTCTACTATGCGTCGTTCGCGGTGCTTGCCTTAGAGGTTGCGGTGCGCATCGCCGAGATGCCCAAGAAGGTGAAGGTTCAGGACGATAGCGAAGACCCCGAGTCTTCCGATCAGGATGCGCCCGCCGAGGGCAACGATGATGCCGCCTCCGTAAAAACCGATGAAAAACCCGCGGCGAAATCTTTGGCGGCAACAAAACCGGCAGGTCATGGACTGCGGCGCGCCCGAGCTCAACGCGGTACGCACTTGGTGGCGAAGGTGAAGCCTCGTGAAGGTGCCGAGTCTTCCGGGCAGAGTTCTCAGGGTAAGACTCACGACAGCACGAAATCTGAGCCCGAAAAATCTTCGGAAAATAATTCTGACTAGTATATATTTTGTATTTGGAATATAACGTGGGTGGCTTGTTCGCATAGGGTGAGGAACCGCATTCGCTGCACGTCAGCGATTGATGCGTGCATCCCGCGACCTAATCAATATATTTAACGTAAGCAGATGTCGCCCCAGAAAGACAGGCTCTCATCTGGGTATATGCCCGAAGGGGAATATAATCTTTCGGCGAACAGAATATCCACGCTACACTAAAGGGCGAGAACTTCAGCTCAGTAAGACAGGTACTAATACGCCATGACTGAATCCCGCGCCCAGACTCCGGTTCTGGGCAAACTTGCAGTAGTGGCGCTCATCCTCATGGTGGTGGGCGGCTATATTTTTGAAGCCTTCGTGAACACCTACGGCGGTCTGGATTTTTCGATCTATCGCATGGGTGCCATGACCATTTTCGATAATGAAGGCTTCGATAAAGAACTTTATGGGCGCGCTATGGTGAGCATCGGCGTGCTGGATTTGCCGTTCACCTACCCGCCCTTTGCGGCGCTAGTCTTCCTGCCGTTCGCCTTCATACCGCTCAAGGTGGGTATGGCGATTATGGTGCTTATTACGACCGCCGCCGCCTGGTGGCTCTCCAGCATCATGTACTCCTATGCCAATGCGAATAACCGACCCTTACCGCTTCAGGATAAGCTCGGGCGTTACGGCACGATCGCCGCACTCACCATAGTGGTAATGCTCTGCGGCCCCTGGCGGCGTACCTTCGACCTTATGCAGATTAACCCCATCATTATGGTGCTGATTCTTGCCGATTTTCTGCGCCCGGCAACACGTGTGCCGCGCGGAGTACTTATCGGTATCGCTGGCGGTTTGAAACTAACCCCGCTCGTATTCGGACTTATTCTGCTGGTGCGCCGCGACTGGAAGGGCATTATCACCCTCGGCGCAACCTTCCTCGCCACCATTGCTCTTGGCTTTGTTCTGCTGCCGCAAGAAGCCCCGCAGTACTGGTTCCACGCGGTTTCAGATCCTTCGCGTGTGGGCGATATTAACTTCGTCGATAATATTTCGATTCAGGGCTGGCTTATGCACTATGGGCTGAACGGAACCGCCGCCAAGCTCTGTTTCTACCTGCTGGCGGTGCTCTCCGTCGTGCTCACCGCCGCGATTCTCTATCAGCTCGAACGCCGCAACAAGGTTCTCGCCCAGGTTGCGGTGACCGGGTTCCTCATGGTCAGCCTCTCGCCGATCAGCTGGTCGCATCATAACGTGCTTCTGCCGCTTCTGATTCTCGTGCTTATTGTGGATGCATTCGGCGAGTTCTTCACATACCTGCCGCCCGCTGCGATGACTGTGGCGCGCATCCTGACCTGGGTGGGCGTTGTGGGGCTCTATATTTCCCCGCGCGTGCTCGGCGGCATGACTCAGTGGAATATGAACGGGCTCGAATTCTTGGCTGCGCCGGGTGTTGCGCTGGGCGGCACGCCGATCGTGTGCCTCTTTATCGTGACCGTTCTGCTGTGGGGGTGGGCGGCCCTCACCCCGAAAGCACGCAGCGCTTCGGTCAAACCTGCAGCAGAGTCGGCAAACGCCCCGAACTCGGCATAGCCTTGCGAACCGCGCAGAAGACCCCCGCATCGTTGATCACGATGCGGGGGTCTTCTCTATCTCGGTTTAGACCAAGAAGTTATCGGCTACCTAGCGAATACCAACGTTCCAGGTGCCCTGGAAGGAGTTAATCGCCAAGTAAACATCTTCGGAGGCGTCAAACTTCGCGGTGCCCTGGAACTCTGAGGTGCTGGATTCCAAGATGACATCGTTCGAGCGGGCCGCATCCATCACGCGCAGGTTCATTACCGGCCTGCGCTCGTAGCCAGCCTCCAAGGTACCCGAGCCGCCCGAGTAGATCACGGCGTAGGAGTTGAACGCGGCGCTGATCTTCTCACCCTTAGAAATCTTGGGTGCGGAGGAAGCATCGTAGACGCGAATAAGCCACTCGCCCTCACTATCGACATTCACCTTGCGGGTGGGGCTGGAAGTCTTCAAGTCCATCCACAGGGTGCCCGAGATTTTATCTTTGGTCAGCGCGGAGGTGTACAGAGCGAAGCTGGAAGTTTTATCGTCCCCCGTGCGTCCCTCCAAGGAGTGGCGCGAATTGGATTCTTTGGAGGGGGTGAACTCGTAGTAGACGATAGCCTTCGAATCGTTGCCCTTGGGCTTCTCGATATCGATGGTCTGCTTATCCTTGCCCTTGTACTCCTTGAAGTCGCCGCTGGGCAGTTTCGCCTCAACAGTCTTCAGCTCGGCGGGCGATGAGCTTGCCGAGCTCTCTGACGATGCCGAGGCTGCCGATGATGACTCGGCGGGGCTTTCCGATGCTGCTGCATTGGAAGATCCGCGCGGCAGGGTGAAAATCAGCACCAGAATGATAATAATCAACAGCGCCACAGCACCGGCAATTACGCTCCACCCGGCGGGAGTCGCAAAGAACGGGCGCTTCGGCTTCTCGGGCTGGTTGAAGGGAGTCTGACCGTTTGCATACGGCGAATCGCTGAACCCGGATGCTGCCGCCGCAGTGAACCCGTTGAGCGCATCCGAGGTGTTTGACTCGGAATATTGCTGATTCTGGTTCGACTGGTTCTGATTGTACGAACCCTGAGCAAAACCGCTGTTCTGAACGTTATTATTCTGAGCGTCGTTCTGCTGCTGGAACTGCTGCGACTGACCGGACTGGTACTGACCCTGCTGAGGCTGGTTCTGCTGCGACTGCGAGCCCTGGAATTGGCTGGGCTGACCCTGCCCCTGGAACTGGTTACCCTGCTGGCTCGAAGCATTCTGCACCGAGTGCTGCTGATTCTGCCCCGACTGAGAGCCCTGATCCTGTTGAGCGTTCTGACTCTGCGTATTTTGGCTCTGAGAACCCTGCTGCTGAGCCGAAGCGCTGGATGCGCCCGCCCCGGAGGAGGCCGCTGCACCCGCGCCCGCCGCGGCGCCTGCGACAGCACCAGCGGCGGCACCCGCACCAAAGCCCGAGCGTGACCGATCCTGCCCCTGCTGAGGCTGTTGTCCCTGGTACGACTGACCGGACTGAGAATATCCTGGCTGGGATTGTTCGGGCCGCACCTGACCGGATTGCTGCTGCTGAGACTGCGGCTGAGCGAACCCCTGCTGGCTCTGCTGCTCTCGACTCTGGGACTGCTGCGCCTGCGAACCCTGGTTCGGGGCACTCTGACCCTGGGTATCTCGGTTCTGAGTGCCCTGGCTTTGGGTGCCCTGGCTTCGCGGATCCTGGCTCTGAACGTTTTGCTCCTGGGCGTTCTGCCCTGCAAATCCCTGCTGCTCGGAGCCCTGCTGTTGCTGGTTGAAGTTCTGCTGGCGCTGTTTAGAATCCTGCTGGTGACGCTGGGCAAATTCTTGCTGGCGCTGGGTCTCGTAAGACTGCGGCTGCTGACCCTGTTGAGACTGTGCGGGCTGCTGCGGCTGAGACTGATTCTGCTCACGGAACTGGCTGAACTGCTGCTGCCCGGAACCCTGATTCTGCCAAGGCTGAGGAGCCTGCGCATCGAACCCGCGAGGCTGCTGCTGGTTCTGAGAACCCTGGGCTTGAGGCGCCCGATTCTGCTGAGCCTGACCGCCAAAGCCCTGCTGTGACTGTGCGCCCTGCTGAGACTGAGCACCAAAATTCTGCTGGGAATTCTGCGATGCAAATCCCTGCTGCTGATTCACGGGAGCCTGAGGCTGCCCCTCAAAACGCTGCTGCGTGGGAGGAACCTGGGAAGTGCCGCGCGGGGGAGTAGCCGGTCGGGAAGATGCCTGAGCCTCGGTACCACGCGAATCAGCCGAATCGCGCGCATCAGACAGGGTGCGTGCGTCCGTAGGCTCACCCTGAGACTGATCCGAAGACTGCTCGGGGCGTGACTCGCGTGAAGGAACCTGCTGCTGTGCGGATTCTGAAGATACAGGCTCCTGTCGTGCAGCCTCGGGTCGTTCGGCACCTGCTGCAGTGGCAGAACCTGCGGACCCCTGAGAATCCTGTGCGTCGCTGAGGGGCTCTCGCGCATCGTAAGAAACACCCGAACCCTGCGCGACTCCCGGCTGCTGTGCGCTTGCCTCCGGTGCGGACGGGGCGTTGTGGGTATCGCGAGCGGGCTCGCGAGTGGGCTCCGAAACCTGAGGCTTTGAAGCCTCGGCGGTGCCGCTCTGACGGTTCACGGGAGTCTCAGAAACGCTCTGCTCGGAACGCACCTGCGACTCGGCCGAAGAGCCTGCCGCTGCACCCGAACCGGATGCGCCCGCACGCTCACCTGCGGCTTCGCGTGGCTCGGAACTCCTGGACGCCGCATCCTGAGCGTGGGCAGACTCCGCCTGAGTCTTCTGCTCAGGGGTCTGCTGATGGGAAGTTTTCTGCTCGGCAAACTGTTCGGAAATAGTCGGCGCGGTACGCTGCTTCGGGGCGGAAGCCTGCGCAGACTCACCGCTCTGCTCAGAGCTTGACGATGGCGAGGGCTTCGCGCTGGAAGAACCCTCAGAAGAGCCCGATGCGGCAGATGAAGACTCCGCCGTCGAGGGTGCCTGCTCATTCTCAGGCTCGGGCTCCTCAATCCACAGCTGCCAACCTTCGGGAACAGGACCCCATGCGGGATCGGGCCGCCACGTCGGGGTAGGAGACCACCCGGCAGGCGGTTTGGGCCAATTTGGGGGCGGATTGAAGACGAGAGCCATCTGAACCTTCCTTCACTACTGGCGCCAAAAACACCCGGAAGCGTAGGCACGAGTAGCCTCAAATTTTAAACTACGGTAACCCTCAAATTATGGCATATTTCCCATAAAATATAAGCCCGAAAAGTTCATAGGCAGGTAAATTATTACACCGTAAGGCAACCTGCACAGATGGCCCCGGTGTGACATTCGGGGGAGGGTCCCCTCTATTATGGATACTATGAGCACTAATCACCAGCAGGAACCCGGACATCACGGTTCTGAGTTCATTCCAACAAACCAACCACCTGGCGCAGTCACTAATACCCAAAATATGCCCACGATGCTGAGCCCGCATCAGGCAGAAAGTTACGGGTACGGCGCTGAGTCTACCTTCGCCTCCGCTGAGTATTACAGGAGTAACCGCCTTACCCGTAAGGAACTTCTGGAACGCGCCAGCGAGCTGCCCTACCACCGGTTATCGCATGTGAACCCGCGTGCGCGTTGGTTCACCCCGGTTCTTGAGGGCTTGCTGATTGCCGGCATCTATTTTGTGCTCCTGCTGATTGTGAGCTTTGCGCTGCTGGCATTCGCCGTGATGCTGCGCGTCCCTTACGATTACCTGACCGATCTGCAGCGTATTTACGCGAACGTTTTTAAGACCCCGCTTGTTTTTATTGCGCTTCTTATTACCATCATTCCGGTGATTCCGGCGATTTTCATTGCGCGCCTGATTACCAACTTCAAACCCTTAGGGCTGATTCACTCCATTGCGGGCCGCATGCGGTGGTCCTATTTAGGTGTTTTCCTAGGCTTTGGGTTCCTCATTTTCGGTCTTTACTATGTAGGGTTCGCGACTCTGGATGGTTCTTTGACCACGCAGAACAGCGTGCATCCGCTGAATTCCGGCATGTTCTGGCTGTACATTGTGCTTATTCTGCTAATAGTTCCGTTCCAGTGCTACGCCGAGGAACTGCTCTTCCGCGGTTATCTCATGCAGACCGTGGGCCGATGGCTGAAGAACCCCGCTTGGGCAATTATTATTCCAGCGCCTATCTTTATGGTGCTTCATGGTTACGGACTGTGGGGTCTGCTTTCTGTGCTGACGATGGCTCTGATCGCCGGGTTCTTGTGCTGGTACACCGGCGGCCTTGAAGCCGGTATCGGTCTGCATATTGCGAATAATGTTTCGATTTTTATCTTTGGGCTGCTGGGTTTGGAGGATCCCTTTGGTGCGGTTCGTGAGGAACAGCCGCTTGACTTTGTGCAGGCCCTTATTCTGCAGCTTGCCTTCGCCGGGCTCGTGTACATGTACACCTACCGGCAAAAGAGGAAAGCCGCTCTGAACCAGGGGCAGGATGCGGCTGCCGCCTCCTCGGCTGAGGGTGCGTCAATGGGTGTGGAAGCGCCCGCTCCTTCCTCGGATGCGCCAGCCGCAGCACCGGCTTCGGGCGTTGCACACGCGGCTGTGCAGCCCGGTATGTCCGTGAAAAATGCTGCTGCTTCACCTGTTGCTGATACCTCTGCTTCTGCACCGCAAGGGTCGCAGGCGCCGGTACAATCACAACCTGTACAACCTGCTGCCTCTGCGGTGGTGAACGCCAAGCCCGCACAGGATAATGCTTCGGTAAAATCGGCGTCTCCGACTGCCCCCGCCAGCCCACAAACGGCTGAAGAGCATCGTGCGTCCGAGCGGAATATCGCGGAGAAACCGGCTGCACAGGCACCCGCCGCGAAGCCTGTGGAAGGCGCTCGTAAGAGCGAGCAGAATGATACGTCGGCCAAGGCTTCTGCCCCCGTACAGCCCGAGCGTTCGGCACCGGCTCACGGATCGGCGTCGGCTAATAAGCCTGCACCGATCGGTAAGCCTGCGCCAGCCAAGAAATCTGCGCCGACTCATGAGTCAGCCCAGTCCCAGAAACCGGCGCAAACTGCCCAACCGGCACAGGCTCATGAATCGACTCAGCCTCAAAAGCCGGTACACACTAACGAATCAGCCCAGGCTGAGCGTCCGACGACCGCGAATACTGCCGCCCGCGCGACCGGGAAAGAAGCGCAGACCGTCGATAAAACCGCGCAGTCTGCACAGGCGAGGACTATCGCCGACGAGCTCAAGCCTGCCGTGGTTGCCCCCGCAGCAGCGGAAAAGGCTCCGTCAGGCATAGATCTGGATGCGGCGCAGAAAGCGGCACGCGCCTCCGCGCAGAAGACTCAGCAGGGCTCGAATCGGGCCGATTCTTCGGTGCGTGCCTCCGGGGCACACGGGTCTGCATCGAATGCAGCCGCGCCGCAGAAGGAAGCCGCTAGCGCATCCGCCGCGCAGGCAGACGATACGAAGAACCCTTCCTCGAAGAACTACGCGCCGGATACCTCCACAATGAGCATTCCCGTGCAAAATGCCTTGTCAGCCTATGAGCGTGCCAAAGCTCAGGCCCTTGCTCAGCAGAAAGAAGCTGCCCGGCAGAAGGAAAGCGGGCAGGGCGCACCCGCTAAGAATGCGGCTGCGGACGGCTCGGCTGCAGTTTCGCAGACTTCGCGGGCTCAGCAGGAGGCATCCCAGAACACCTCAGAGGTTCCCTGGGCTACCGCTCCGATTCCGAAAATCTCGCCGGAAGCTGCACAATCGCATAAGCAGGGATCAACCGACGCTTCACCGTGGACCTCGGCGTTCCCCGTCATTCCCAAACCCAAGAAGTAGGCGCATAGTATGACCGTTGATGCCGTCAAAAATATCGAAGACCTCGCCCAGTTCGTCTGCGATTCGCCCGTCTCATATCTGGCGGCGCGAACCGTGGCGCGGCGTCTGCAGGCGGCGGGGTTTACCGAGCTGAACGAAACCGAGCCGTGGCAGAATGAGGCTGCCGTCGGCAGGCATTTCGTGATGCGTGACGGCGCGATCATCGCTTGGGCTGGTGGTCGGCGGGCACAGAAGGCGAGCGGTTACCGGGTGCTGGGTGCGCATACGGATTCGCCGTCGCTTAAGCTCAAGCCGAGTTCGTCGGTGACGGCGGCAGGATGGCATCAGATGGGCGTCGAAAATTACGGTGGCGCACTGCTTAATTCCTTTTTGGATCGTGAGCTGCGCGCTGCCGGGCGCCTGACGGTACTTCGGGAAGACGGCACCCTTCAGGATCGCTATGTGGTGACTGGGCCGTTGGCGCGTGTGCCGCAGCTTGCCCCTCATCTGGACCATAAACGTAATGAGCTGACCCTCGATAAACAGTTCAATATGTACCCCATTTGGGGCGTGGATGATACCGAGAACGATGTGCTCGCTTATTTGGCGCAGCAGACCATCGACGAGGGTGATCCGGTGGACCCGGAGCAGATCGTCGGTTACGATGTGCTCTTTGCGGATGCCCAGGAACCCCGCCGTTTCGGGCGAGACGGAGAGTTTTTCGCCTCGGGCAGGTTGGATAATCTCTCGTCGGTTCATGCCGGATTATGCGCCTTGGAACGCTATGTGGCCGAGAATGCTGACGAAGACTCGGCGCATACCGTGATGCTTGCGGGATTCGATCACGAAGAGATCGGTTCTGAAACCCGCAGCGGCGCCGCCGGTCCGTTCCTGGAGGATGTGCTGGTGCGGCTCTCGCAGGCTCGCGGGGAGAGCCAGGACGAGTACCGCCGCTCGCTCGCCGATTCGGTGTGCCTTTCGGCGGATGCCGGGCATCTGGTGAACCCGAACTACCAGGGACATCATGACCCGACGGTGCGCCCGCTTCCCGGTGCTGGCCCGCTGCTGAAGATCAACGCGAATCAGCGATATGCAACCGATGCGGTAGGTGCCGGTATTTTCGCGGCAGCGTGTAAGGCGGCGGGCGTTCCCTATCAAGAGTTCGTGTCGAATAACAATATGCCCTGCGGTTCCACGATCGGACCTATCACCGCCACCCGGTTGGGGATGCGCACCATTGATGTGGGGATTGGACTACTGTCGATGCACTCGATGCGCGAAATGTGCCACGTTCACGATATGGCATACCTGACCCGCGCGGTGGAAGGCTTCTATCGGTTGTAGTTGTCTCATCCTTTCCGTCCCTTCCGTGGGGTGATAAAAAGAGCCTTGACCGTGAATACAGAGGATATTTCCAATGCTTTATTCATGATCAAGCAGCTGGACAGGGGCTTTTAAAAGTCTTACAGCATGAGGGCAGACAGGCAAGAGCACCCTTAGCCACCCATTTGAAGAATTAAATCTATGCAAGAGCGCTTCGAAGTCTTAGAACCGTGCGCTTAATACGGCATTGAGGATTTCGGTTGCTTTGTCTCGTGTACTCTGGCGAACGTTCTTCAAGTTCAGGGCGTCTCGAACATGAACATTAAAGATTTCTGCAACTGCATCGTCGGATGAGTCCGCGAAAGCTTTCTGTGTGAGTTTGTCATAGCTCCAGAATTCATGCTCAATCGTAAAGCCAGATACCTCAGTTGGTAAATCATCAAGACCGGCAGAGAAACTATGTGCCACATAGGCAACCGTGATGACCCATTCGTCTTTTTCTTCTGAGAGTTCGGGATTGTCTATCTCGCGCAGTTCTAGGACCCGCGCGAGAGAAGCAAGGTGTGCATGGACATAGCCGGGAGTTACTTGACCGCCATGAGCTTCCAAAGCAAGAGACCTTTTTGCCCCGGCATTCAAAAATTCGAGATCACCCATTTTTTTCTTGCTAAGGTTGCTAGCGTTTACGCTATCGCCGATACCGCGGGCCGCCACGCCTTCCTTATCAAAAGCAAGTAAGGCAAGAGCATCAACGAGACGCTGCTCAATGACGCCTTGGGTGTACGTTTCACCGCTGTTCACTGCATCGCTGAAGGCGCGAGCAATTTGGGCGTCAAATTCTATCTCCAATTGAGGGAAATCATCAGGCACATCTTCTAGCTGAATGAAATACAGAATCCAAGAGCGGATAACTCGGGAAACTTCTTTACGGGCACGGTAAGGAAGAGCATCAATCTTCTGAAGAAGATTAACCAATGCGTATGCACTGCTCTCGTTCCTGTTTTCCAGCCAAGCGTAGTTAATCTGGTGTACTGCCTTGGCTAAGTTCAGGAACGGGTTTTGAGTAGAAACATTAGGGTAAACCTCGCCGAAAAGGGTGTTAGCCGCCGCACCGCGAGGAGAAAACTCATAGAGATAGGTGACGGGGTGGTCGTATTTCTCCACAGCTAAAGTGGCCCAATGGAGAATCTGGATATATGGGTAGTAGCTGTTAGCACGGAGGTCTGGAGAACTTAGATTCGCTAGCTCCATGACAATGCTAAGTTCAGGCACCCAGAGTTGACACAATCTCTCGCAAATTTGGTAGCTCTCCGTAAGGCTAGCATCGGGGAAATTTTCTTCTCCAGCAGCCCGATCAAACTCGATGATTTGTTGAGCTTCAACTTTAGAAATTTTTGGCTCTAGTTTGAAAGCAGATGCAACTTTTGAGCTGGCGTCAGAAGGAATGTATTTAGACTCGGTAGAGGTCAGTACCCGCGCTACCTGAGAGCAAGACATCTCTTCGTCAACGAACATACTTGTGATGAAGAGTGACTGAGATAAGACACGGCGCATAGTTTGCAGCGAGAGGGAGCCCGCAATCGCTGTTTTTTCCGGCAGCAGTCCGTGAAGTAGTCCGAAATAGGCATCCGAGTTGAATCCGCTTCCCCGTTTGGAAACCTCAGTATCTTCGAGCAACAACCTTACGGCGTCTTTCAAAATGGAGTCAGGAACCCCTGATTCGTTCCACTCAGTAAAACTTGTCTCTAGCTGGTAGGCATAGTCTATTTCGCGCCCAGTAAGCCCATCGGGGATATTGCTGGCGAGCTTGTCAACACCTCGGGCGATCTCTTCATCAGTCAAAGGAAGCTGAAGTAGCTTCACGGTAGATTCAATACGTCGGTGTAGAAGGTCATCTATTGATTCCACAGTGAACCTGCCCTTGATCCGTGCTCTTTCCAGAGGTTTCCAATAAAGGCGAACATTTCCTTTTCGCTCATGCCAAGAGCTTCAAGCCATACCATGAGTTCGCCAAACGATAGCTTCCTCTCCCCCGATTCCACACGCGAAATAAGAGCTTGGTCTACACCAAGTTCCGTTGCAAGTGCTGACTGAGATAGACCAGAACGCACTCGATAGGGTTTCAGAGATTCGTATAAAGAGGCGTTCAGTCTATTACTTCGATACAAAGAAGAGGACACGAAATCAGGCTAACAGTTTGCTTCTGGAACCCCAGAACCGTAGTATTGAGCTATGCAGAAATCTCATAGCACCTCCTCAAATCCCCGCATTGTTTCCCTTTACTCGGGAGCAGGGGGTATGGATATAGGTTTCGCGCAAGCAGGGTTCGATATTGCTTTTGCCAACGATATTGACCCATTTGCCATTGCTACTCATAAGAAAACCCACCTGTCTAAAGATCCTAAGTGGGCTGAAGCGGCGAAAAATCTAGCTAACTGCGAGTCAGTGGTGGGAGATGTACGCGATTTCAATCATCTTTTCTACGAAGGCATGAGTGACCTGGTAATTGGTGGTCCACCGTGCCAGGGCTTTTCTGTAGCCGGACGAATGGACCCCGAAGACCCTCGCTCTAAGCACGTCTTCGACTATTTAGCGATTGTGGGGAAGATTCGTCCTAAGGCTTTTGTCATGGAAAATGTGGCTGCTCTAGCTCAGAATAAGCGTTGGGCAGATGTCATCGAAAACCTCCAAGAGCACGCCTCTACCGATTACAAGACCCAGCTAGTCGTGCTCAATGCTTCGCACTGGGGTGTTCCTCAAAAACGCGAGAGAATGTTCCTTATCGGACTCACCCAAGATGCTCCAGACGTGGACTTTTCCGCTAAACCAACCGAGTCCTCTCTGCCTACGGTTCGTGATACCTTCTCAACACTCCCGGCTTGGGGCGAAGAGGGTAACGATTCACTATGTACCGCAAAAATTACCCCTGCAAAGAACCCCATACTCCGTAAATCAGCCTACGCCGGAATGCTTTTCAATGGGCAGGGGCGCCCCATGAATCTTGATATGCCTGCTCCAACCCTTCCGGCAAGTATGGGCGGCAACCGTACACCCATCGTGGATCAGGCTAATCTTGAGAACCCTTCAGTTTCTCCGTGGATTGAGGGCTATCATCATCAGTTATTTGTAGAGAATCAAGCACCGATTACCGCTGTGCCCGATGAAGCCCGCCTGAGAAGAATCACCGTGCAAGAGGCTGCCGCCCTTCAGACCTTCCCGAGGGATATGCAATGGTCAGGTACTCAGTCTGTTCAGTTCCGACAGATTGGTAACGCTGTACCTCCCCGCCTTGCTTTAGCTGTAGCCGAAGCTGTGAAAAAGTCAGTCTTCTCGTCTTAGAGGATGTTCTTCTGCCCTACATGCCTCAGGGTTTTTCTCGCATATGCACTTGTAAGCAATCTTCACCTCACCAGCTGCCTTAACCCAACGCTCTTCTTCTTTCTTCCGAGCGTATTGCTTCTTCTTTTTCCTGTTTGGTGAAAGCTCTGCCCTCATCCCACATTCCCTTTTCTTCTGAAACCTTATTCTCTGATTTTAGGTCTGCTTAAGCGGACTTCGCTAACGCTCAGACTCTTTTATCTTTGCTTCTCTCCTTGTGCCTCTGAACTTAACCTCGCGGCTCAGGCTGGGAGTGAGGTGAGAGAGGGAGAGAAGCGGATGCCCTTGTACTTTCCAAACGAATACAAAGGTGTATTTGAATGAAAAGCACAAGGGGCATCAGCAATGACTACAGACCGGTCGGTCGGCTCGGTCGGTCGATTGGCGAAGCATAAGAAGCACAAACGGCTCGCTCTTCGCATAGATGGCGAGAGACTCTAATCTCTCGCGCGGACGGCATACGCCTTGTGATCTGGCGGTGTTGTTGATGTGTAGGTCATAGACACGCCGGTTAGACATATCTCTTACACAAAGAATGTGAAGTGAACACGCGCTGTAGGAGTCGGTCGCCCTTCTATTCCGATGATTGCTCGCTCCGGTGAAGCTCCCTGCCACAAGGCACGACGTGGTACCCCACATGCGCTTACATTCGGTTCAGCGCATCTGCAACGCTGGGGTATGTGCTCTACAGCCTACAGGAATAAGTGAAACAAAAGAAAACAAATTTCGAATATTTCGTATATGGATTGATTACTTTTATCGCAGAAATAGTGCCTGTGCCTCCGAGCAGACCCTGAGCATGGAGAATGTTCACATTATGTTAGTCCCTGCGAGCAAGGGCCCACAGTGCGGATGCGCATCCCAGAAGGCCCCAAAAACCGACGACTATTACGTCTAGGATCTGTATCTGGCCGATGTCGAAGAGGGCGGCTCGCACAAGGTTTGCCGCAGGCACGAACGGCAGGAGCTGCTGAACGTGCACGTACCAGTCGGGCAGCCGCTCGGGCGGGTAGTTAATCGGCGCAAACAGCAAAACCATGAAGGTAATCGACTGCGTCACGATAGTCAGAAGTGACGCTGGAACCCAGTACGCAAGCATAAACCCTAACACCGCCATAACAACTTGAAGCGCGAACACAACGGCAATAGCGCCGATATTCAGGTTCACATCAAAACCAAATTTGAGCTTCGCGGCTACACCGCCCGCAATAATGCCGGGTAGAGCGAGAACCGCCCAAACGAGTACATCCGCCGCCAGAATCGCCAGGCGCGGCACCGGAAGGGACCGCTGATAGTCGAACATACCGTTCGTCTTAGCGGCAGCAATAAATTGCGGAGCTATTACACACCCCATAGAAATGAAGTTCACCGTTACCGCGCCGGATGCCAGATATTCTGCAGAATTCCGGTCAAGATGCGGCATGAAGACCGAGATGCCGTAAAGAAGTGCAAAGGCTAAAAGGACCTGCACCACCGCAAAAAGCGGCGCGTTGATGGCGTTACGAATTAGCGACCAGCGGATCAGCTCGACCGTGGCGCGTACCGTCGAAATTCGTGAGGGCACGAGGGTGCTAGTCATGATTAATCATCTCCTCATAGTTATCGGCCAAAGATGCCGAGCCTATGCGGTAGCTTTCGACGCATCCCGCACGAATTCCTGAAAGCACATGGGGCAAGGCCAGCTCAAGCGCATCGGTACTCAGGGTTACGGTAAACTCCCGAGGGATGGAAGAATCGCCTTCTATGCGCTTTTCGATATATTCCGTATTTGGCATATTTACTAGTGGAGATGATGTTTCTACATCTAGCACGCTGCGAAGTTCTTGAAGGAACTCCGGGGTTGCCGTGATCGAGAGCGTACTTTTTGCTTCCGCTAAACCCAGCGCGCTTGTCGGTTCATCACGAACTAGCCGCCCCTTATTAAACAGCAGGTACCTATCGGCATGGCGCTCTACCTCCAGAAGGTTGTGGGTCACGATCAGCACCGCGGCACCCTGTTCGGCGCGCCTTCGCAGCATCCTCCACAGCAGCTCGCGGCGTACCGGATCAACATCGTTCGTGGGCTCGTCGAAGAGATAGATGGGAGCGGGCGCGGTGACCGCCATACCGAATGAGGTCAAGCGCTTGATCCCGCCCGAGAGCTTATGCCCCGGCCTATCCGCCCAATCCCCTAAATCGAGAGTATCGAGAGTTTCCTGAACCGCCCGTTGTGCCTGCTTCGACTTCAACCCACGAATACGAACCGCCGTCGCAATCGCCTGGCGCGGGGTCACTCCCTCCAGGGACGATGCGACCTGCGGCATGATCGCGCATATCTGCCGGGCTTGCGCCGGGTGGGCAATGAGGTCGGTGCCGTCGTACATGATGCTCCCCGCATCCGGCCTGGTCAGCCCCACAATTTGGTTAAGAAACGTCGTTTTCCCAGCACCGTTGTGACCGATCAGCGCCGTTACCTCCCCGGGTATAAGCCGCACACTAATATCGTCATTCGCACGGGTTTTGCCGAATGACTTGCTCAGCCCCGTGACGATAAGACCGCCTTGCGTTTTCGCGGCGGATACACCCTTGGGTAAGGCGGAACCAGAGATACCTGCCATAGGTGCTTCAACCTGCCTTATGCTCTTGTCGTGAACACCGAATATGCAATAGCGTATCCCCGTTTTTTCGGCGTACCCGTGACATTCGTCAGGGATGCAGGCTAGGGCATCCTCGCGTCAAAAAATTCGACCTTGAAACCGGTTCGGCAATCCATGACATTTAACATAGGCGCCTTCCGTTCGCCGGTGTATGCTCAAAGAGCCTCATTTATGAGGGATACAGTGTCCGGCAGCGAGTACCAACGGAGCGAGCATGACAACGACGCGCACACCGCATGTCTCTCAGCATGATACGGATACGCCGGAGAACCGCCGCTTTCAGCCAGGTAGCGCAGATGCCCCATTCTTCGATAAAACGGGTATTGTGCGGACCCTCGTTTGGGGAAACTGTCTCAACATTTCCTCCAGCAGTTTTATGATTATTGGTCTTAGCGGATCAGCTGAAGCTGAACTCGTCAAGAACAACATGGGCCTGTGCACACTGTTGTATCAGACATGTGCAGTGCTGTTCTTCGCCGCCAATACAATGCCGCAGCTGATACCCGTGAAAAACACGATACTACGTACTGCGCTGTGGTGCGTGCTAGTGACGGCGCCTATTGGCTTCGTCGCCACCTTTCTATACCCGCAGGGCAGCGCGGGGATTCTCTATAGCATATCCCCCATGTGGGCGGCACTGTGGCTGATGAATGTGCACGTACCCTTCAAACTGGGGGTAAAAACAACCGTTGCAATCGCCGTAGTCTTCACCACTAACTACTTTGTTGGCGTGGTGGGGCAGGGGTATCTCGACGATTCGCCAACCATCCCGTTCCCCGCTCTAGCGGGGGATAAAGCTCTTAACGGGTTCTTTCTCTTCGATATTTGTACCACGTTCTACGTTGTCGCTTACTTCGTGGGGCGCAGCATGCACAAGAGCCGGGAACACAAGGCTATTGAGAAAGAACTCGATATCCTCAGCAAACGTGAACGCATCGCCCGCGATGTGCACGATGTTTTGGGGCATTCCCTCACGATCGTGAACCTCAAGGCCGAGCTGGCCGCAAAACTCGTGGAAACCAACGCCCCCGCCGCGCAGGAGCAGATGCGGCAGGTTGCCCAGCTCTCCCGCCAAGCCCTCGCGGAGGTGCATTCCACCGTCACCCGTTTACGCGTTCCCGACCTTGAAGGTGAGATTCTGGCATCCTCGCGCGCCCTGGAAACCGCCGGAATACAGGCGAACCTGCCCGATGCGACAACCGCCGCGAACATTGCGGGTATGAACTCTTCCCTGTTCAGTTGGGCGCTGCGCGAGACCGTTACCAATATCGTGAGGCACTCTCACGCCACCTACGCCACCGTGCGGCTGAACTCCACCGGGTTAGAGGTTACCGACAACGGCATAGGAATTGGTGATGCCCCGTGTAAGAGCGGACTCACCGGTCTGTGCACCCGCATCGAAGACGCAGGCGGCACCCTCACGCTCGGGAACGCGCCCGAACACTGGCTGCAGCAGGCGCCTGTTGCAGGTGCGGGGGATGGGTGCCGCATCCGCATCAGCATGGACGAGAAGACCGACGAGATTATGGGGTAGCCGTGTCGCTGAGAATACTTCTTGCCGACGATCAGCAGATGATTCGTGAAGCGCTTGCCATGATTCTCGATCTTGAAATTGATCTTGAGGTGGTCAAGCAGGTGGGCCGCGGTGATGAGGTGCTGCCTGCCGTGCGTGAAACCCGCCCGGATGTGGCGCTTCTTGATATTGAAATGCCCGGCGCCACCGGTATTGAGACAGCCGCCGAACTTGCCCGTTCGGGCCTGACATCGCAGGCGGGCGCGCCGGTTCGTTCGCTTATTCTGACGACTTTTCGCCGTCCCGGGTATTTACGCCGCGCCCTTGAGGCAGGGGCGAGCGGGTTTGTGGTGAAAGACGGCACGGCATCGCAGTTGGCGCAGGCGGTTCGCCGTACCGCGGCGGGGCTGCGTGTGGTCGATTCGGTGCTGGCTGAGGAGGCAAAATGGCAGGGTTTTTCGCCGCTGACCGGGCGTGAGACTGAGGTTCTTCGCGCCGCCGAGACTGCTGGGAGCGTCAAAGAAATTGCGGGGATGCTCGGATTGTCTTCGGGAACGGTACGCAACCACCTCTCGGCGGCCATGGCGAAGATCGACGCCATTAACCGGCATGAGGCGGTGCGCATCGCCCGCGACAACGGGTGGCTTTAGTCGCGCCCTCTCGCCCGTAAGTCGTATATTTTCCTGCATATCGTACGTTTTAACCCTACGAATATGCAGGAAAGTGTACGATATATACCGTTATACCGTGCCTAGGTGCACACATACCGACAACACATTCTCCCGCCGCATCAGACAGTGGGAGAGAAAGAGAACTCGGTGAAATACCTCAAACCATATTTTGTATTTTGTGTTCGCGTCACGACTTTAGCCTGGCGAGTCTCACCTCCGAAAAACCTTAGCGTACTGGCCGCCGTCATGATCTCTGCGCTCGCTCTGATCGCCTGCCCCATTCTGCTGGGTTATGGTGTTCAGCGCACCCTTGAAAATCCCGAAGTTTGGCGTCAAAACCTTGCCGTCCTCGTAATTCTTTACGGTATTCTGTGGCTCATCGGGCAGAGCTTTCGGTATCTTTTCTACCCTGCCTACGGGTTCATCGAGCAGAAAATGCAATCGCGCCATATGGCGGATGCGCTCATCACCAGCATCGGTGCCGACCCGCGCGCACGCGCTATGCTAGGCGCCTCCGAAATTGCGTATGCCGTCGATGCGCAGGCCGCTTCCATTCGCGAAACCCTCGCCACCTTGTACCTCTCAATTCTGCCCGCCGGGGTTGGTTGTATCGCCGGTGCTGTCTCAATTCTGGTGATGGGTGGCGTGCCGGAGCTAGGCATATTTTGCGGGTTTGTAGCCCTATATCTGGCTGGAAGCATGCCGCTGATTGCGCGTCATCAGAAGTTTCAAGGCGAATTCTTTGACGGCTCAATGCGCAGTTTCGGCACCCTGGAAAACACGCTCCGCCTGTGGCGTGAAAGCAGAATCCTTGGGGCAGCTCCCTTTCTGCGTGACCGATACGCCCAAGGCCGCCTGCCTGTAGAAGCAAAAGCTCTCACAAGTTACCGTTACACCATGTTGTTACACACCTGGCAGGGTGGGATGCTGGCTCTATGCCTACTCGCAATAGTGCTCAAAACCGTATTATTTGGTGACGGGTCTCCGGCGCAGATTACGGGTACTGCGGTGGCACTCATCGGAGTGTGCGCGGCGGCAATTGGCCCGCTCCAAGCCGTCGGCTTTGGCGTATCGACCATCGCGGTTTCGGCGGAGCGTTACCGGCAGGCGCACCATAAAATAGCCACTCCTGCTACTGAGAATTCGGGGTATCTCATCGACTATGTCATAACCACAGGTGAGCTTTCCCTCCGCGTGGATGCACGCAACCTAAGTGAAGCACCCTATGGTGTATATACGGTGAAGCCGGGTCGCCCATGTTGGGTGCGTGGCGCATCCGGCGCGGGAAAAAGTTTGCTTTTAGAACGGCTTCTTGGGGTGCGTGCGACGACTAACCCCGCTTATGTGTCGATGAGCGCGCCGCAAGGCACTCTTCGGTTCGTCTACTTGCCGCAGGAAGCTGGGCTGCTGGTTGGTACCGCGCATGAGAATGTAGCGTTTGGGCGCGACATTCCGGTGCATATATGCGACCGGTACCTGCAGGCGGTGGGGCTAAGCGAATTTACCTCTAGTGGTGCTCGATGTCATGACACCGTCGCGGGTGAGAACGGCAGCGTGTCCGGGGGAGAGGGCAGGCGCATCGCCTTGGCGCGTACTTTGGCGGCGGCCGAAACCTTGAATGAGCAGAAAGCCCTGAGCCCCGCGACCGTCATGGTTCTCGATGAACCGACCGCCGGGCTGGATGCGCCTACCCGCGCCCGAGTCTGGGAACTGATTGAGCGAGCGGCCCATACCGCAATCGTGCTGGTGAGCACCCACGATGAGGATGCGCCCGCCCGGCAGGACGATACCGTGATCGAACTCTAATGCGGGGCGAACCCTAAGAACGAGAAAGTTTTACCTGTAAAACATACGGTAAAGTTGAATCAACCCTTTTCACCGGGGTAAGAGCACACGGCACGCATTATGAAATTTACCCCCGTGATGACTCTTAGGGTGGAGACGGCTGGAGCACCGCAGATTCCGAGCGCGCGAGGCACCAAATCTGTGTGCGGAAGGCGCGCAAGCGCAGTAGGAATGCTGTTCTACGAGATAGTAGAAACGGCTCAAGCGATCCTCATCAACTACATTCTGATTGATGGATCGGCTCAAGCCGTTTCACATATCGTAGGCGTTATCTCAACCTGTATTAGGAACCTGAGGTAACGACCCTGCTCACTGGAGGGGCTTGGTAGCGGGAACTACTGAGCCCTTCCGTTCATGAGCGTTTGCATCATGAAATATGCTTTTAGTCTAGCACACCGCCTACTGGCTGCCGAGGGCTGTTCTTCCGCAAGAGAACCTTAGGTACAGCTTTTGTCTGGAAAGCACAACAGCTTCTGCAACCGCCTCGAAAAATACAGCTGTGCGGTAAGCTATCCCAACGCATCCCCAGAAATCCCTTAAAAGGGATAACTAGTTTTGCCGCTTATCTCAACCTATCGGGACTTATCTTAAAAATCCCGATAACGCCCGATAGGTTCCGATAACTATTGTTCTCCCTCCCCGTAAAAAAGAGCCTTTATGTAAATAAAGCGGTGAAAAATACTCTTTATTCACATAAAGGCTCTTTTTTATACCAGGGGAGAGGCAGGAGGGAGCCTACCGAATTAGCGAGAGCAGTTCCTCGTGCACGGTGGTATCGCCCGTGACTTCCGGGTGGAAAGAAATGCCGATAATGTTCCCGGCGCGCACACCTACAATTTTGCCCTCATGATGCGCCACCACCTGCACGCCTTCACCGGTGCGGGTCACAATCGGCGCGCGAATAAACGCCGTATCGATCACGACTTCCTCACCTGAGGGTGTAAGCCACGGCAGATGAACCTGCGCCGAATCGACCTGTGAGCCGAAGGCGTTACGCCCAACCGAAACATCCAAAACACCGAGCGACTGCTGCCCCGGAGCCGGATCGTCAATCACAGTCGAGAGCATAATCAGCCCGGCACAGGTTCCCAGGGTCGGCAAGCCCCCCGAAATCGCCTCAATCAACGGCTGACGCAGCCCAAAAATACGGGTCAGCCTGTCAATTGTGGAAGATTCGCCACCGGGCAGAACCAGCGCATCCAGGTTCGCCAGCTGTTCGGCACTTTTGACGAGCACCACCTGCGCCCCCAGGGATTCGAGCATGCGCGCGTGTTCGGCGACACCGCCCTGCAGCGCCAAAACACCCACGGTTTTGCCCACACCGGGCAGGGCAGCCGGGGGAAGAACCTCAGTCTCGCTCATGAGCCTATCTTTCTGCAACACGAGGTTGCGCACAGTGTAGAACGTTGAGTTGCGGGCTGCGTTTGAGAGCACCAAACTCACCCGAGCGGATAACGTATCTGAACAGAGTCGGGGGCGAAGCCCGCATCGAGCTTCACCCCCTGCATGCCTTGGCCGGGCGCTCGCCTGATCCGAAATATACCGATTGGCGAGCGCGCATCCGCCACGTGGTCGGTCTATACTTACCAGCCGCGCTCCGCCAGGCGATGCGGCGCGGGCAGATCGGCAACGTTGATGCCGACCATGGCCTCGCCCAAACCGCGTGATGCATCCGCCAGCTTTTCGGGGTCGTTGTAGAACGCGGTCGCCTTCACGATGGCCTTGGCACGTGCCTCGGGGTTGCCGGATTTGAAGATGCCGGAGCCGACGAATACGCCGTCCGCGCCCAGTTGCATCATCATGGCTGCGTCGGCGGGGGTTGCCACGCCACCGGCGGTAAACATGACCACGGGCAGCTTACCGGTCTTCGCAACTTCGAGCACCAGATCGTAGGGGGCGGCAAGTTCTTTCGCCTTCACGTACAGCTCGTCGGGCATGGTGTTGTACAGGCCCTGCAGCTCGGCGATCTGGCGCTTAATGGTGCGGATATGCTTGGTCGCCTCCGAGACGTCACCGGTGCCAGCCTCACCCTTCGAACGGATCATGGCCGCACCCTCGGCGATACGGCGCAGCGCCTCGCCCAGGTTGGTGGCGCCGCATACGAACGGCACCGTGAACTGGTGCTTGTCAATGTGGTTCACGTAATCGGCGGGGGAGAGCACCTCTGACTCATCGATGTAATCCACCTTGAGGCTTTCAAGAATTTGCGCCTCAACAAAATGCCCGATGCGCGCCTTCGCCATCACGGGAATCGAGACGGCGTTGATGATGCCCTCAATCATATCGGGGTCGGACATGCGGGCCACACCGCCCTGCGCACGAATATCGGCGGGTACGCGCTCAAGCGCCATGACGGCGACGGCACCAGCATCTTCGGCGATCTTGGCCTGTTCGGGGGTGACGACGTCCATAATAACGCCGCCCTTGAGCATGTCGGCAAGCCCGCGCTTCACGAGCGGGGAGCCGGTTACTGGGGAATTAGTCTGTTCAGTCATGCCCCCATTTTCTCACGTTTGGTGCATGTATGCTCGCCCCGTGACGGATTTTCTGCCGCAGGGCGCGCATCTTTGTGTCTGCGTGACACGAATCGTCATATTTCGTGATGCTCACGGCGTTATACAGCCTCGTAAGCCGACTCCTATAGAACAGATAACTAGACCGCTCGGTGTGCACCCCTGCACGGGGTATCTTATATTCGCGCGTCTTTTGCATTTAGAACCACAGTACCGCGAAAAGAGTACAGTTCAGTATGAAAGCCGTATTTTTACCCCGTGATATGTTGGAATACGCACGCCTTCACAGGTGTTATTCTGGCGCTGTTTATTTCTCTTCAATCTCCAACACACATCAAGGAACGTCACCGTGCTTGAAGTCATTATTGCCCTGTCGCTGGCGATTCTTCTGGGTAATATCCTTGCCCATAAAATACGAATAACCCCCGCCATTATGCTCATTTTCATGGGGCTTGTGCTGGCGCTCATCCCCGTTCACGCCATGCACGAGGTGCGCGAGGCCGGGCTGCCCCCGCACGTGATTCTCGAAATCTTCCTGCCCGTGATGCTGTTCTGGGAGACCCGAAACACCTCCTGGCGTGAGGTGCGCGCCCGTCTGCGCGGCATTCTGCTCTCGGGCACGGTGCTCGTAATTTTCACGGCGTTCGTTATCGCCTGGGTGCTTCACACATTTATGGGCGTCTACCTGTGGCATGTGGCGCTGATTATCGGCGTGGCGCTCGCCCCCACCGATGCCGTGGCCGTGGCAACGCTCAACGGCAAACTCCCCAAATCTTCCATCACCACCCTTAAAGCGGAAGCACTCATTAACGACGGCACCACCCTAGTTCTTTTCGCACTCGCCCTGCAGCTTGCGGGTGGTCATGAACTGGCCCTGGGGACCGCATCCGGAATGTTCTTCTTCTCGTTCCTGATCGGAAGTCTCGTTGGCCTGGCCGTCGGATGGGGTGCGAATAAGCTGCGTGCGCACATCGGCAACCCCATGAACTTCAGCGTGTTCATGTTTACCGTGCCGTTTATTGCTTTCTTCCTGGCTGAAGAGATCGAGCCTTTTGAGGGCATGAAAGGTTCCGGAGTGGTGGCTGTGGTGGTCGCCGCTTTCTACCTGACCTATCGCGGACCGGATACCATCAAACCCCAAAACCGTTTCTACGGTCTGCCCATCTGGTCGTTTGTCTCCTATGTCATGAACGGTGCGCTCTTCGTGCTCGTGGGTGTTCAGCTGCCCAGCGCCACTGCGCCTGTGGATGATGTTCTTCGTGAATACAACTATGCGTGGGCTTTGACGTTCGCCGTGATTGTGGTGGCATGGCTTGTTTCCATTGCGGCGCGTTTTATTTTCCTGCACGTCACGATTGGTATTATTCGTGCCCTTGACCGTTCAGAAAAGCAGAAGCAGCTGCGCACAACTTTCCGTGGCCGTGTAGTGAGTACCTTTGCGGGACTGCGCGGCGGTGTTTCCCTCGCGGTGGCTCTCTCCGTGCCGACTGATGTTCCCGCGCGTGACTTTATTATCTTTATTGTTGCGGGCGTGGTTCTGCTGTCGATGGTGGTTCAGGGGATGCTCCTGCCGCTCGTTATTAGGTGGGCGAAAATTCCGGTTGATACCACCGAAGAAGATGAGATCAATGAAGCAGTGCGCACGATAATTGCCGAGTCCTTCGACTCTGTGGCTGAGATTGGCCAGGAAATTGGTGCACCACAGTGGATTATCGACCGCATTGCCGATGAACAGATGTACAACGCGAGTATGTACCGCAACCTGCACGCCGTTCGTAAACACGGTGCGAACGCGCCGGAAGAAGCCCGCCGCATTATTGAAGCGAGCGACCTTGAGAAAGAGCTGCGTCTGCGGCATTTGGAGAAGCAACGCAGCGTGCTCAAGCGCCTGCGTAATGAGCGCACAATCGACACGAATGTGCTCCACGCGATTCAGGAAATCCTGGATATTGAGGAGGCTCGCGTGCTCGGCCCGGTTGAGCTGGAGTAGCCCCGAACGGCTCCAGAAGTGCTAAACCCCGGGTGTATTCTATATTCCGTATATGGAATATTAAGGATGCTCCCGGGGGTTTATGCGGAATTTTAGGGTGCTGCACGGTATTCTGGTACACGTGAGCACGAAACCCTCGGCATCGACCCCGCCCCCGAGCGGAAAAGTTCCGCGCGCTGTTGGTACCGCGCAAGGGCGCGCATCGTTAATGCTGCACGCGCTGATATACCTTATCTTTGGGATTATCACCGTTTTTGTGCAGACCCCTGATAATGTCTTCACCAAAATACTTTTGGGCCTCTGGATGCTCGCACTCGGCACCTCACATGCGCTCACGGCCCGCAGGATGCACTACGGACCCGCGACAAGCGCATCGCTCAGTTCGGCGGCGCTCGTGCAGGCGGCATCCGGGGCTTTGCTCGTGATAATACCGGATACCCTTGCTCTTATTATTCTGGTGGTATGCGCCGGTTCGGGCCTGCCGGGACTGATTAAGCTGCTCTTGGGGATGCGCTACCGTAGTGCGGTGGCTGTGTGGCGCGACTGGGTGCTGGAAGGGGGCGTGCTTCTTGCAATTGCTTTGATTCTGCCGTTTGTGGGGGAGATCGGGGCGAAAGCGACCCTGGGAGTTCCCGGCGGCGGGGCGCTGATTATCGGCGTTTTTCTGCTGGTGGGTTCTCTGGGACCGAGCGAGAAAGCGGGCGCTGACCGAACAAAACCCTAGTTCACAATCGCCCAGGTTTTAGAGGTGTACTGCAACGGCGCGTACACTGGTTAGACACACACACAAGAGGAGGAACGAGTGGCTGAAGAACGCCCCCGCGGATTTAAAGCGCAGGTGAAAGGTCCCCTGCTGGTTGCCGCTGCTCTGGCTGTAGCGGCTTTCTTCGCCGTATTTATTTTTGCAACCGGCGGCACCCGCAACCACCCCAACCTTGTGTTGGCCTTAGGTGTGGCGGGCGCGGTTTTTGTGGTCACCCTCGTAGTGTGTGCAACCCTGATCTTAGCGGAACGCCCGAACGACCCTTCGCTGGGGCAGGGTACGGGTATCAATAAATCCTCGGCAAAGCTTTACGAGCAGGCGAAGGCCAAGCGTGAGGCGGCGGAGCGTGAAAAAGCCCGTGCTGAGAGGAATTCACAGACGGCTGGAACCAAAGAGACAACAGCTGGGAATAACGCTGAGCCCCCTAAGACGACTGACAGCTAATCGGCGCGCTGGGGCGGTATGCTAAGCTGGTTCTATCTTTATGAGTTATACGCCTTATGGCGAGAGGAGCTGGTAGCGCTAACTGCCAACTCCTCTCTGCGGGTAGAACAATTACCTTAGGCTCTTGGTGCTTTATGCGCATCAAGAGCCTTTTTATGTCGTGTGTGGGGCCGCAAGAAAACTATTTTGTGTGGGAAAGAGTCGCTTTTCGAGCGCCCATCATCGCGCGCTGTACTCCGAGGATGGAGGCAATCACCAGCACGAAGCCAAGCATCGAAAGCGGCGTCATGCTTTGCCCCAAGAAAATCCAGCCGAGAATAAACGCGGTCACCGGGCTGAGCGGTCCTAGGGACGCAATGACCGCGGGCGGCAGTTTCGAGAGCCCATGAAAATACAGGCAGTAGGCGAGCGCTGTGCCCACCAGGCAGAGGAAGGCGTATCCGCCGATATTTGCGGCGGTGAGCGGTGGCAGCGGTTCCTCGGTCAGTAGGGCGATGGGTAGCAGGAATATTCCGCCCACGAGCAGCTGCCATCCTGTCATGGCGAGAGTCGAGAGAGACGATGTGCCCATGGAGGTGAAGAAAATACCGCACGCCATGGCGACAGCCCCGGTGAGTGCCGCGAGAATGCCGATCACATCGAAGGTGGTGCTGGGGGATGCGACCAGCAGAATAATGCCGATAATGCCCATAAGTGCGGCCAGCCACGCCGATGCGGGAGTCGCTTTCTTGGCAACCGTTCGGGTGAGGACGAGGACGAAAATAGTTTGTGTTGAGCTGAGAATCGCCGCCAGTCCGCCGGGCAGGCGGTATGCAGAGACGAACAGCATCGCCTGA
This sequence comes from Rothia sp. HMSC08A08, assembly GCF_001808385.1. Taxonomy (NCBI): domain Bacteria; kingdom Bacillati; phylum Actinomycetota; class Actinomycetes; order Micrococcales; family Micrococcaceae; genus Rothia; species Rothia sp. HMSC08A08. The sequence goes on from NZ_KV793075.1 coordinate 89,061, forward strand.
AATAGGCCGATATTGAGGATGCCGAGAAGAATAATTCGGCCCAGCTCTTTCTTGTGCGGGAACTCTCGGGTGATGAGCAGTAGCAGCAACCCTGCTGGCAGCACACGGATCAGCGCGGCGGTGAAGGGGCGGTTGGGCGGCAGAAATTCGGAGGTGATGAGGTAGGTTGATCCCCAAACCATGGGGACGAACGCCGTGATGATCAGCAGAGGAAGACGGTTTTTCATAGTTCTTCGCAGTCGGATAGATGCCTTGAGTTCAAGATAAATCCTAATCACTTTTTGTCTTGAAAGCAAGATAAAATAGTAGTGAGTCGATTTTAGGAGGAATATGTCGAGCGCCCGTTCCCGCAGTAACCGCCCCGATGCCGTGGATATTATTATCGATCAGTGGAAACGTGAACTCCCCGAGTTGGCTTCTGAACATATGGCTCTGATCGGGCGTCTTAAGCGATGCTCCATCCTACTCGCGCCGCGTCTTGACGAGGTTTTTGCTGCCTATGATCTCAGTAATGGCGCCTTTGACGTGCTGGCGACGTTACGCCGCGCGGGTGCGCCCTATATTCTGACCCCGACCGAGCTTTTTGCATCGCTCATGGTTACTTCAGGCACTATGACAACCCGCCTGCAGAATGTGCAGAAGCGGGGGTGGGTTGAGCGCATCCCCAACCCGGACGATGCCCGCAGTATGCTCGTGAAGCTAACGGGCGCCGGGCGCGAACTGGTGGAAAAAGTCGTCTTCGAACACGTGGACAATGAGCGGCGTATTCTGGAAAAGCTGCCTGCTGAGACGCGCCGTCAGCTGGATGCGGGCCTCGCCGAGCTGATGCGGGTGCTGGAAAACGCGAAGAAGAGCTGAAGGAAAAGCTGGCATAAACAGATATATGACGCCTTATCAGTGAGGATTTACGCGGGTTCCTTACAGAAGAACAGTCTTCGACCGATATTGTGCGTGCCGAAGGAACTATGGATCCAAATATTGGTCCAGACGTCGCTGTTGAGCGTGCCTGCGCCGAGC
>NZ_KV793075.1:90097-91685 GCF_001808385.1 Rothia sp. HMSC08A08
ACGTCGCTGTTGAGCGTGCCTGCGCCGAGCTTGAGAAAAACTGCCCGAGTTCCTTACCTAAGAACCCAAGAACCGCTGGGTAGAAAGAACACTAAGAAGCCGATGGTGCTGAGACGGTGTGCTAAGCTGGAATCATATTTGCAAACTGGATGCCTGTTATGGGCAAGAGGAGCCGGTAGCGCCAACTACCAGCCCCTCTCTGTGAGTAGGGTATTACCTCAGGCTCTTAATCCAAGCTGAGATAAAGCCTACAATATGTGAAACGGCTTGAGCCGATCCATCAATCAGAATGTAGTTGATGAGGATCGCTTGAGCCGTTTCTACTATCTCGTAGAACAGCATTCCTACTCACCCCCTCTCTACCCCGAGAGTCATCACGGAATATAAATTTGCAAACTGTGCCGGTGACTCATTCCGGGAAGAGGGCACTCATAACTTTACCGCATGCTTTACATACAAATTTATATCCGTTGCTAAAAATGCTACGTATATAAATCCCTGAAAATATGCTTGATAAAGAGCTCCGGTGTGCTGCATATGCATCCGATGATTGATGTGCAGAGTTTCCCTAACTTAAGATGTATATAGGGTGTCAGATCATATAAATTTTGTGTTCCCGTTCATCAATTAGTAGGAGACCCCATGCAGACCCTTATCATTAACGCCCACCCGGATCCCCAGAATAAAACTGCGTATTGCACCAACCGCCTCGTTGATTGCCTGACCGAGAAACTGCCGGATGCAACCGTGCTGAACCTCTACAATGAGGATATTCCCGAACTTACTGCCGAAACCCTGCCGCTTTACGGGTCGGTATATGATGAAAAATCGTCCCTGAGTAAGCGGGAACAGCAGATTCTTGCGCGCCGTGCTGAACTCATTAAACAGTTTAAAGCGGCTGATCGGCTGATTATCGCCATGCCCATGCATAACTTTTCGGTGACTTCACGCCTGAAGGACTACGTGGATAACATTATTATGGGAGGGCAGACTTTCCAGTTTAGCGAGAATGGTCCGCAGGGTCTCATGGGCGGGCATAAGGCGTTGCTCGTGCAGTCAAGCGGCTCCGTATACAGCACCGGTCCGCTGGCACCGTTGGAGCAATCGTACCCCTTCCTACGGACCGTGTTTGGGATGCTCGGGTTCGATTCAACCGATATTGTGCGTGCCGAAGGCACCATGGATCCACATATTGGCCCAGACGTCGCTGTTGAGCGTGCCTGCGCCGAGCTTGAACAAAAACTGCCCGAGTTCCTTGCCTAAGAACCCAAGAACCGCTGGGTATAAGGAACACTAAGAAGCCCGATGGTACTGAGGCGGTGTGCTAAGCTAGGTGCATATCTACGAAATGATTGCCTATTTATAGGCAAGAGGGGTCGGTAGCGTCAACTACCAACCCCTCTCTATGAGTAGCAAACTACCTCAGACGCCTAAGGAATACTGAGATAGCTTCTACGACGTCAGAAACGGCTTGAGCCGATCCATCAGTCAGAATGTAGCTGATAAGGATCGCTTGAGCCGTTTCTACTAGTTCGTAGAGAGACATGTCTACTCGCGCTTGCGCGCCTTCCGCACACAGATTTGGTGC
>NZ_KV793075.1:91705-120969 GCF_001808385.1 Rothia sp. HMSC08A08
CGCGCCTTCCGCACACAGATTTGGTGCCTCGCGCACTCGGAATCTGCGGTGCTCCAGCTCATCCGCCCCGAGAGTCATCACGGAATGAACTATCTACGAAATGTGCCGGTGACTCACTCCGGGAAGAGGGCACTAATAACTTTACCGCATGCTTTAGGCAAAAATTTTCCCCTTTAAAAGCGTTAGCGTATAAAAAGGCTCTTGATGTGAATAAAGCGTTGAAAAACTCTCTTTATTCACATCAAGAGCCTTTTTGCGTGGGAGATTAGAGAGGGAAGCAGGGGAGAGGGTCGGGAGGAAAAGCAGTGGGAGGAAGGGCTTACTTCTCAACAGGAAACGGGTACAATAGAGTCCCCTGCCCGCATCCGGCATGTAGCGCCGACCGATATTACCTGAGCCATGCCGCCCCAGAGACGGGCGCACTCCACAGACCAAGAAACGCATCTTCATGACACATAAACCTACACACGCCCTGCCCGAAAATACCGGCGCGGCAGACAAACCCAACACTGCAGCAAAACTTGGCACAGTAGCGCCGTCCGAGGCGAACCCGCCCGTCACCGGTGCAGTTCCGGCGGTGACAGGCACCATGCCCTCCACCACTGGTGCCATCCCGGCTGTGCCCACACCTGATACAGGCCCCGGGAAGCCCAATATGGACGATCCCAAAAACATATACCTGCTCAAAGATGCCCCCGTTTTCACAGCGCTTCTTTCCCTGGGTATCCCCATGGCAGCAGGGCTGGCGATCACCAGCATTTACAACGTCATTAACTCCTACTTTGTGGGGCACTACGGCACCGTCGAAGAGCTCGCCGCCACCGGATACGGCGTACCTGTTTTCGGTATCATCATGGCGATCGCGGGTGTGTTCGGTCTGGGCTCATCAACCCTGGCGTCGCGTCTGCTGGGCGAAGGAAATGAGACACGTATTCGCAATGTGACCTCATTCGCCTTGTACTCTGCGCTCGCCTGTGGCATGGTGGTCGCCATTGCCGGGTTCCTGTTCGCAGACCCGATTACCGGCCTGATGGGCGCCTCCGGAGCATCCTTTGAACCGACCAAAACCTTCGTGCACCTGCTCTTTTTGGGTGCGCCGTTTTCGGTCGGCATGTTTACCCTGGAACAGCTGGTGCGTTCCGAAGGTTACGCCAAACAATCCATGTACGGCATTATCTGGGGCGTCGTCATCAACTCAATTTTCGATGTTCTGCTGATTGCGGTTCTCGGCTGGGGTATCGCCGGTGCCGGTTGGGCGATGCTCGCCGCAAACGCCGCATCCATGGTGTACTACCTGCAGTTCCTTATTCGCAAGAGCCCCAACTTCTCCTGGAAACCCGGCGATTTTGTGATCGCCGGCGACATTATTAAACCCGTGTTCGCCGTGGGTGCCGCCGAACTGATTCAGAGTGCAAACCTGACCGTTTCCGCGCTGGTGCTCAACAATATTGCGGCAGGATACGGTGACGATTCTGTGGCCGCCTTTGGGCTGGCGATGCGCCTGAACATGGTACCTGAAATGCTGTGTATGGGTATTTGCATGGGAGGTATTCCGCTCTTCGCCTATGCCTACGGTGCTCGCAATCGAGACCGCGTGCGTTCGACCCTGAAAACCGCCGCAATGGTATCGGTGGCAACCTCCATTATCTTCACCACCCCCGTTTTGATATTCCGTCGCCAGCTTCTTGAGCTCGTGGGCGACTCCTCGTTGGTCGCCACCGGCGAGAAAGTACTGGTCGCGCTCATGCTTGCCGCCGTGTTTAATGCCGTGAGCATTGTGTTCGTCTCGTGGTTCCAGGCCGCCGGTAAAGGCTTGCCCGCCACGCTCATGACCCTGGGTATTGCGCTGCTCTTCTTCCCCGCAGTTATCTTCGGCAATATGTGGTTCGGCTTCGACGGCCTCACCTGGGCGTTCCCCTTCACCCAGATTTCGGCGTGCGTACTGGGCGTGATCCTGTTCTTCGCAACCGGCGGTACTAAGGTTAAGGATGCGCCCGCATCGGGCACCCCCGAGCACGGCGTGACCGAGATTAAGGTTGAGTCTGAGTAGCGGGTCTACACTTTCTGTCATTCGCACCCGTGAAAACGCTCTGACCTGAGTGTATGCCTGAAGCGTTATATAGCGGTGACCCCTGGAAACAGAGTTTCACCACTGTATAACGCTTTTGGTATATATCGGGCAAAGCAGCTTGAAATAATATGCTCAAAACCGCATATAAGGTTCTGCCGTGCAGTGCAGTATCAGAAGTTATTCCGTCATGGAACGACCTGCATATGCCCCACACGGGCGCAGCCGTGTATGATAAGCGAGGCGGCAGCCCCGCATTCAGGGAGAGCCAACCGGTTATATGCGTTTACCGGCATATAAGGAAAAACTTGCGGTATTGGTGCCATGTGAGGTTATTGCATGGCACATATATATGCCGCAGGATTATTCCAGACTGGGTATATACCCTTGTCAGGCTTATATGCCTATACTCCATGCGTTCGCACGCCGTCGCTATGTTCACCGACCATTACCCTATAAGGAGGTACACCGTGCCCCAAGCCGAGCATCTCGGTGTACCCGAAACACAGGTTGCCGGGGAGGCCGCATCGACGGCGAGTGCAGACGAGCTTTCCCGCGAAGTTCTTCATCAAAACAACCTGAGTGAAGACTCCCGAAACATTTACTTCCTCAAAGACGCCCCGGTGATGCGCGCGCTGCTTGCCCTGGGTATCCCTATGGCAACCGGGCTGGCGATCACCGCCATTTACAATGTGGTGAATTCCTATTTTGTGGGGCACTTTGGCACGGTTGAAGACCTTGCCGCGCTTATCTTCGGGTTCCCGGTGGTAGGCGTCATTACCGCGCTGGCGGGACTTTTCGGGGTGGGCGCATCCACCCTCACGGCACGATTGCTGGGCGAGGGCAACACCGAACGCATTCCCGCAGTTACCTCTTTCGCTGTCTATGCTTCTCTAATCTTCGGCGTAGGGCTGGCGGTAGCGGGGATCTTTTTCGTCGATCCGCTCACTCGGCTGATGGGTGCCGGTGGTGCCACCTATGAACCGACTCGCTGGTTCGTGACCGTGCTGTTCCTTGGTGCCCCGCCCTGGATGTGTATGTTTACCCTGGAACAGCTGGTGCGCGCCGAAGGGTACGCCAAACAATCCATGTACGGCCTGCTATGGGGAGTACTCGCCAACCTCGTGCTGGATGTGCTGCTCATCGGCGTTTTACGCATGGGCGCGGCGGGCTCTGGCTGGGCTCTCATGGGGACAAACGTCGCCTGCATTATTTATTACATGCTGTTTTTGACCGCGAAGAGCAAGAATTTTTCGTGGTCGCTCAAGGATTTCACGCTCTCTGCCGACGTGCTTAAACCCGTGCTCTCTGTAGGGTCCTCGCAAATGGTATCGAGTCTTTTCCTCGTTGTCTCGGCCCTGGTGCTCAATAACCTGGCGGTTAAATACGGCGATGCGGCGGTCGCCTCCTTCGGCGTTTCGATCCGTCTGATTATGGTTCCACAAACCCTGTGTACAGGTATCTGCATGGGCAGTATTCCACTTTTTGCTTATACCTACGGTGCGGGGAACCGGGAGCGTCTGCGTGCCGCACTCAAGGTCGCGGTGCTGCTCTCAGTCGGAACCTCGGCGATATTCTCGATTCCGGTCTGGGCGTTCCGCGACTGGGCGCTGTATCTTGCGGGCGGACCCAGCATCATCACGACGGGGGACCAGGTACTCACCGCTTTGCTTTTCTCAACCGTTTTCTATGCGTTAGTGATGTTGCTTGTCGCCTGGTTCCAAGCCTGCGGTAAAGGCGTGGCGGCGGTAGTTTTGACCGCGAGCGTGGGCGTTTTCTTTTTCATCACGGTCTTCGCGGGCGATACACTTTTTGGATTTACCGGGCTCACCTGGGCTTTCCCCGTCACGCAGATGGGGTCGTGCGCGCTCGGGGTGGCGCTGTTTTGGGCGAGCGGGCGCACGCGTATCCGGCGGTGTGAAAAAGCGTAAGCACAGAATAAGCCGCCGGGCAACGAGCCTCACCCAAGGTTTACTTCCACCACGTATCGGCGATGCCCACTGGAACCGTGCGTTTATGCCTACTGCGCAGGTAGATGTTCTCTAGCTTTTCGGCGACGGCGGGGTCAATTTCTTTACCCTCCAGGTAGTCGTCGATCTGCGGGTAGGTGATGCCGAGTTCGTCCTCGTCGGTGCGCCCGGGGATACCGTCAAGCAGGTCGGCTGTCGGCGGCTTAGCCCACAGCCGTTCGGATGCGCCCAGAACCCTCAGAAGCAGCTGATTCTGCCGCTTATTCAGTCCAGAGAGCGGCAGTATATCTGCCCCTCCGTCGCCGAACTTCGTGAAGAAACCGGTCACGGATTCCGCTGCGTGGTCGGTTCCGACGACCAGCAGGGACGGGTCGCCAGCGAGCGCATACTGGGCGATCATGCGGGCACGCGCCTTAATATTTCCCTTGTTGAAGTCGCTGATGGGCGTGCCCACGGCAGCCGTGTAGGCGGTGTTGAAGCCATCGACCGCATCCGCAATATTGAAGGTGACGGTACGGTCGGGGGCGATGAATTCGAGGGCTTTTTGCGCGTCTTCTTCGTCTACCTGCGTTTTATAGGGCAGGCGTACCGCCATGAACTGCGCTTGGTATCCTTCGGCGTTGAGTTTTTCGCTGGCGAGTTGGCAGAGCCTGCCTGCCAGTGTGGAATCGATGCCGCCGCTAATGCCGAGCACGAATCCGTGGGTGCCGGTTGCTTTTGCATAGTCGCAGAGGAATTGTGCGCGCCGGGTTATCTCATCGCGGGCCTGCGCCTCGGTCATGTTGGGGCGTACACCCATTTCAGCCACTATTTTTTCCTGAAGTTCACGCATACTTCTAGTGTACGCGGGCGCCGTTTTGCTGAGGGAACGAAAGTTAATGCAGCTAATCTAAAAGATTAGCCGAATCTTTTGCTATAAAGAGCTAATTTACTGTTGTTTTTAGTCTAGAAATACTACAAAGTGTCGCGATGTATAAAACAGGCGGAACTATTTGCATTTTTGTTAGCCTAGGGTAGGTTGCCTAATATTCGGTGAACCTCACACATCGCACTGATAGACCTCGAATGAAAGTACACTATCATGAGCCAACAGAACTTTGACCCCAATCAATATGGCCAACAGCCCGCACAGGGTATGCCTCAGCCGGTGTCGGGACAGGCGCCGGATGCGCAGGGCAAGGCAACGTTCGCGCATATATCCATTCTGCTTACTTGGATCGCCACGCTTATTATGTGGTCGATCTATAAGGATAAGCCCGGATACGAGGTTGTTAAACGTGCCGCAGCGCGTGCCTTCAACGTCTCGATTACTATTTCGATTGCAACGATTGTGGGTCTGATTATTCCCATTATTTTGACAGTAGTTGCTGTAGCTGGGAAAAGCAGTGGACTTGCGGTTGTAGCCCTTATTCTCATGGTGGTTGTGGCAATCGTTGTTGGTATATGGGGGATTGCTGCTTTCGTATGCCACATTATTGGCGCGGTGAAGGCCAATGCGGGAGAGACGGATTATAAGTACCCGCTGCCCGCCTTGAAGATCTTGAAAGATTAGTAAGACCTAGAGCTCAGCTTCTTAGGGTCGATAACAATACCCCCGCTGTAAAAAGCTCCTTCGATAAACCTGGAGCTTTCTACTGCGGGGGTATTGTTTCATCGTTCGGGATAACCTGTCGTGGTGAAACCGATGTGCTAGAGACCCGCCAAAACTTCACACATAGGCACGGACAAGGCTTTATATCAGTATCGGAATATAAGAATATGCTCTCGATTCCCTCACTGCCGGAGGAACCGAGAGCATATTCGTGATCGGTTATATACCGTGTGGACTATATACCAGAATCGGTATACAGCCAGGTCAGCGTGCTAACGCATAGTTGGCAGGTTCTGCACGCTATTTCGGCAAAGACGTATCTGTCTTTGGAGATTCCGTAGGCTCTGACGGACTCGGCAGACTGCTCTGCTGCTGCTCGCTCAGCGGAACCACCTGGGCGCGTTCACCGGCAGCTCCGTTCTGACCGCTCAAATCTCCGGTACCGTTGTGCAGGTGCAGGAAGAGTGCCGAAGGCTTCTCGCCCTCAACGCGGTGCACCTTCATCTCGCCGCCGTTACGGTCAGCAAAGAGCCCCGGAACACCTGCGCTCTCACCCTCGAACCATACCTTCGGTGCGAACGGGTTGAAAGAGATCTTCTCGGTGGCATCAACATAGTCGCCGCCAGCCTTCGCATTGCTCCACGTGTTCGTCGAAACCGCATAGTCAATGCTCGAAGCCGAGTCAGCTGTCAAACCCAGATCCTTGAGCGGCACACCCAGCACCATCACGTTTGTATCCATGATGTTCGTATCGGTATCGCCCCAAGCGCCATTAAGCGGGTACCGATTGGTTATTTCCCAGGTATCCCCATTCGCCTTCCACACCTTCACGAGTGGGTAATCCAGACCCTTTTCGGGCCCCACCTCAAGGTTGTAGTCGGGCTTACCGTCACGGTTGGTATCGAGCGTCACCTGAAGCTGACGTCCCGGGTGCATGGAATCCCAAATACCCCAGGTTGAAATACCGAAGTAGATCTTACCGTCGTTCGGATTCTGCCCGGCTGCCTTGAGCGCCGGAGCGTCCGAAGCGGCACCTACATACTGCAGATCCATGCTCTGGCTTGAGGGAAGATCCAAATTCTCGGTGGGGATGCGCGGGCTTGCAGCCCCCAGCTCGAAGGCTCCCATCATGGACCGGTAGCCGCCCTGGTTCACATCCTGCCCGGCGAGTTTGACGGTGGTTTCGGTGGCTTTACCATTCTCAAACTGAATCTCAGAGCCTTGAACCTTCATCGTAGAGATAGGCTTCGGCGCCGCATGAACGGGCAGGCGTATAAGCTCCTCCCAATCGTCCTGGTTCGCGTCCTTAAGGAGTATGCGGCCGGAGACGCTCGCAATATACTGACGTTTGCCCGAGATAATAGGCTGGTACTGCCCATCAGTATAGGCCATGGCAGTTTGCTCTTTCTCCAGGGTGGGATCCATGGTCTTTTCCAGGAAGGGGGTGTAAGTCGAGAAGGTGATAGGAACTTTGACGGTCTCACCCGGTTCTACGGTCACCAGGGGCGGTACTTCGGGACCTGAACCAGGGATTTCGGGACCATTCTGGTACGAAAGCTCGTAGGTGTGAGCCACCGAATCCATATTCCGCACGACAATATTGCGGGTTACGGTATGGTCTTCGCCATCGAGAGGATATTCGAGAACGCCGAATGATAGGGAAACCCGTTCGGGAGTTTCCTCATTGTTGACCAGAACCTTCGCGTTAACCGCCTTCTTGGCGTTCACGAAGCCAGACCCCACACGATCAACAGCATATTTATATCCTGAATTGTTGGTGACATTGGTGTCTGCGCTGTTCATGATCGCAGCCTTCACCATAGCCGGGGTATAGTCTGGATGCGCCTGCATCACCTGCGCGGCAATGCCGGAGACATGCGGTGCCGCCATTGAGGTTCCGGTGTTGTAAACCCCTTCGGTGCCCTGGCCGACTGACGCCGAAAAAATATCAACTCCCGGCGCAGCAACATCGGGTTTGATGAATCCTTCGGTGCCGTGCTGTCCGCGAGAACTCATAGAATTGAGGCCGAATTCGAGCCTGGTAGGAATATGCGTTGCCTTCTTATAAGCCTCATTCGCTTCAACCTTGAAAGTTCCGGCCTCCACGTAGGGTTTTATGTCTGCGGCGAAGGCGGTGTTAATGCGGAACCCGGGGATCGTGGCGTTACCGCCAAACCCTTGTTGGGCAGGATAGTCCTTGAGGACGAGCAGCACGCCCGTGCCACCCGCCTGGGCAACATGATCGAAACGTTCGGCGGAGGAACAGTTGACCTTGTAGGTGTAGTCTACTTCCCAGTCGAGCATCACCCATTTACCCTTGATCTTTTCAGCCTCTTCCGGGGTGAAGGGTTTACAGCCGTCATGGTTGCGTTCGGGCGCGAGGGTGACATAGCCGGTGCGTTTATCGGCAGGTGCCTTATCGAGGGGGAAATTGAGCGAATAGTCACCATCAATAAACTTAAAGTCCCTAAAGATGCCGTCAATAAAATCAAGGGGAATTCCGTTTTCGGGGCTGACAATTTTGAGCTGATCAGACACGCTCATAGTGCCATTGGCGTTCGCAACCGAAATGCTGGATGCGGCGTTGGCGGGGCTGCCCGAATCCGAGTAGGTATCACCCACGCCGTTGAACTCATTAGCGTTACCCGCCGCCGTGACGGTGAGAATACCTTGCTGCGCGAGGGCATCCACCATAGCGGAGTCAGGGTCATCAGCCGGAGAAAATTCGCTGCCGAGGGACAGGTTGATGATATTGGCGCGATCCGAGAAGTCGCCGTCCTCATTGGGATCTAAGGCACGGTCGAGCCCCTGCATCACCACGTTTGAGCTGCCCTGGCATCCGAACACGCGGATGCTCAGCAGCTGCGCCTCGGGGGCGGAACCGGGACCGATCTTCATGTTCTTGAGATCGTTTTCGGTGAGTTTGGAGTAGTCGCCGCGGAAGGTACTGCCGTCGGCATTCACCCCGTACCCCGCCGCGGTACCCGCTACGTGGGTGCCGTGCCCGCCGGTTCCATACCCTTCAGGACGGCAGTCGAGTGGATTGTTATCGGGCTTAGGGGTCGAACCCGCGTCGAGAGCGTTGTAGTCATCCCCCACAAGGTCGATACCGCCAACCACTTTGGACCGGTCGATAAGCCCTGAGTCGGCATCGGGCAGGTCCGTCAGAGTCTTGGCCTTTTCGTAAGCCTCTTTCGTGCCGGGTCCGCCAAAGTCGGTGTGGGTGTAGTCGATTCCGGAATCGACCACAGCGATCTTGACGCCCTTGCCGGTGTATCCGGTGCTTTCGGCCCAAGCCTGCACGGCCTTAGAATCTATATCGCTATAAGCATTCATGCTCTTTTTCGCCACAATGGGGGTGATGCGCTCGACATCATCCCGCCCGGCAAGAGAACGGATTTTCTCAGCATTGCCGTGCAGGGCTACACCGCGCATCGTATTGTGCACGGTATAACGTATTTCTGCACCGGAATCCTGAGCCGCTTGGCGAGCCTGATTCTCGACCTGATCCTTGATAGAGGTGGCCTCACCCTGCTTCTTAACGGGTTCCTGTTTATTATGCAGAACCTCGTCGGGCTGGGTCTGCTCGTAGGCGCCCTGACCCTTGAATTTAACGAAGACGAGCACGTCTCCCTCCGCCTTTTTCATGGTGGGGGAGAGCGCATCTGAACTCTGCGGTGTGGGGGCTGCGACGTACTGCCCGTTTTCGTTGGTACCGCCCGGGTTTATGTCTGCGCTGGCAGGCGTGCCAAGCGCTAACAGAATACTTGTCGCGGCGGCAAGGCACCCTAAGGCGCCTCGTCTGCGATGATTCGGAGGCATATCATACTCCTTGATCCTTTGAAGGTAACAATGTACAGATGATGCGGAGTGAATATGTGTTACCCCTCGTAAGAAGCGGGGATACGCCCGAAAAGGTAGGATTTTCCCACCTTCTCGGGCGAAAATCCGCTGCTCGCGGGGTGGATTAGGGGAAGGGGCTAACCCTCAGCCTTGAGCACGCCCTGGTTGTAGCGGTACAGGAACGCCGCCATCGCATCGCGGTGGATAGGCTCCAGCGGGCGGTAGGTCTGATCCGGCCACCCGGTCGTCACCTTCTGCGCGGCAAGCCACTCGATCTCGCGGTAGAACATACTGTTCGGGGCAACATCCTTAAACGTGGGCTTATTCGGTGCCGTGAAGGCCGGGCTGCCTGCATACCGGTAGAAGAACGCAGCCATAGCATCGCGGTTAACCGCATCCTGCGGGCGGAAGGTACCATCCGCATACCCCGTCGTCAGCCGCTGCGCCGCAAACCACTCAATCTCCTTGTAGAACTGGTCGCCGGGAGCCACATCCTTGAACGTGGGCGTGCTCGGCGCGGTGAACTGCGGCGAACCCGCCAGGCGGTAGAAATATGCTGCCATGGCGGCACGGCTCGTATTCTCGGCGGGACGGAACGAACCATCCGGATAACCGGTCGTGATACGCCGCTGCGCCAGCCAAGCGATCTCGGTGTAGAACATATCGCCCTCCTTCACATCCGTGAAGCGCGGGGCAGAAGGGGTCTCCGTGCTCTGCTCGCTCACCGGAAGCACCTGGGCGCGCTCGCCGCTTGCACCCTGGGAACCCGAAAGGTCCCCGGTGCCGTTGTGCAGGTGCAGGAAGAGAGCCTTAGCCGAACCCGCATCCGAGGCGCGGTGCAGCGTCAGCTCGGTGGTGGGTGCATCCGCGAAAAGTCCGGGGATGCTCGACTCGGTACCGCTGAACCACACCTTCGGGGCGAAGGGACTGTAGGTAATCCAGTCGGTCTGGCTGACGTTCTCCCACTCGTACTGAGTGATGGACTCAACGCTGTAGCGAATCTGCGGGGCGTTCTCAGCCGTCAACCCCAGATTCTTCAGGGGCACGCTCATGATGAGTGTGTTCGTATCCATCATGTTCGTATCGGTATCGCCCCAGGCGCCGTTGAGCGGATAGTAGGCGAGCTGTTCCAAAGACCCGTTCTTGTAGCCCAGCAGGCGCACGATCGGGAAGTCCAACCCTGCGGAACGGTCGGTTTTGAGCACGTAATCGGCGCGGTTATTGCCGTCCGTATCGATATTGACCGTGAAGGTGTTTTCCTCAGAGATCACATCCCAGTTCCTCCACGTGCTGATGCCGAAGGAAAGCGTGCCTTCGTTCGGGTCTTTACCCGCATCCTTGAGCGCGGGCGCGTTCGAGGCCGCACCCACATGCTGCAGGTTCGCCTTCATATCGCTGCTGACCCACAGGTTGCTCGGGTTAACACGATTCACCGATGCGCCCCACTCGAAGGCTCCCAGCAGGGAGCGGTATCCGCCCTGGTTCAGCTCGGTGCCCTCTAACGTGACTCGCGTCTTGGAGGAGCCGGAGGGAACCTCCACGTTATTGCCCGCAACCTTCATGGTCGAAACCGGTTTGGGCGCCGCATGCAGGGAAACGCGCAGGGTTTGGTCGCCCTCGGTCAGCTTAATACGCCCGGATTCGGAGGCGATAAACTGCCGCGCCTGCTCGGGAACTAGGGTCTTACCCGTGTTCAGGTCGATGGAGGACTGGGTCTTTTCCATCGCCGGGTCCATAGTTTTCTCCATGCGTGCCGGGTCGATCGTGACCTTCACCTGGAAATTCTTCTTCTCACCCGGCTGCACCGTAATGCTGGAAGGCATCGAGAATTCAACACCGGGCATATCGGTGCTTCCCGCATAGGAAATCGAGTAGGTGTGCGCCTTGGAATCGAAATTCTCGATCGTCATCTCGCGAGTGAGCGACTGCTGGCCTGCGTCTGCCGCATATTCCAGCACGCCGAAAGTCTGCGAGACCTGCTCGGGACGGTCTGCGTTGTACAGAAGCACGCGGGTATCAACAGCGGCCTTCGCATCAATGCGCCCTGAACCCACGCGATCCACCGCGTAGGTATGCCCGGCGGCATCGTGCAGGTCATGATCTGCGCTGTTCATCATCGCCGCCTTGATCTGAATCGGCGAATAATCCTGATGCGCCTGCAACACCTGCGCCGCCACACCGGAGGCAAAGGGTGCAGACATCGACGTACCCGTGTACTGAATCGAGCCCGTTCCGGTACCCACGGCAGCAGAGGAAATATTATTCCCCGGTGCAGCGAGATCGGGCTTCGTGTACCCGTACGAGCCGTGGAACCCGCGTGCGCTCGAAGTTGTCAGCTCATCGAATTTACCGCTCTGAACACGCAGACCACCCTTGAGGTCTTCGCCCAGGCGAATCTCTAGGGTGCCAGCCTGTGCAGCCTCGCGAACCTTATCGGATGCGCTCTTCGCCACCCTGAAGCCCGGAATAGTTTCGTTCCCGGCGATCCCCAGTTCGGCACGCTCTTCCTGGGAGGACAGGACGACGCCCTTAGCGCCAGCTTTCTCAGCATTGTCGAAACGGACTTTCGAGCCGCACGAAATAGTACCGTCCTCGTTCGCCCACTCGATAAAGACCCATCGGTCTTTGAGCTTGGCGGCGTCTTCAGCGCTGAATGCCTCACACCCGAACTTATTTGATGCGGGCGCCGCAACGACCTTACCCCGCAGGGTCTCTTCGGAGGCTTTCGAGTAGTTGTAGTCCACCGAATAGTCGCCCGGAATCTTCCCGGCAATCTGGCTGGGTGCAAGAATCTGCGCCGCATCCATGGCGTAGGTTGAACCCACCGAGTTCGCCACCGTCAGCGCCGAAATGGCGTTCGCGGGCTGGCCAGAGTCCGAGTAGGTATCGCCTACACCGTTGTATCCATTCGCGTTACCCGCCGAGACAACGGCGAGCACACCCTGGCGGAACAGCGTTTCGACGGCGTAGGATTCCGGGTCATCTTCGGGGGAGAACTCGCCGCCAAGAGACATGTTCACCACCTGCGCGCGGTCTGAGAAATCGCCGTCGCCGTTGGGGTCGAGCACCTTATCGAGAGCCTGACCCACCAGGTTGGTGGCACCGCTGCACCCGAAGACGCGGAAGCTGTACAGCTGAGCATCCGGTGCAGAACCGGGACCGATCTTCATCTCGCCCAGTTTCTCGGGTGTCAGCGTGGAGTAGTCGCCGCGGAAGGTCTTGCCTTGTGCATCCACGCCCCAACCTGCCGCGGTACCCGCCACGTGGGTGCCGTGACCGCCGCTGATGCAGTCGATCGGGTTGTTATCGGGCACTGCCGTGTTCAGTCCGTTATAGTCGTCACCGGCAAGATCGTACCCGCCTAAGAACTTCGCGGGGTCGTAGAGACCGGAGGATGCTTCTGGCATATTGGTGAGTTTCGTGGCCTCGTCAAAGGCTTCTTTCGTACCGGGCCCGCCAAAGTCGGCGTGCGTATAATCAATGCCCGAGTCGATCACCGCAATCTTGATGCCCTTGCCGGTATACCCGGTGTTTTGCCGCGCCCAATTTTCGGCGGCTCCGGTATCGACGACAGAACCCGCATTTTGACGGTATTTCGGCACGATCGGGCTAATGCGCTCAACATCCGGGCGGGATGCGAGATCACGAATCGCCTGGGCATCACCCATGAGCGCCACGCCCGGCATCACGTTATGGGTGGTGTATAGAACTTTCGCGTGCGATTCTCCCGCTACGGACTGCGCCTGTGACTCTACGCGGGTCTTGATCGCCTGCACCTGTGCCTGAGCGTTCACGGGTGCCTGCCTGTTCTGCAGAACCGCCCGCGGCTGGGTTTGCTCATAGGCGCCTTGACCCTTGAACTTGACGTAAACCGGTATGGTGCCCTGCGCCTTTAGCATGCTGGGGGAGAGTACCTGCTGCTGCGTGTGCTGTTGTGAGGTTCTCAGGTCTGGGTCTTGCCCTCTCAACGGTGTCTCTGCTGCGTTGAGTGGTACCGCCGTGGAGGCGATAAGACCGAGCCCCAGAACCGCCGATAACCCGATGCGGGTGCACGCCCGCCAGGTGTTGGTGGATGCCATGATGCTCCTTGTGTTTGATAGTGTCGAACCCGAGTCAGCACTTTTGGTAACTATGGTTCGGTGTGATATGCGAGCGCATCGCGTTTTAAAAAACAACGATGTGTCTTGCACTATCAATTCTAAGAAGTTTTACTCTAAAGTTTTATCAAGGACACCAAAAATATTTATAAAATTTATACATAAATGTAAATTCTTTACTTCTATAGTTTATATATTCCCTCAAAACACCCGGTATTCGTGCCACAAAAATCTACCGTATAAATATGGTGCGCGCTATGATAAAAAGACCAAAAACACCGAATAAAAACCTTGTCGAAGCTGAGTTGCTCGTATCGTCGAGCACGGTAAGGATGCTGTGCCCGGCTCGCATGGAAGTCTGCATCAGACCCGACGGGGTGGGGCAGCAGCCTCAAGAATGGAATATTGTCATGAGTCAGCCAAATTTTGATCCCAACCACAACCCCTATCAGCAGAACCCGCAACCTAACCAGGGACAGTACCAACAGCCGTACCCACCGGGGCAGCCTATATACGTGACTCAACAAACCAACGATGTCAGTACGGTTGCCATGTGGGGACATCTTTCCGGGCTTTTAGGTGGGTTTATTATTCCACTCGTTATCTGGGCTATCTACAAAGATAAACCCGGGTACGAACTGGCACGCCGCGCCGCCGCGCGGGCCTTCAATTTTGGGCTAACGGGATACCTGATTGTTCTTATCACCCTGCTGAGCGGGTTTGTCTATATTTTTACGATGGTCGTACCCGGTATGGCATCGACCAACGACCCGAGCACCGCTTTTTCCAGTGCCATGGGTATGTTCGCACCCATAACCCTCATGGTTCTGATAAGCTGCGTTGTCCAGATTATGATGATTATTTTCCAGATTATTGCCGCGGTTAAATCAAACTCTGGTGAAGACTATAAGTACCCTCTGCCCACCCTGCCTATCCTGCGATAGTACCGAGACGGCGGGCGCGTCGGGCAGGAGCTTTGAGCAAGCCCTTGAAGATGGACGCCGTGAAAAGCTTGAACACGAAACACAAAGACGACAACACACAGAACAGGTGAAAACATGAGCCAGTCAAACCCAAATTTTGACCCCAACCAAGACCCTTATCAGCAGAATCCACAGCCTAACCAGGGCCAGCAGCCATACCCGCCGGGATACGGCCCACAGCAGCCGAGCCAAGGCTACCCACAACCGGGTTACGGGCAGCCGGTCTACGTGATACAGCAGCCCACCGACGTTAACAATATGGCGATGCTCGCGCATCTTTCCGGGATTGCAGGATTCTTAATTCCGCTGATCTTCTGGGCGGTTTACAAAGACAAGCCCGGCTATGAGCGGGTACGCAATGCTGCCGCACGAGCCTTCAACCTGGGTGTGACCTTAGTTATCATTATCTTTAGTTCATTCCTGCTGCTGGTTCTGCTGATGGTAATATCCCTCATCCTAGGGGCGCAAAGCCAATCCGGCGAACCATTTATGCTGTTCTTTGCGATGTTTCCCATACTGTGGCTTCTGATCGCGGGCTTGGGCGTTACCGCTGTCGTGTTCCACATTATCGGGGCGGTCAAAGCAAATTCCGGTGAGGACTACAAATATCCTCTCCCCACGATTCCCATGTTGCGTTAAGGTAGGCGGCATATACTGTAAAACACAGCCCAACACGCTGCATTGAGGAGGTTCTTATGACCTACGACCCTAACTACAACAACGGACAGCCGAACTACCAGAATCAGCCCGGTTATAACCAACAGCCGGGTCCGGGGTACAGCCAGCAACGGCCAGAATATAACCACCAAGGTATTACCCCGGACGCAAAAAACATGGCGATATTCGCGCACCTCTCATCGCTTCTCGCCATGCTGCTGTCGCTGAACACGCTGAGCTTCATAGCCCCGCTCATCTTCTGGCTAATCTACAAAGACAAGCCCGGCTACGAATTCACCAAAGAATCATCGCGCCGCGCCTTCAATTTCAACTTCTCCATGTGGGTTATTAACACCGCCGCATTCCTCCTGATGGTTATCACCCTCTTCATCCTGTCTCCGATATGGTTTTTGGTGGTATCAGTCACCGGCATACTCATGATTATCTTCCACATCTTAGGCGCTATCGCGGCTAATCGCGGTGAAATGTACGACTACCCCATGACCTTCATCAAGATTCTCAAATAAGAAGGTTCATGCGGTACCTGGGGCATATACCCGGGCATAATTCATGGATGCGCGCTCGCGGCAGGTTGCCCCGGGCGCGCATCCTGTATGCTGGCCCTCCAAAGCGGCTTTTACCGCCGAATCACGGGGTTTACGCCGCAGAAACCCACGGAAAAATGTGTTGCAATCGCTAAATAATAGATGCACCTTCACAGGGTCGCGTTATGATTAACAAATGTGTGCCTAAGAGGGTTTGAAGAACCCGCGCACGGCCGCCGAAACGGCGGGGAGTACATCCTAGAGGAGCAAGAATGTCAGCTGTTGTGATCGTGGGCGCCCAGTGGGGCGATGAAGGTAAAGGTAAGGCAACCGACCTGCTTGGACCCCGCGCGGACTACGTGGTCAAGCCGAACGGCGGCAACAACGCTGGGCATACCGTGGTGGTGAACGGCCAAAAATTTGAGCTTAAGCTGCTTCCCGCCGGCATTCTGAGCGAGAACGCAACGCCTGTGATCGGCAACGGCGTGGTGGTGAACCCGGAGGCACTTTTCTCTGAGATTGAGGGTCTGCAGGCGCGCGGCGCCGACACCTCTAAACTCAAAATCTCGGCAAATGCTCACCTTGTGGCACCGTACCACCAGACGATGGATAAGGTCACCGAACGTTTCTTGGGGAAGCGTGCGATTGGCACGACCGGGCGCGGTATTGGACCCGCCTATATGGATAAGGTAGGGCGCCTGGGTATTCGCGTGCAGGATATTTTGGATGAGTCGATTCTGCGGCAAAAGGTTGAAGGCGCGCTGCGGCAGAAAAACCAGCTGCTCGTGAAGGTCTATAACCGCCGCCATGTTGAGGCAGACGAAATCGTGGACTATTTCATGTCTTACGCCGAGCGGCTCAAACCCATGATCGTTGATACTACTCAGCTGCTCAATAAGGCACTGGATGAGGGTAAAACCCTGCTCATGGAGGGCGGCCAGGCGACCTTCCTCGACGTTGATCACGGTACCTACCCGTTCGTGACCTCCTCAAACCCGACCGCCGGGGGCGCCTGCGTGGGATCGGGTGTTGGCCCCACCCGTATTTCTCGCGTGATTGGTATTCAGAAGGCATACACCACCCGCGTGGGTGCTGGCCCGTTCCCCACCGAACTCTTCGATAAGATGGGCGATTTTCTGCGCACAACCGGCGGCGAGTTCGGCGTGAACACGGGGCGTCCGCGCCGATGCGGCTGGTACGATGCGGTGCTTGCGCGCCAGGCGGTGCGCATCAACGGGTTTACCGACCTGTTTATCACCAAGCTGGATGTACTTACCGGCCTTGAGAAGGTCCCCGTATGCGTGGCGTATGAGGTGGACGGCGTGCGCTTTGACGAAATACCGATGACGCAGACCGATTTTCACCACGCGAAGCCGATTTACGAGTACTTCGACGGCTGGAACGAGAGCATTTCGGATGCGAAAACCCTGGACGAGCTGCCCGAGAACGCCCGCAAGTATGTGCATAAGCTTGAAGAACTTTCCGGCTGCCGCATCTCGGCGATCGGCGTAGGCCCCGACCGCGACCAAACCATCGTGGTCCGCGATTTGATGGATTAGGCTCGTCATAATCTGAAGGATTCTATTGACAGAACGTTCTGAAAACCGGTAGATTAATTATCGGTAGTAGTGGGGTTTGGCCCCTCAGAACGCCGTTCCGGATGCCGTAACTTTAGAAGTTGCGGCATCACGTGTATCTAAGGCTAGGTAGGATTTTTTCATGTTGCTGACATATATTGATGAGATTGGGTCTAGGACAGAGTATGTTTCTAAAGATCATCCTAAGTACAATACTTCCCCAGCTTTTGGTTACGCGGGATTTATTATTCCCGATGATAAGGCTCGTGAATTTGGAGCGTACTTTGTGAGTATTAGAAATAGGCTTTACAGAGAGGAATATAATAAATCTGACATTCCCGGGCGATTTGAAGTTAAAGGATCTGATGTATTCAGGGTTAATACATATAAATTATATCTTCAAAATATTAAATACTTTATGAAATTAGTTAATAAACTCAATTATCTTGGCGGTAAAATATTTTATTTTGTCAAAGAAAAACCACGAGGGACTTTTCCAGAAATTAATAAATCTCTAGATTATAGATACAGTAAACGAGATGAAGGAGGTCTGCGTCAATGGATGGATGACATGCATGATTTTATTATGCGCCAAGTATTAAATCGTCTGGCGCGTCATGCAGTCGTAAGCGACGAGAATATTATGGTGATGATGGATCAGATTAATGAGAATGAAAGGAAGCCCTATATGAGTTTGGCGTACGCACATATTTTCTCACGAAGCTCTAAATACCCGGAAATGGATAAAATTGTAGAGCCTCCTATGCATATTGATAGCTCTATATCTGCTAATATTCAATTTGCTGATTGGGTTTCTGCATTTCTTTCAAAATTTATATTCTATCAACTGGATGACGGATGGGAACACTATGTCCCTGAAAACGATATGAAATTATTATTCGTAAATAAAATATTTACATATGAGTCTAAAATGGAATTTTATGGATATACTGATGATATTCATAATTCAGAAGTCCTTCATGAATGCAGACCTAAGTTTTCTGCGAGTAGTATAGGTGGATCAAATATTTCACAGGGATCTTGGGAGGCACTACAAAAGGTCGCCAGGGCTTCAAATCTGTTGTAGGGATGATTTTAAAGTATTAATTGTAAAACTGACTTATGGAAAAGGTGCAAAACATTTTGCCGGTGATAGCTGCACTGGCGAATGGTGAATCCCGAGAAATGTATGCCAAGGTTATCGTGCAGGATGTGCCGAAAACGCCTAACTATCGTGATCGTAAACTGTTGGCGCGTCTTGAAGCAGTCAGGCTCATTGAGAAGTCAGAGGATGGGCTTTGGCAGGATACCGAGGTATTCTCCGACTACTTGAGTCTTTTGAAATCCGCGAAAAACCAGGTAACAGATGATGTTGAGCGGTTTTTAGTCAAGGGACGAGTGCATACCTGGCCCTCACGTGCGCAGGATAAGAATGCTCTTTTGCATTGGATTCTTCAAAAGAGTATTCCTGCCTCCGAGCAGTTTTCGGAGCGTGAGGTGAATGAGCGCATCAGGCGGTACACGGATGACCCTGCCTTGGTGCGTCGCTACGGCGTGGATCACGGAATACTTGAGCGGGACCCCGCAACTCAGATCTACCGGCGCATCCAATAAATCCCCTGCATAAAAAGAGCCTTTATTTGAATAAAGCGGCGAAAAATACTCTTTATTCGAATAAAGGCTCTTTTTAGCACCTGGGGGCCTGCCCCTACACTTAACCTATGTCGTATGTAACCGGTGCTATTTATCCGCAGCAGGACCGCATTCGTATGGGGGTTACCCAGTCCGAGGCGCTTGATGCTTACCGTGAGGGCGGCGCGAGCGTGGCGCTCGGCTACATGACCCCGAACGCGCGGGAGCTGCGCGAGCTTCAGCAAACCTTCAACCTGCACGAACTTGCGCTCGAAGACGCCTCGCACGGGCATCAGCGCGCCAAACTTGAAAGCTACGAAGGCTCCCTGTTTGCGGTGGTACGCCCCGCCATCTACCTGGATGCCGAAGAAGAGGTGCGTCTAGGCGAGATGCACATGTTCCTGGGGCGTGACTACCTGTTGAGCATCGTGAACGACCAGATACATCCGCAGCAGGCAGTGTACGAACGCTTCAACCTGATCTACGCCACTCCGGACGGCTCGCCCATACGCCTGCTGCACCGCATCATCGACCAGACGGTAGACGGTTACATGCCGGTGCTCGAAGGGCTCGAAAACGACGGCGATGAAATTGAGAATGCGCTCTTCCAAGAAACCGGCGCTGGCGACCGCACACTGTCACGCCGCACCTACGAACTGCTCAACCAGGTTGCCGATTTTCAGCGTGCCTGCAAACCGCTCGATATGATGCTCGCGCGCATCATGCAGCAGATTCGTGACGGCGTACTTGACGTCAGCCCCTATACGGGTGCTACCGCAACCGAAATCGCGCAGGAGAAGGATGAGCTGCAGCGGCAGTTCCGCAATATTCAGGATCACGTGGTGCAGGTTAAGGAGCGCCTAGAGGATCTGCGCACGTCCCTGCAGAATACGCTTACGGTGCACGATACGATTGTGGCGCAGCAGCAAAACGAAGATATGAAGCGTATTTCGGCGGGTGCCGCAATCCTGGTGGTGCCCACAATTATCGGGTCTATCTACGGTATGAACTTTGAGGATATGCCCGAGCTGAAGTGGACCTATGGATACCCGGCGTCGCTCGTGCTCATGGTGGTGGCGTGTGTGGTGGTGTATCTCTTCTTTAAGAAGCGTGGCTGGTTCTAGCCGTAATATTAAGCATTTTAGAAGAGTATATTAAAAATATTCTCACGGTATTTAGTATTAGAAATATCGAATAAAATCTAGAGTTTTCGGTGGTCTGCATGTTGTCGTTAGCGCTCTATTGCAGCGAAGTGAGGGCATTGTAGTGTATGAACACTTTGTAGCGACAACTCATCACAGAGTGGCGTTAAGCTCTTTTGTATTAAGGGTAGCATGTTGCTACATTAAGGGTGTCCTAACTCAATAGATCAACGAGGATTACACATGTCTTTCACGTTTGCATCACGCCAGCGCACCCTCAGACGTATCTGCGCACTCACTCTCGCAGGCGCCATGCTCTTGCCCGCAACTCCGCTTTTGGCTGTGAACGCTCACGCCGATTCCGGTGTAGCGGTAACCGCCGAACAGAACCAGAGCACCGGAAATATCACCTGGGGTATCAAAACCTCATTCCGCAACTACATCGGCGAACCGTACAAGGTCAGCGAAGGTGCAAGCTACAACGCCACCGACCTGTTCACCTTCCCCAACCAAGAAGCCAAAGTTTCCGAGGACGGTAACCAAGTTTCACTTCAGGGCTCCGGCAAAGTTCAATATATCTCGCACTGCGCCGACCGCAATAAACCCGAAGAATGCTCGCTGAACCTAACGCTCTCAAACCCGCGCATCGAGGTGGATGCGGCACAGGGCACCGGCACACTCTACATGGTTGTACGCACCAAAAATTACACCTCCGGGCAGTGGGAAGGACCCCACGAAATCCCGATGGCGAAGCTCTCGCTCAAAACCGCTCAGCAGAGTGAAAAAGACGGCGTTGTCACCTGGAGTAATGTTGCGGCTAATCTCACCGCCGAAGGTAATCACGCATTCTCGAACTTCTACGAAGACGGCGTGGGGCTGGACGCTCTCACCTTCTCGTATTCCGGTACTAAAGCGAAAGATGCCCAAAACAGCGGCTATAAACTGGGTGAGAGCCTGAACTCGGGTACCGATATTAATAATCCGCAAAATACCGTGCGCGCGGGCTCTTATCTTTTCTACGCGGCAGGTAAAAGCTTCGGCGGCGGGGCGGATGCACGTTACGCGGTCATCGACCCAAAGACTTTGCAGCAGACAGAGTCTGCAACCCTGCCGATGGGTTCCAGCGCGCACTTTGCCGCCAACCCCGCCACCGGCGATATCGTGTTTGTGAACGCGAATACTCGCGCCTTGGAACGCTACCGGGTAGATGAATCCGGCAAGCTCGTATCTCAGGGTACTTTCGCGGGTGTCACCTTCAGCGAATCCGAAAATATTCTGGCGCTCGGTTACAACGAAGCGATCAACAGCTGGGCTGTGCTCACCGCCGATAGCAGCGGGCAGGCGCGGTACGTCAACGTCGCCTCCGATGGCACGGTGAAAGCGCAAACCGTCAAATCTCCGCTGGACTTTGACCCCTCGGTGGCACACGCCGATGACCTGAGCGAATATTATGGCGACGTTTTCACCGGAAGCACCCGCACGCTTGCGCCGCTGCCCGACGGCTCGTTCCTATACAGCCCCAATAAATCTGTGTACAACGAAGAGGGCAATAAGATTCAGAACGGTCAGCTGCTTCACCTGAGCGCTCAGGGTATTTCGGTGGTTGAGCAAACCCAGCCCAAGGATGCGGAAGAGGCAGCCAGCCTCAACGGCCTGCTCACCACTCCGGACGGATACGTCTACCGGTGGAATAACTACGCCGCAAGCGCCAGTGCCGTGCAGGTTCTCAAGTACGATGGTTCTTCCTTCACAACGGTGCGCGAAAGCTCCACCGCGCCGCACGGCATGGGGGCGATCGCCTCGTTCTTCACCGCTGGCGACAAGATTGTGGCAGTCGATTCCGCAAACGGTCGCCTGGTTTGGATGTCAAAGACCCTTGAATTCGATCACGATGTGCCGCTCTCTGACTTGCGTTCGACCGATAAGAGCGGGTCGTACAACGCGCTTGAGCTGCCGAATGGGGATATTATCTTCCCCACGATGGTTGAGAAGAATGACGGTCTGGAATCTAATCTGTGGCTCAACCGCCTGGTGAATACCGCCAAGACACCGGCACCCGAACAGCCAAAACCTGCTGATCCGACCCCGGAACCCACCCCTGAGCCGACGCAACCCGCGCCCGAGCCCAGCAAACCGGCTGAAACACCGACTCCCGAGCCCTCGGAAAGCTCCGAGGCACCAGCGCCTGAGCCTACCAAACCCGCTGACCCTGCTCCAACCCCTGAACCGAGTAAACCGGCGGACCCGACCCCGACGACCCCCGCACCGGAACCGTCGAAGCCTGCCGAGCCGGAGCCCAGCAAGCCTGCCGAACCTGAGCCGAGTAAACCGGCAGAGCGCACTCAGTCGTTCTCCGATGTGAACGAAGGCGATATGTTCTACCGCGAGATTACCTGGCTTGCCGGGCAGAACATCACGACCGGCTGGGTCGATGGCACGTTTCGCCCGCACGAAAGTATCGAACGTGAGGCTATTGCGGCGTTCTTCTATCGTATGTCCGGCTCGCCCGAGGTGCAGCTGCCGAAGGAATCTCCCTTTACCGACGTGAAGGAAGGCGACCCCTTCTACAAGGAAATCGTCTGGTTCCAGCAGCAAGGTATTACAACCGGCTGGCCTGATAAGACCTTCCGCCCGCACGATCCCGTCAGCCGCGAGGCTATGGCGGCATTCTTCTACCGGTACTCTGGGAAACCGCCGGTTAAAGTGCAGAATGCGCCATTCAAGGATGTTCCCGAACAGAACATGTTCTACCGTGAAATTGCTTGGCTGCATGACAGCAAGATTACGACCGGTTGGGATGACGGAACGTTCCGTCCCCACGAGAGCATCAGTCGTGAGGCTATGGCGGCGTTCCTGTACCGTTACGCACACCGTGGCTAATCCGTAACCGTGCTGGCTCCCCGCGCACCGCATCGTTCGGTGAGTGGGGAGCTTTGCTCTGCCCGAAAACCCTAAGCGGTCATACCGTAATCTTCGCGGATGCGGCGACGCACGTCCCGGCGTTCCCGTTTGAATTTGGTGCAGGCGTCCTTGGGGTTTTCGCACTCCCACAGGTCCCATTCACTCACATCAAGCCCCATCATGGCGACTTCCAGCAGGCCCAGCATATTGAGGAACTGTGCGGTATTAATCCTGAAATCGCCGGAACCCGGGCGGCTCTCGGTGGCGAAAGCATACCCTTCCAAGGGCAACACCCGCGGCGCCCAATGCTTATACCAGGCATCACCGTAACGGGGGCTGCAATACATACGCGTCAGCGCCAGCTTGGTGCCCTGAATCCGCTCGAAACGAAGACCAATCTCAAGCTGATCGTGCGGGAAAACCATTAGGATAGCGTTCTGCGCCGCCCGGCGTAATTCGTGAAGATTTTGCTGGAATCCGGCCTCGCCATAACGATGCTGAGTGAGCATCCGGGTGCAGGAATTTGACGCCGGGGCGACCTGCAGACAAACACGCTCGGCAATGAGCTGTTCTAAATCGCGGCGAATGGCCTCTATATCGAAGGTTTCGTGGTGTACGAGCGTTCCCGTGGACATGAGGAACTGATGATCGGCGCTAACAATATCCTCGGCGGTTGCAACGATGCGGGATGCGCTTAGGGGGTGCTGTGCCATAGGTGCTGATCCTCTCGATGGGGTGCCGCCCCGTGAAGGTGCGGGGTGTTTTTCTGATACCTCGACGGTACCTAGGCACCCTGACACTTTAACCGTGCCGAGCCGCCAAGAGAGAATTGCATGCGATGTATATTCCAGATGTGGAATGTGGAATATATGCTCTGACAAGTTTATATATCGTTTTTGGAATATAGCTATGTGGGTTAATAAAGAGATGGAAAAACCCACATGTATTCATGGGTGCAGGATTTAGTCGCTTTACAGGGCCCCTGTCAGACTCGTTCGTACCTCACTCGCCTGACATCCCTAGGCGCTTTAAACCCTGCACCCCTGCGGCATGGATACGTCCGCACATTTTTAGAAACCCAAGTTACTTACTCCGGTGCAGAAGCCACAGCATATAGGCACCGCCCAGAGCACCAGTCATCAGTCCGACCGGAATCTGGAAGGGTGAAAGAATCCGTGATGCCGCATAGTCAGCCGTCACCAACAGGGCTGAACCCAGAAGCGCTGAGTGCCACATCGCCGTACCCGGGGTATTCCACAGCCGCCGCGCAATCTGCGGGGCAACGAGCGCCAAGAAACCTATGGGCCCTGACATTGAGATAGCGACCGCCACCAAGAGTACTGCTGCGGCTACCAAAATATTGATCGTGCGCCGTACCGGTAAGCCCAAGCCCGCCGCCAGGTCTTCGCCCAGTTCTAGGGTGCGCAGGTAGCGGGTGAGCATCAGCACGAGTGGAATCGTAATCGCAAGCGCTATCGCTGGTGCTGTCACCTGGTCCCAAGAAATCGCATTGAGCGAGCCGTGCTGCCAGGTCTTGGCCGCCTCCGCCTTTTCCAGATCGGAGCGTGTGATTAGATAATCATTGACCGATGCGAGCATAGCGCTGACCGCAATACCGATCAGTACCATGCGCTGCCCCATAGAAGCGCCGCCGCGTATACCCGCAAGCAGCATTACCACGGTGGCGGTGAGGAAGCCGCCGATAAGTGCGCCCATGCCGATACTCACGCCGGAATTGTCGAAGGATCCGACCAGAATGATGGAGAGCGCGCCGGTTGCCGAACCGACCGTGAAGCCGATGATGTCCGGCGAGCCGAGGGAGTTGCGGGAAACCGATTGGAAGATAGCCCCGGAAAGCCCCAGTGCCGCACCCACAACGGCAGCCGCCACGATTCTTGGCAGATATTGATCCAGAATAAAATACCGGTCAATATCGCTGCCGCCGCCCTGAAAAAGTACGTTCAGCACGTTGGCGGGGGAAATATTGTAGGTGCCATACATGAGCGTCATGCAGGCGGCCACTACCATGATCGCAATTACCAAAAGTGTGCGCGGCAGGGGAGTGCGGTACCGCCCGGGAATAGTCGGTCGTGCGCCGGATTTTCTGCGGGGATTCGGGGATGTGCTCGCCGCATTGAACTTATTCGTGTGCGTCGTTTGGCTCACCGGGAACCTCCCGCCGTCTGCGGAGCCGTCCCTGCCTGTTCGTGCTGTGCCGCCTTCACACCCAGGATGCTGCGCTTGCGGCCTTTCGCCCCGGAACTAAGCCGAAGTACCAGGACCATGAGCACGGGTGCACCGATGAACGCGGTCACGATACCGACTTCAAGTTCCCCGGGAAGAACAAGCACGCGCCCGGCAATATCGGCGGTCAGAACCAGCACCGGTCCGTAGACGAGCGAAAGCGGTAAAACCCGTGCAATATCGGTGCCCACCAGCAGGCGCACCGCATGCGGAACCACTAACCCCACAAATCCGATGGGTCCGGCCACCGCAGTCGCCGCGCCGCATAGAGCCATAATCGCCACGATACAGGCACCGCGCACGAGGGTGACCGGCACGCCCAGGCCGGATGCCGCATCCTCACCTAGCGCTAGGGCACGCAGGGGGCCGATAAGAATGAACGATAGAACCAGCCCCAACACCACGAGGGGAAGCGCCGCGAAAACCTGCTCGTAGGTACGGTTTTCTAGGGAACCGACCACCCAGAACCGGTGTGAGTCGAAAGCCCGGGAATTGAACATAGTGATAATGCCGGTGATCGTTCCTAAACAGGCATTCACCGCAACACCCGTAAGCACCAGGCGGGCGGTAGAATCCAGGTTCGGCTTGGAATCGATAAGGCCCAGCAGAAATACCGTGCCCGCCGCGAGACCAGAACCGGCGAGCGCTAACCACAGCTGCACGAAGGGGGAAGATACCCCGAAAATGCCGACGCCCACAACGACCGTAACGGCCGCCCCGGAGTTCACGCCCAGCAGCCCCGGTTCGGCGAGAGGGTTGCGTGAGAGCGCCTGCATAATAACGCCCGCAACCGCCAGTGCCGTGCCCATCATAATAGCGGCGAGTGTGCGGGGCATCCGCTTGAACCAAATCAGTTTTGATTCGATTGTGGCGGCATCCGGGTGCAGAAAGCCGTCGAGCGCCTTCTCGAAGGAAAACATGCGCGAGCCAACTGCCCCGGAGAGCACGATAAGAACCGCTAAAAGAGCCAGCCCTATCAGAAGTGCCAGACCCCAGCGTGATAGCGAAGGCTTTGGGGTACTTGGCTGTTCGGCTGGCGTCGCCGTCGTGCTCTGGGCGGATGCGCCTGCCCCGTCAGACCTGGAGGTGACGGGCTGTTTACCCCGGCGGGGCGATGAACTCATAGGCGTACTCTATCTTGTGGTGATCGGGAGGTTATGTGTGGTGGGGTCTTATGCCGGTTTGCTGCCCGAAAATCTGGGCGACAGCCGCATAATATTTAGGACATATTTATGTGATTTATCCTACGTCAATATGGGGCTGATATGGCATTATCTATTTTATAAGGGTATCCTCAGTCTATGGCTAATACTAGTTCACCCCAACACAGGGACTCTCACCGTTCATTGACCAGACGATCCTTCGGCGTGCTTGCCCTGGGCTCCTTCAGCGCCCTCGCCCTTGCCGCCTGCGGGTCTTCCAATTCTTCTGACTCCAACGCATCCGTGTCCTCTGCATCGACGAGCGCAAAGCCCGCTCCTTCAGCCCTTCCTTCCGGCATGGGATCGACCGCGGGTGATGGCGAATTCCCGCGTACGGTCAAGCATTTCCGCGGTGAAACCAAGATTGAATCTGCCCCCAAGAGCGTGGTTATCCTCTCGACCGGGCAGCTTGACGATGTTCTCGCTTTGGGCTTGGTACCTATTGGCGCAGCAACCGCTAACGATGCCGACCTCGTGCCCGAATACCTCAAGACCAAGTTCTCCGATAAGTCGACTGAGCTCGATAAGATAGCCAAGGTCGGCAAGCGCACCGAACCCGACCTTGGTTCTATCGCAAATCTGCACCCCGACCTCATCCTGATTAATAACACTAATAAAAAGGAAGAGGTATACGAATCGCTCTCGAAAATCGCCCCAACTGTGGTGACCGAGGGTACCGGAAATAACTGGAAGCAGGACTTTCTGATGGTTGCCTCTGCACTGGGCAGTACCTCTAAGGCTGAGGAGATGCTCAAGGATTACGAGGATAAAGCCAAGAAACTGGGCGAGAAGGCCGGTAAAGAGAAGACCTTCTCATTCCTCTACGCAGCTGGGGACCGTACCCGCGTGTACGCGAAGTCTTCGTTTGTGGGCTCCATTTGTGAGGATGCTTCCCTCGCCCGCCCCGCCGTGCAGCAGGAAGGTAAGACCTCGATTGATCTGAGCTCCGAGAATCTCGACCAGGCGGACGGCGACTACCTCTTCTACGGTGTGCAGGGCGGCGACGAATCCAAGCTCACCTCTGAGACGCTGTGGGATAGCCTGAAAGCGGTCAAGGAGAAGCACGCTCATAAGGTAGATTCCGATATGTTCTACCTGAACGCGGGAATTACCGCGGCTCTGGGCGTAATTGAGGAAATCGACAAGCACATCTAATATGCGCATCACGACGACAGCACCCCTGCCCGGAATTCTCCAGGGATTCCGGGCAAGGGTGCGGTCGTACTGGTTCACATTGTGTAGTATGCGGATGCGTTCGTTTTTCACCCCACAACGATATTCAAGGCATACTATAAAAAAGTGTGTTCTCATGGTTAATACATGCCATTAACCACGCCTTGGAGGATGTCCATGAGCACTCTAGAAGAAAAAGCGCAGCATGTTGCCGATGCGCTCAATAAAGACCACGTCAAGCAGGCGGTACGCATCACGGCAACTGCCTCTAAGACCCCGCTGCCAAAGACCGCCTCAAAATTTGGGGGCATTCCCTATGTACCTATGGGTGCTTCGGCGCCAACAAACTCCAGTGGTCAGCCCTTGGGGATGATCGCGCAGATTAACTGTGCAGAGCTGCCGCCGAATGATATCTATCCAAAAACTGGCATGGTGCAATTCTGGATAGACCCGAAGGACGAGGCGTGGGGGTTCGATGCCGCGAAGCCTGCATCCCAGGAGAACTGGCGGGTTATCTATTACAAGAACGTGGGCAGGCCAGACCCGAACACGACTCTTCCTGCCGTAGAACCTAAGGACAACTGGCCCGTTGAACCCACGCAGGCCGAGTTTGCGCTTTCGTTCGAGGTGATCGAGCAGGGTATTACCGGCGCCGCCAACTACTACTATGAAGATTTCGCGCGCGTGTGGAATAAGATGTACCCCGAATCGCAGCTTGAGAGCTATCAGGAGGCGCAGGGTGCCGCCCTCACGATTGAGGAAAACGACGAATTCTCGAAGATCGGCGGGTACCCCTACTTTGTGCAGAGCGACCCCCGGTTCTTCAACGAGGCTCTGCAGGGGCATACTGTGAACCTGCTGACCATTGTTTCTGAGGTGGACTGGGCCGAGCCTCATGACGGATCGCCTAAGCTCATGTGGTGCGGCGGAGGCGCGGCAAACTGGCTGATAACGCCCGAACAGCTGGCGGCGGGTGACTTCTCAAATGTGATCTTTGAGTGGTCGAGCAGTTAACCGACCCGTTTTGATTTTTATTCAGGGGGTTGTGGTGTACTCAAGCTACTTGATACACCACCAACCTCCTGAATTTTTGGGGCGCCTAGAGTCATGCTCCGAATCATGCAGCGTGTGGCCTTCCAAAAAAATACACCGTTGAATAAGCGCACGAGTGACGAAGTTTTGAGCACGGCACCGCAAAATGTGTTCTGATGGTTGTAGCACTGAACCAACCACCCGGAGGAATATATGAATACCACCGAGCAGAACGCAGCTAAAAACACCGAAGCGCAGGTGCGTCGAGTCCTTGACGTTATGAACCAGGGAAAACTCAAGCAGGCTATCAGGATTACGGCAACCCCATCGCAGCAGCCGTTGCCGAAGACCGCCTCCAAGTTCGGGGGAGTGCCGTACCTGCCTGTAGGAGAATCCGCGCCAACGAATGCATCCGGCCAGCCCTTGGGCATGATTGCGCAGATTAACTGTGCTGAGCTGCCGCAGAATAATATTTACCCGAAGAGCGGTATGCTTCAATTTTGGATTGACCCTCACGACACCGTGTGGGGGTATGACTATAACAAGCCTGCGGTTCAAGAGAACTGGCGGGTGCTCTACTACGAGATCGTGGGTGAGCCGAACCCGG
>NZ_KV793075.1:120989-147363 GCF_001808385.1 Rothia sp. HMSC08A08
GAGCCGAACCCGGATGCGCCGCTGCCGGTGATTGACTGGGACACGATCGGTTGGCCTATCGAACCGGAGAGCGTGGAATTTGCGCTTTCGTTCAGCGTGGTCGAGCAGGGAGTTACCGGTACTGCGCACTACTATTATCCCGATTTTGCACGAGTGTGGGACGAGCTGTATCCCGAGGATAAATTGCCCACGGGAGACGACGAGCGGGCGAGGATTCAGCGGACGGACGCCGTTGAGGAGCTTACTCTCCCGTATGAGGAGAGTGATGAGTACTCCCGGATTGGCGGTTACCCCTACTTTATTCAGAATGACCCGCGGGATTTTGACGAGAAATTGCAGGGGCACACGGTGAACCTGCTGACCATTGTTTCTGAGGCGGACTGGGAGTCAGAAGAAGAAACCCCGGAACTCCTCTGGGGCGATGCGGGCTCCGCAAACTGGCTGATAACGCCCGAACAGCTGGCGGCGGGCGATTTCTCGAACGTGGTCTTTGAGTGGTCGAGTTGCTAACCACGAAACATATATGCTGGTGACGCAATTGCTTGCATGTTCGAATTGAGGCTTGCTAAAGTAAGAGCAACAGTCCCCCCTCCGCCTCTGTACCAAACGGTATATGCGCCCTGAGGGGGTCCTCTTATATCAGGAGAGCCTTCGATGGGCAGAGTGCCGCCACCTTTTCTATCAATGGACGATAGAATGCAGTACCTTGAAGACAAGAACTATTTTTCCTGTGGAGGTATATCGCCTGAAAATTATCGAAGACTTGATGCTCTCAATTTTCATTATTTTCTAGGGTATACAAGAAACTATTATAAGATTTCCCAACGTACTAATCTTGTAGATTTTCCTTCTATAGATGATGTTTTTTCTGTTATAGATTCTGATCATGAGATGTCAACATATTTATATTCTGGGTTGAGAAAAGCAGAGATGTACTTACGTGCTTCGTTCGTAAATAACTTCTGCCATCACTATAACCCCGTAGCGTATCTTGATCTCGATTGTTACGCCAATATGGGTGGAAACCGTATTCCTGAGGTCTTGGTAAATGACATGATGCATCATGTGCTACGTTATCGGGAACCTTATGTTCGCACACGTATTACAACAGCAGCCCAGAATATTTTAGGCAGTAATAAACCTCCTGAAACTATTGGGGAATGGGGAGGGGTAGAGAGAGTAAGGGGTATTCTCCAAGATCTTCCTCTCTGGTCGGTCGTTGACTCCTTCTCTCTAGGTTTGCTGTCCAAAGCTATTGAGATGTGTCAGGTTCCTAACGGGTCTGGGAAAGATCCTTTTTATAAAGATGTTGCGGCGGATATGGGGATAAATCATAATCTGTTTTTGACAAATATCCGATCTCTGACGACTCTGCGTAATAGCGTTGCACACTGCAATAGGCTCTGGATGAAGCCCACAACCGATACTCCTAAGAAGCCTAAAAAATTTGAACGTAAACTTCGGAATATAGACAGCAAAGGGATGTATATTAGCTTTGCGAATGTAGCACTTTTTCAGACCTCTATAGGTGATACATCATTCCTTGAGAGGATTAATGAAATATGTGATAAGAACCCTTTATATGCGTTCGGTGTTAAAACTCCGCTCATTAAATAGAACTAGTTATCGTTGGTTCCCTGAACCGCAAAAAATTAGTGACATGGTGCTAAGTTTTTCTCTGAACCCATAGCACCATAGGTGTACTAAGCAGGAACCGAATCGCTGCGTCATAATCCGACACAAACGACATAATGCTACGCGCACTTGGCGCATTCGGGGACCGTGGCACAGTATAGGGTTGAGTACCTCTGTTCCTCGACCTTGGCGCATCATTCGGCTGCGCTAAGCCAACCAGGAGTCATGCATGGCTGAACATACTTTCGGATTCCGCACCCGCGCACTGCACGCGGGCGGCACCCCGGACGCTGAACACGGCGCCCGCGCGGTCCCTATCTACCAGACCACCTCATTCGTTTTCAAAGACACCGACGATGCCGCCAACCTCTTCTCCCTGCAGAAATACGGCAACGTCTACTCGCGCCTATCGAACCCGACCGTTGCCGCGCTGGAAGAGCGCATCGCATCCCTAGAGGGCGGTATCGGGGCGGTGGCGACCGCATCCGGTATGGCCGCCGAGTTCATCACTTTCGCCGCGCTCTGCCAGGCGGGCGATCACCTTGTGGCATCCTCACAGCTGTACGGCGGAACAGTCACCCAGCTTGATGTTTCCCTGCGTCGATTCGGCATCGAAACCACCTTTGTGGAAGGCACCGACCCCGCGGATTACAAGGCGGCGCTGACCGAGAACACCAAGGCAATCTACACGGAGGTTGTCGCCAACCCCTCCGGCGAGATCGCAGACATTGAAGGGCTCGCTGCTGTAGCCCATGAGGTGGGAGTCCCCCTCGTCGTAGACGCTACGATCTCAACCCCGTACCTGATTCGCCCGCTGGAACACGGGGCCGACATTGTGATTCACTCCGCCACCAAATTCCTGGGCGGGCACGGAACCACCCTCGGCGGCGTGGTTGTTGAGAGCGGACGGTTCAACTGGGCGAACGGCAACTTCCCGCTCATGACTGAGCCGGTGCCTTCGTACAATAACGTCTCGTGGTGGGGGAACTTCGGCGAATACGGGTTCCTCACAAAACTGCGTTCCGAGCAGCTGCGCGACTTCGGTCCCGCACTCTCACCGCAGTCGGCATTCAACCTGCTTCAGGGCGTCGAAACCCTGCCGCAGCGCATGGATGCGCACCTGGCCAACGCGAAAAAGGTCGTGGACTGGCTGGTTGAGGATGCGCGCATCGCCTACGTGAACTACGCCGGTTTGCCGGGGCATGCGCACCACGAACGCGCGAAAAAACTGTTGCCGCTGGGCGTTGGGTCTGTGTTCTCTTTTGGGGTGAAGAGCACCGAGAAGGCGAGCGGCCGCGTGGTTGGCGGCGAGTTCATTAGCGCGCTTGTGTTGGCATCGCATCTGGCGAATATTGGTGACTCGCGCACCCTGGTGCTGCATCCGGGTTCGACCACACATCAGCAGCTTTCCAGCGAGCAGCTTGCCGCGGCGGGCGTGGGCGAAGACCTGATCCGTATTTCGGTTGGGCTTGAGGATGTTGAAGACATTATCTGGGACCTTGACCAGGCACTCACCCACGCGACTGGCCTGAACCACGCGGGTGAACGTGTGGGCGAATCCAGTGCCGATAAGCTCGTTGCGGCACAAGAGGCTCTCGCCGCCGAAGAGGCTGACTCACAGCAGGGTGCCGCCTGCGCGCTGCCGAATAGCGCCGCAGCTTCGAGCGCCTCAGAGTCCAAGGAAGCACCCGCGAAGGAGGGCAACTAATGACTGAGAAACGTACCTGGGTAGGCCCGAGCGCCCCCGAGCGGCTGAACATTCTGCGCAATACCCGCACTATCGCGATTGTGGGGATGAGCGATAAGATTTCGCGCGCCTCAAACTTCGTGGCAACCTACCTGCTGTCTTCGTCGCCGTATACGGTGTATTTTGTGAACCCGATTCTTGCGGCGAAAGGCAAGACCGTGCTGGGGCAGCCGGTGTACGCCTCGCTTCAGGACCTACCAGAAGTGCCCGATCTCGTCGAGATTTTCCGTCGCAATGAAGATCTCCCGGGCGTGGTTCAGGAGGCGGTTGATCTGGGCGCGAAAACCGTGTGGATGCAGCTGGGCTCGTGGAATGAGGAAGCTGCCGCTATCGGTGAGGCAGCTGGGCTGAACGTGGTCATGGACCGATGCGTGAAAATCGAGCACGCACGCTTCCATGGTGGCCTGCACCTTGCGGGCTTCAATACCGGTGTGATTTCCTCGAAACGCCAGGTCACGGCGTAGCTCGGCGACTGTCGCAGGCCTAATCTTCAAAGCGGCGGCTGTTTGGGAGTAATAAGCTTCCAAATGGCTGCCGCTCTTGTGTGATAGGTGCGCATCTTCCTGCCCTACAGAAATGGGGGGCGGTATGTTCCGCATCTGGGGTGCTTGGCTGGTCATCATCACAACATCTTCACAGCATCATTACAAAAAGTTGTGATGATACTGGGATGACCGAACAGTCGCAAAAACCTTGAAATTTCAAAGGGCTTTCCCCATGAGCCACAACGAAAATAAGCGTCATAACAACATCATCTCAACATCTTCACAAAAAATTGTGATGATATTGGTATGATGTTGTGAAGATGCCTTTATGCCCACCATTGCGGGGAGGAACCATGGACTTCACGGCCGTCGACCTTATTGATACATTACGCAAAAATCGCTCTGAGAGCTCAGCCCTAGAGGTCAAAGATGCTGAACACGGGTTCCCCAAATCTGTTTTAGATACGGTGAGTGCCTTCGCTAACGGGGAAGGCGGCACCATACTCCTGGGTGTTAGCGATCCCGCCTCTGGTTTAACGCCGGTTCCCCAATTTGATGCGCAAGCGATACATGATGCAGCCGTTGATTCGATACGCGATAAGGTTAAGCCACGCCCTCCCGCAGATGTGAGTATTGAAACCTTGCCACAAGGGCACCAGGTAGTGCGTATCGATGTTGAGCCGGGCGACCCGGTGCAGAAACCTTACTATGTTGATGCACGCGGCATGTATAACGGCGCATACCACCGCATCGGTGAGGCGGACGTTAGGCTCAGCAACTATGAGATAGACCGTCTGCTTGAAAATCGAACCCAGCCCCGATATGACGAAGAGATTGTACCTGAGGCAAGCATTGACGACCTTTCCCCAGAACTCGTCAGCAATTATGTTGCCCGTTTACGTGAAGAGCAACCCCGAGTCTTTGCGGGACTATCTGAAGTAGAAGCGCTAAAACAGGCTCGTATTCTGCGTCAGGATAAGCAGGGGCAAGAAGCACCAATACTAGGTGCACTTTTGGCGATGGGCACGGAGCCACAAGCTTTTTTCCCTCAGCTGATGATAAGTGTTGTGGTGTTGCCTGGTACCGAAATGGGGAAGGTCACCGCCGACAGTAAACGGTTTTTAGATAATCGTACCTGCAAAGGTCCAATACCTGTGATGGTTAAGGATGCTATGGCTGTACTTTTACGTAATATGAGCAAGACCTCGGTCATGCAGGGACGAGGCTCTTCAGCAATCGGCAGGGAAGACTTTTATGAATATCCTACCGATGCTATCCGTGAGCTACTGGTGAATGCTGTAATGCACCGCGACTATTCACCAGGAGCACGCGGTGCACAGGTTCAGGTGGAACTGTACACTGACCGTCTTGTGGTCCGTAGTCCCGGCGGTATCTTTGGGTCGGTAAATATTCGTGACTTTGGTCAGCCTGGGGTTTCTTCCACACGTAATGCCTTTCTTGCGGGATTTCTCATGGACTTGTCGGATCCAAGTACTGGTCGGCGCGTGGCGGAGAACCGTGCATCGGGCATACCAACAGTGTTTCGGGCGGTCAGGGAGGCCGGTTTGGAGCCTCCGGTGTTTGTGGATCAGCTGAGACATGTTGAAGTATCCATATTTAATAGGACCATGACCCATGTTGACAGCGGGGGAGAAACTCAACAAATCGTCCCGAACCACGAGCCTGACAGCACCGAGAAGTTGAATGTGCGTCAGCGTAATATTTTGCAGGGGTTACGGGAGCACGGTGACGCTGTTTCGGCATCATATGCCCATGAGCACTGGGGCGGAGGAGCTTCACGCACCTCTGTGGGCAACGATTTGAAACTTTTGGTTGGATTGGGGCTTGTGGAGGCAACTGCTCCGGCTCGAAGTAAGAACCGTAAATATCGTGTGGTAAGTGGGTGAGACGGCAGACCTTAAATCTGCGGGTCAGACGCTGTTTGCTCGTAAAAGGCCATATAGCAGTGTATTCATTGGTTCAGCCTTTGAGCTTTGGGGCGGATTGTTCATAGGGCAGTTAGAGAACTGTCTGCAGGGCAATGCATCTTCCCAATATCATCACAACTTTTTGTGATGATATTGAGAAGATATTGTGATGATACTGTCCTTCTGTCAGCGCAAGAGGGCTGGATAGGCTAAGAAGGCAGAAAATAGGGCTGGTTGGGGTGTTTTAGTGCGGTCGTATCGCTGGCGCATCGGGCCGAAGAAAATTAATCGTCAGAAACACAAAATTATATATTTATATTGTTTCCACCCGAAAATCTAAATCGGGTTAACCACTTGACAGCTTAAAACCCTACCCTTAGGGATAGGTTTACGGGTATGCTAATACGAGTGCCTTGCGACAGGGGGCTTTCACGGCGGTCGCAGGGTACTTTTGTGGCGGTGGGGTGCTTGGCACACATGAGCATCCCGCCGCCTTTATCGTTTCTTTCCGAACAGCGTTGAAGAACCTCTCAGGGCGAAGTAGCAGACCCGTTACTTACCGCCGCGAGCCAACCAGATTCAGAACACGTGCGGCTACCCGCCGCGTTGCTCCCGTTCACGATGCAGCTGATCGCGATACGCCTGAATCTGATCCTCTGTAATCACATCCAGCTGGTTTGTGAGCGGCGTGCCCGGTGCCCAGCCCTCGTTCTCAAGGTGTTCGTGGTCGCGGCGGAATACATCCAGCAGGCGCGGGCGCTGAACCTTCAGCGTGGTGGGCATCGGCAGTCGCCAGTCGCGCCACCGTGCCACAACCCCCAACACCGTGCAGGTGAGCACAGACATAGCGATCGCCACATGAGGGCGCTCCAGCATCCTGAAACAAATTGCCGTTTCGGCGGCACCCACGAACGCTACCGTGGCGTAGAGCGAGTTCCCGCCGAAGATAGCGGGGATGCGGTTCACCATAATATCGCGGATAACCCCGCCGCCAACCGCCGTTGTCACCCCCAGCGCGATAGCTGGAAGCCAGTGCAGTCCCAGAGTAAGGGATTTGATGGTGCCGGTAGCCGCCCAACAGCCCATGCCCAGAAAGTCTACGACCACCAGGGCGCGGGTGGCCCAGTTCGAGCTCAAATCCAGCACATACGCCAACACCGCCGAGGTAATAGCGCCTACCCAGTACCAGCCGTCGGTGAGCGCTATTGGAAGCCCCACATTCAGCAAAATGTCACGAATCATGCCGCCGCCCATGCTGCAGACGACCGCCAGCAGCAAGAAGCCCACCATGTCGAACCGCAGGGCGCGCGCCACCGCCCCGCCGAGAAGTCCATTGGCCACTACGGCTGCAATATCTACGATGCGGAACAGCGTCTCGGGCTCGATATTGAACACGGTCGGCCTCCTTTCGACGGCTCAGGAGTAGAGGAGTGGATGCGGCCCGCAGTTTTAGGCGCAACGTCTGCTATCTTACCGCGTGTGCTGCCGCTACGATACCCGCAGGTTTGTGGCGTGCCGCATACGCCAGATCTGTGCGAGACAATGGAGGAAAGTAAACGCAGGTTGAAAGTGCTGAGAGGAACGCAATGGCGGTTTCACGTGAGCAGGTTTTTGAGGTTCTTCAGCGGGTGCATCCGGTGCTAGAGCAGGGCCTGCCTGGATGGTCGGTGCGCCCAAATATTACGGGAACCGGCGCGGTGGGGCTGTATCTTGACGGCCCCGAGCTGCCGCTGATGGGTGTGAATCTGGCGGGCGAGCCCGTGGCACGGCATCTGTGCGGAACGGTTCAGAGTGCCGACCGTGGGCTTCCCGACGGGCTGGATCAGGTGCGGTATCAGTATATTTTGGGCGTGAGCGTGACCGAGCGTGATGAGGAATATCCCGAATTAACCGACCTGCCCAAGACGGGGGAGCCCAGCTGGGTTAATGCTCTGCGGGTGCTGGATCAGCAGGTTCTCGCTAAACGCAGGGATGAATTTTTCATCAGCCGCGGTGGTTATGTGCCCGGTCGTCGGGCTTTAGGGAAACGCCGTGTGGCGCTGCGGCGCGAGTTCTTCCCCGGCAAACCCTGGCTGGGTCTGGGCACGATTGACTGGTGCGCGGGTGTGCGGTCCACTCCGGTCTACGCCGGTGAGCTGGATGCGCTCGTCGCCGCCGCGGTGCGCCTCGCCTCCACCTGGGATGCGGCGCTCCGGTCGGTCTAAAATTCACCTGACATGAGGTTTTATGCGTGACGTGCTCACGTTTATACATAAGATTCACGAGTTAGGCATATTACCTGCAGAGGGCAGTGAGCGAGTCTTCAGTGCTCGGCGCCCACAGTTTTCACCTACGCGAATAAACCCCAAAAGCGCCCTTAGTTCCTCGGCAAGAGGGGAGTAGAATCAAGTAAATGCCTCTCACAGGTTTTTTCTCAACGTTCAGAGGAACCTCTGACAGCAAGCAAACATCACACAGACACAACCAAGAATTCAGGTTTTCGTGACAATGCATTCACAGGGTGCGGTGGAGAATCCGCGCCGCATGCTTTTTCTCTACACAACACTCAGCGCCCTCATGGCCTGCTCGGCTATCTCGACCGACCTTTACCTGCCGGGCCTGCCGAGCATCGAATCGCAGATGGGCGGCAATATCGAGCTGACGATTACG
Organism: Rothia sp. HMSC08A08; assembly: GCF_001808385.1. Classification (NCBI taxonomy): domain Bacteria; kingdom Bacillati; phylum Actinomycetota; class Actinomycetes; order Micrococcales; family Micrococcaceae; genus Rothia; species Rothia sp. HMSC08A08. The sequence continues at coordinate 129,434 of NZ_KV793075.1, forward strand.
GGATTCCTCATCGGGTTCGCGATTGCGCAGCTGATTTGGGGGCCTGTCAGCGACCGCATCGGGCGCAAAATTCCGCTGATGCTGGGCATGGCAATCTTTGCCGTCGGTTCTGCCGGATGCGCGCTCGCCTCAACCACGACCGAACTGGTTCTGTGGCGCCTGGTACAGGCGGTCGGTGCGTGCGTGGGTCCTATGCTTGCCCGCGCTATCGTGCGTGATATGTATCAGGGCGTGCGTGCGGCACAGGTACTTTCTACTCTTGTACTTATTATGGCGATTGCGCCGATTGCCGGGCCGCTTCTTGGCGGGTTCCTGGTGGTTTCTGGCGGGTGGAGGCTGAGTTTTTGGGCTATTACAACTATCAGCGCCATTATTCTGCTCTTAGTCTTTTTCTTGCCTGAGAGCCTGCCTGAGAATAAGCGTGAAAGCAGTACGGTACTTGCGGCGTTTAGAAGTTATCCGCTTCTGCTGCGCCGCCGCACTTTTATGAGGTACGTGCTGTGCGTGTGTTTCTTTTACGTGGCGATTTACGCTTTTATCACGGCATCGTCGAGCGTGTATATCACGAGGTTCGGGGTTGATCCGCGCTATTACGGTCTGCTTTTCGGCGTGAATATTATCGGGGTGATGGTGCTCAGCAGTTTCAATCGACGATTTGTGCAGCGTTATAGTCTGGATTTTCTGCTGCGTATTTCGACTGCGGTTGCCGGGGTGGCTTCTATACTCGCCGTGATAACTGTTGCTGCGGATGCGGGTGGTCTGTGGGGTGTAGCGGTTCCGGTGTTCCTGGTGTTTAGTATGAACGGCATCGTTGCCGCCTGCACGAACGCCGCCGCCCTAAATTCTGTGGAACCTGCCATTGCTGGTTCCGCTGCGGCACTCTTAGGGTCGTTCCAGTATGGAAGCGGTATTATTTCTTCGCTCCTGCTCGCGGTTATTCCGGGGGAGAGGACGATTCTGATGGTTTCTATTATCTGTGCGTTCGTCCTGCTCTCAGCGGTGATGGGCTTCCCTAAAGCGCCCGAAGAAAAACCCAAGGAACAGCCTCAGAGGCAGGAAGCGGCTTAGAATTTATTGTCCTACTCGCATCTGCATCTGAACTTGCGTAGGTAAAACTCTGGGTATAGCCCGGTGCCTCAGGGATTGAGAGTAAGAGGGAGCAGCTGATTCAACTGCCCCCTATTCACTTTAAGTTAAGCTGCCGCTAGCCCCTTAACAAGTAGTTCGCGGGCAACTTCAGAGGTGCTTTGTCCTCGTTGAGATGCTAGGTCTCGGATAGTATTGTTAAGGGGTATTCGGATTTTATGGTGGAAAAGGGCTTATAAATCACCCTTCTCCAAATTCTTAATAAGTGTGGAAAAATCGACACCTAAGTTGTCTGTAATGTCGTGATCATTCACTTCATACCAATTGAAAGTATCGTATAACATAGCTTTATTGAAAGCACTTGAATTAAATCGTGGCTTACGCTTTTTATGGAGCTTCTCATTGAAAAGGATTTTGGCTCGTAAGGCATCAAACGAGTAACCTCTACCCATTCGCTCTACCTGCCTAATAATGCTGTTAATTGACTCCGTATAAGCATTAGTGAGCCTTTTATCAAAGTAGTTGAATATTTCAACATGCCAGTTGTCTACGGCTCTCACGAGGTCTTTATATGCGTCTTTAGAGTTGCTGGACATACAACGGTGTCTCCATTGACTATAACGAAGATGACCTTCATCTGGATCAGGAGTATCCCATATCCAGTAAAACTCTTCTTTGAGTTCATAGGCTTCTTTTAAAGCAGGAAGATTACCTAACCAAGTATCTAAGAGGAATGATTCACGTTCATTTAGATCGTGTTTACGCTTTAGAAGGATAAACCTTTCACGCATAAGGGTACGTCTTTCTTTTTGGCTCATATGGGCTTTCAAAGACTTTCTGACGTTATCTAAGGCTTGATTAGCCATTCTAACTACATGAAACTTATCTACGACAACTTTAGCGTGTGGAAGGATAGTGTTCACTGCGTCTTTGTAGGGCTTCCACATATCCATTGTGACTTACTCAATGTAAGTCCTGTCACTGATTTCTGAAAGACGTTGGATGACTGTTTCCTTGTTACGGTTAGGCTTGATGTCATAAATAGTCCTGCGTTCAATATTAGTCAATACAAGCCGAGGTCTACGGATAATATGTATCTCGTCTATCCCAAGCCACTTAGGAGTTTCAAACTGGTATTCACGTTCTTTGAGTGCCACATAGTCCTTAAAAACGTTCCTAATGGTTTTCTCGTCAACACCAACGCTTTCTGCGACTTCTACAAAGGTCTTAGACATGGATTGCTCTTGAATGGACTTTAAAAGCCTTTTGGTCATACTACGCTTTTCATCTACAGATATTAGGCGTTCCCAGAAGGTAGATCCGCATTCACGACACTTGTATCGTCTACGGTTCAATTGTAAGCCCACTCGCTTTAAACGAATGGGCAAATCCATAATTAGTTGATTTCTTGAACTGTGTTTGTACAACTTGTCAAAACCACATTCAGGACAACGTTCAGGTGGTCCGACTGCTTCAACTTTAAACATCATATCGGTTTCATTTTCTTGTGGCGGTTCTATTGTTTTAATGTCTGGTAGGGATAATAAGTCTGACATATTATTCATCCTTTATTACTCTGCGGTGTTAAGGTATCAATTATAGATTTGATGTTGAAATCATCAGTGTTAAATTATTTTTGTGACCACAAATTCACTTAGAAAATCCCTTAAAGCATTAGCTGGTTCACTTGAATAGGGAGTTGTAAAAAAGTTCCCTTAGCCTGCACAGCAAGATAATTTCGAAATATCTTTATCGAACGTAAGTGCAACTAATTTTAGCCCTTCAGCCATTGTTAAATATGGTGCTAGGGTTTCTGTTAAATCTTCTATCGTTAAGCCAAATTTAACAGCTAATGATGCTGCATAGATGACATCTCCTGCATTTTCAGATACAATATGAACCCCTAATACTTTTAGTGTTTCTGCATCTGCTACTAGTTTAAATACACCGGTTGTTTCACGGTTTACAATTGCTCTTGGAACAGCATCTAAAGGTAATACAGATGTCTTCACATCATACCCTTTCTCTTTTGCTTGTTCTTCTGTTAAACCAACCGTTGCAACCGTCGGATTCGTAAACGTAACAGCAGGAACTACCGATAAATCTATTTTTTTGTTTAATCCACCAATAGCATTATCAGTAATAATTCCACCTTCATAGGCTGCTACATATACAAATTGTGGTCCTAAAGTCACATCTCCTGCTGCATAAATCTTTTCATTACTTGTTTGACCAAAATCATTGATCAGGATTTCATTATTTTTTCCAGTTTCAACACCTGCTGCACTTAAATTTAAAGAATCCGTATTTGGTTTTCTTCCAGTGGCAACAAGTAACTGATCTGATTCAATGACTTCTCTACTGCCATTTACTGTTACGTAAACCCTTTTTATCTCTCCACTTTGTTCAACACGCTCAAAAGTTGCCCCTTTGACAAGGTTTATACCCTGTTCAATTAACGCTTTTTCAACTGACTCTGAAATCTCAGGATCATACTCCTTTAAAAGTCGCTCACTTCTTTGCATAAGCGTTATTTCTGAACCTAAATGATGAAATAGTTGTCCAAGCTCCATTCCAATGTATCCTGAACCAATTACAGTTAATCGTTTTGGTATTTTCTTTAACTCAAGAAGTGTTGTACTAGTTAAATAGTCCATTTTTTCAAGTCCTGAAATTTGGGGCAACGAAGGCGATGCACCTGTTGCAATTAAAAAGCGTTTTGCAGATAACTTTGCCCCATTGACCTCAACCGTACTAGCATCAACGAATTTTGCTTCACCTTTAATTAAATCAAAATTATATTCATCAATTAAATCCATATATTTTTGATTCCGAAGTTCGCTCACCAATTTATCCTTTTGCGTGATTAAACTAGCTAAATCCACTTCTCCAGCGGATGTTTGTAAACCTATAAACGGATTGTCTTTTGATAAATGATTGATTTCCCCTGCCCTAAGAAGAGTTTTTGACGGAACACAGCCAATATTCACACAGGTTCCCCCAACCGTTCCACGCTCAATCATTCCAACTTTTGCACCGTATTCTATAGCTTTAATTGCCGAAGAAAAGGCAGCAGCACCAGAACCAATAATAAGAAGGTCATAATTGTCTTCATTAATTAACGCCACGTTTTCTAGTGATGATACTTCTTCAATTTCTCCGGCTTGGTAATTTGCTTCATCAATCGCCTTTATTGCACTTTCAACCTCAATATCATCGGGCAGTTCAAATACTGCTTCACCACGACGATAACTAGACTCAATATTTTTAGCACCTATCTTTTCAAGTGCTGATTCTACGTGTTTTTCACAACCCGTACAAGTCATTCCTGAAATGTTTACCTTAAATTTATTCATAAAAAAGCTCCTTTCGTTAATTAATCTCTCATGTTAATGTTTCTATTATTGGACACGAATGTAATTGCTTTTCATCTGGACATCGTTGTTTTAAGTCGTCTAACATAGTTTCATATCTGCAAACTCACTAATGCGATAAATCATCTTATTTCACCCCCTGAATATTATAAACCATGTACCATAGTACACGGTCAAGTAAATTGGACTATTTTATTTTTTTCCCAAAGTATCACTCGTATGTGATTGATACTTTTATATAATACTATTGATTATCCTAACATCCCACCAGAAAATCCGATTTAAACACCAGTTGTTTTTAAACTATTAAGAAAGTAATTCCACTATATATTCCGAAGACCCATAATAATAAAGCTGCCCCTTGCCAACATCAGCCACCTCCATGATGTCACTGATGGAGGTGGCATCATAACCCTTCTGATAAATCAATTCCTCAGCACTTTGTAAAATACGCTCTTTAACGCTCATCTGCTCACCTCTCTTTTTTACTATTATAGCATATTCAGAGTCTGGGACCAAACCATTGAAATCACCTCCTTTTGCCACTGTTTTATCATTAAAATTTTTGCTCTGAGCAAATTGATTTACAAATTCAATTCTAGATGTTATTATAATTGTACCGAACGGTCAGTATGTAACTAAAACTACCATTTGGAAAATCATCAAACTAACAGTCTAAATTCCTATTGGCTGTTAATCAAATCATATTAGGAGGAACCTCATGTTCAATCAGAAAAATGTCGCATTTGTTATCACAGACCCGCAAGTTGAATTCTTAAAATCTACTGGTAAAGGATTCGGAGCAACTAAAGATGTTCTTGAAAAAGTTAATACTATTGAAAATCTGACAAAGCTTTTCGCTCTTGCTAAAGAGCGTGGCTACAAGCGTTTTATCTCACCGCACTACTTCTATCCACACGATCACAAGTGGCAATTTAAAGCTGCTGGTGAAACGATGATGATTGAAAACGAAATGTTTTGGCGTGATAGCCAGTATTCAGCAATTCCAGAAGGCTCTGGAGCAGATATGATTGAAGAGATTAAACCATTTTTGGATGAAGATACTATTGTTGTCAACGGACATAAAATCTTTGGCCCAGAAAGCAACGACCTTAACCTTCAACTCCGCAAAAATGGTATCGACACCGTCATCTTGGCTGGTATGAATGCTAATCTCTGCGTGGATTCACACATGCGTGAACTCATAGAATTAGGCTACAATGTCATTGTTGTTAACGATGCTGTCGGTGCTCCAGGTGAAGAAGCCTACCAAGCTGCACTAACAAACTACGGCTACATTGCCAACCAAGTTTTGACAACTGAGGAAGTTATCGCTCAACTTTAGTATTAAAAACAAAATCAGGTAATCCTAGTGACTACCTGATTTTCTATGTTTTAGGCGTTTTGCCAATTTTCTTGGTCTTCTTTAAAGCGTTTTAGGAGGTCGAGTCCTTCTGGCGTAATGTAACCTTCTTCTTGGGCTAGGTGGATGAGTTCGCTGTAGTTAGAAAGTGTCACCAATTTCACATCAGCATCCGCAAAATTCTTATCGGCTTTTGGCAATTGATAACTGAAAATCGCTACAACTCCAAGCACATCTGCTCCTTCGCGTTTAGCAGCTGCTACGGCTTCAAGAACAGACCCTCCAGTTGAAATGAGGTCTTCAACAACAACCATCTTTTGCCCCTGAGCCACACGACCTTCGATTTGGTTACCAGCTCCGTGGTCTTTTGGTTTGCTACGGATGTAGGCAAAAGGCAAGTTCATCTTGTCAGCGATGATAGCTCCGTGTGGAATCCCTGCTGTCGCTGTTCCTGCAATCACTTCTACTTCTGGAAATTCTGCTTTAATAGCTTCCACAAAACCATTTTCAATCAAGCTACGAGTTTCTGGATAGGCAAGCGTCACACGGTTGTCCGTATAAATCGGCGAGGATTCTTCCCAGTAGAGCCGAGCCGATGCCGTGGTGCTGAGCCTGCGGGTGCACCAGTAGATCCTGGATATACGCAATGGTTTGTCCATCACCCGCCGCACGTACCAGGCCGATAAGCCGCTCGGCTCCTTCCGCCGTGTTCTCACGCGCTACATAGAGGTACCGCGACCCAGCCAGCATAGGGGCCAATCGCTCGGGCGTGCGAGTGTAGGCGCTCCAGCCCACCGCATCGTACAGTTCAACGAGTTCTTCGGTGCTTGGTAGGGAATTCTTGGCGTTCAAAATACTGTACTGCATACCCGTATTATCCTATGCCCCATACGAAGAAGAGCCTGACAGTGAATAAGCGTTAGAAACTCAGCCTTAATCACTATCAGGCTCTTCTTGCGCGAGATTACGCGGGGGCGAGGCTGTGTGCTTAGCCCAGTGCTTCAGCCAGCTGAATACCCTGTGCCACGCCGCCCATGGTTGCCGCAATGCGGATCAGGTCGTTAACCTGCTCCTTGGAGGCGCCTTCCTCGCGGATGGTGTGCTCGTGGGCAGCCACGCAGTGCGAACAACCGTTCACGGCAGAAACTGCGAGCGCTAGCATCTCAAAGTCGAGCTTGTCGATACCCCCGTTTTTGCCGATGATCTGCATGCGCAGGTTTGCACGCTGATCGTCGTAGGCGCCGTCGAGGAAGCCACGGGTGCGGTAGAAGATGTTGTTCATCCCCATGATGGTTGCCGCGCCGAGTGCCGCATCGAAGGCGGTTTCGCTCAGGTGCTCTTTCGCCTCTGCTGCGATCTCAACGATCACGGAATCAACCTTGGTTGCCGCCGCAGTGGCCAGGATTGCGCCCCAGAGCTGCTGCTCGGTGAGCGAGGTGATGCGCGGCAGCGAAGACAGATTCAGGTTCATGTCCTTCGCGTAGGAAGGCAGCGCGTTACGCAGGTTCTCAATGCTCATTACTTCATCTCCTTGAAGGCGTCGATGGTTTCTGCACCCTTCTTCCAGTTGCAGGCGCACAGTTCGTCGGACTGGAGCGCATCCAGCTGGCGGAGCACCTCGTCGGTGTTGCGGCCGACGGAATCTGCGGTAATGGATACCGACTGGATGGTGTTATGCGGGTCGATGATGAAGGTTGCGCGGTCTGCCACGCCGTCCTTGTTGAGGACGCCCAGGGCGCTGGTGAGCTCGCGCTTGAGGTCAGATGCCATGACGATGGGCAGATCTACGAGCTCTTCGTGGGAGCGGCGCCATGCGTAGTGGGTGTATTCGTTATCCACGGAGACGCCGATAACCTGGCAGTCGCGTGCCTCGAATTCATCGGCGAGCTTGCCGAATGCGGCGATTTCGGTGGGGCAGACGAAGGTGAAGTCCTTGGGCCAGAAGAATACGACGCGCCAGGTGTCTTCGTCCAGACCCTCGGAGGAAACGGTGGTGAAGTAATCTTCGGGCTTGTTTGCCTCAATCTCGGCGAGCTTGCCGGGAACAACGCCGGTCAGCTCGTAGGCGGGGAACTGGTCGCCAATAGTTAGCACAGCCATAGTGTTCTTCTTTCCTGATCTAGGTGGGTACCTCAAGGCTGGTTCGTGTGTGACTTCGGTGGCCTTGAGGCATTCTTCTGTTCTCCTCACAAGAGGAATCTTCCCCATTTTAATATGAGTAATTCATAATAATCAACCGTCCACTAACATATTACAAGTGTTTTGAGACACACAATATGGCGATTGGGGAATTGCAGGCACAGCACGCCTCACAAAACAGCGCAGAAACTGGTAATGTCATGTCATGAGAATTCCGGAACTCATCACCGAAAAGTTTACCCTCAGGTCACTGCGCGAATCCGACCTTGACGAACTGGTCCATATCTGCACCGACCCCGAAACCGTGCGATGGACCACCATCCCCCTGAACTATACGCGCGACGATGCGCGAACCTTCCTCAACTTCACCCAGCGCGCCGCAGCAGCCGGGCGTGAACTCACCTGGGCCATTGACTACAGCGGGGTGCTCGCAGGGGTTGTTACCCTGCGCCTGCCCGGAGGCTCCGCAAATGCGCCCGGAACACACGCAGACTTAGGGTTTTATACGGCTCCCCAGATGCGCGGGCGCGGCATCATGACAGATGCGGTACGCACAGTCCTCGGCTTTGGCTTTGACCCGCTCGGGTTTGCCCTAGACACCATCGGATGGACGGCGTTGGCGGGGAATACGGCATCCGAACGGGTGGCGGTAAAGGCCGGATTCACGAATATTATCAACGGGATTAGCACCAGCGCGGCCCGTCCCGATAAGTACGGCAACCGGGTGGCTGTCGCCGTGCGGCAGGCGATGATGACACGCACCCAATTCGCCGAGATCTGGCGTGATTAAGGCGTTTGCGTGTACGTCCTGGCTTCTCGCTTTTGCGCCGCTCTCGCCGCGTAAAAAGGCTCTTGATGTGAATAAAGCGTTGGAAATCCCGCTTTATTCGCATTAAGAGCCTTCTGATTACTGCATATTTTCGGCAGGGCGGCGTAGGAGCACTGCCCACAGCACAACCAACACCACAAGCGCCAACGCCGGAATTGAGGTCACAAACATAACCGGCTGCTCATCCGCCGCCCGCAGAAGCAGGGTATGCGCATCCACCCCCGGATACCTGCCGGTAAATGGGTAAAAATCGACACGCCGCCAGAAGCGCACTACGAGCTTTCCCCAGTCCAGAAGCGTATTAACCAGCATGAGAGAACTCAGCGCATAGCAGGTATAACACAGGATGCGCCCCGCACGAGAACGCCACCGTGCCGCTAGCGGCAAGAAATCGACCGCCGCGCACACCATAAAAATCGGTAGAATCACGGCGTGATGGAACCAGCTGATCGGCGAGATAAACACCGGCACAAGAACCGCCAACGAGATCTGCGATAGATAGAGGTTATGCTGCTCCATCTTCCACAAGGCGTACCCTATCACCGCAATGAGCGCGATTGCCGCGATCCCGTACAGCGCCTTCAGCACGGTACCATCCTGAAAGGTCATGCGCCCTAAAATACCCTGAATCGCCACGCTATTGCTCGATATTGGGTTGCCCACGCGTGACGGATCCCAGATGACGCTGCCCCAATAGGTGAGAGACTGCTGCGGGAGCACAGCAAATCCTGCTGCAATGGTTCCCGCAAACGAAACCCCCAGTGCAATAATGGATTTCCACTCTTTACGCACTAGAAAAAGAATTCCTATGGCGAGCGGAGTAAGTTTAATGCCCGCAGCAATACCGATAAAAACGCCGCGCGGAATCCTGGTACCTGGCCGTAGAAGATCGTAGAGAATAAGCGCCAACAGATACGGATTTATTTGACCGTACAAGACATTATTGTGCCACGGTGCCGAAAGCAATATAAGCGCAGCACACAAAACAATAAAGGAAAAAGGCGAAAGATATTTCTCAAAAAGAAGCCGAGAATTGCGCTTTACCAGATAGTCACGCAGAACCTTGGCGCAATAGAAGGCAATAGGTACGAAAAATGCCAGATGAAGGCCAATTGCCACCCGCAAGGGCAAGAACGATGCGGGAATAAAGAGGATCGAGGCAAACGGCGGGTACGTAAACGCAAGCCACAGGCCGTCATCGCCGAAAATATATCTAAAGTTTTCTGCCCGCACAGTTTCACGAAGAATATCGAGATCATAGAGGCTGCTGGGGTAATCAAGAAACCAGTTAACGCTTTTACCCCCGGCATAATAGACCAGATAATCATATGCCAAAAATTCGCGCAGGTTATAAACAATAACTCCGGCTAAGAAAAGAATGCAGGCACCGGTTATGCCCCAGCGATAGCGTGTCATCAAAGACCTTCATGAAATACGTGAATGATATGAGTGCGTAAACTATTATTCCACGTTACCGGGTGTTTGGGGCATACTGCGGGGTGCATCGGGAGTATAAAAAGACTCTTTATGTGAATAAAGCGTCCAAAACGCCTCTTTATTCACACAAAGAGCCTTTTTAGCAGGGCGGCAGGGGAGTGCGCTACCGGGTCCCGAACCCCTTGAACGTGCCCTGCGGTTCGGTGAAAGACGCATCCACAAACTCCACATGCCCGGCGGTATCGCCCGAATTAAGGGTCTCCAGCAGGTGCTCGCAGGATGCGCGGCTTCCCTGCGCTATCACCTTCACCCGACCGTCATCCAGGTTTTCGGCGTATCCGCTCAATCCCAGCGGCTTGGCGGCCCCGGCGCACCACCATCGGAACCCCACACCCTGAACCTTGCCTTGAACGTAGGCGGTGAGCTGCGCCTCGGCGAGCTCTTCCGGGGTTTTGTCGGTGAAGAGATCGAAGAATCCCACGGGAACCTCCTGCGGTTGCTCTAAAAATACCTGGAACTTTAGGATACCGAGCGATGCGGCACCAACGGAATAGCCGCCCCGGAACTCGTCGCGAGATAATACCCGCACGCTGCGGGTAAACCTTACATGACAAGAGCGCGACCGTGTGCAGACACGGGGACAAGTACCAAACATCCCGCACCCCGGCGTGCGAACCAACCTTGCGCGAGAGAAAAACACGCCCCGAACCCGTGAAGAGGCTCGGGGCGCATCCGGCAAACCCTAGCGCAGCTGTGAACTTGACGGTGCCTGAGCGAGAGCCTGCTGAATCTCGGTATCGCCGCCGGTGAAAGGAATGCTCTTGCCGATCGTGCTGGAATCATCGACTACCTCAGTGAGCACTCGCGCCACGGTGGCACGCGGAGTATGGGAGCTCAAATCCGAGTGGTACACCGGATCGACCCCCACGGTAATACCGCCCTCATCCTCAGTCGTGAGCATGCCGGGGCCTAGAATCGTGTACTCCAACCGGGTGCCGCGAAGATGCTGGTCGGCCTCAGCCTTAGACTCCGCATACGCGAAGAATGGGTTATCTGCGGGTACCCCGTGCTCGGTTCCGGCCCCCAAATACGAGACCATGATGTACCGTCGAATGCCCGCCTGCTGTGCCCCCTCCATAGAACGAATTGCGGCGTCACGGTCAATCGCATAGGTGCGTTCGGGACCACCTACACCGCCCGCACCCGCGGACCACACCAGCACGTCTGTATGTAAATCCTTGAAGAGCTTCGCCATCTCCTCAGTGCTTAGGGTGGTAATATCGGCAACCACCGGGTTAGCGCCGGTCGCCATAATATCTGCCGACTGATCTTCACTACGAATAATAGCGTTCACCGTATGTCCGCGTTCACGAAGCATTGGTTCTGCCAGAAGAGCAACCTTGCCGTGCCCGCCAATGATCGTAACGTTAGCCATCGTATCCTCCCTGTGTGTTGAAAAATACTTGTATATCCAGGATAGGCTTGCTGTGCCGCAATGTCTATGGTCTTTCTGTGCTTCCTGAGAACAACAGATACCCGCGTTCCCTGTGCTGATGCGCTCAGACAGCACCGCATGATGAGAATTCTCGTGCGGGGCTCAAGACGGCGTTATGATGAAGTGCTAGGTTTTTATTGCCCAGCGGTACCGCCGAGAAGACAAGGCAAGGGATTTATGGCAGAGCCAGCCGCATCAAAGACGCACCGCAGCGTACCATCAATGGAGCAAACCGCCGAGAAGCCGTGGGTTGCCATGTGGTCACTCGTGATCGGGTTCTTTATGATCCTGCTCGATACCACTATCGTCACCGTGGCGCTGCCCCATATGCAGCATGAGCTCAACGCCTCGCTCTCCGCCGTGATTTGGGTGACCAGCGCCTACCTGCTCGCCTATGCGGTGCCGCTGCTGATTACCGGTCGCCTGGGCGATAGGTTTGGGCAGAAGCAGATGTACCTGCTTGGTATGGTGGTCTTTACCCTCTCTTCGCTGTGGTGTGGTCTTTCGCCCAATGTGGAGATGCTGATTGTTGCGCGTGTGGTGCAGGGGATAGGCGCCTCGATTATGACCCCGCAAACCATGTCGATTATTACGCTCATGTTCCCGCCGCATAAACGCGGGGTAGCAATGAGCGTGTGGGGTGCGGCGGCCGGTATCGCATCGCTCGTGGGCCCCATCGCTGGCGGTCTGCTCGTGGATGGTCCAGGCTGGACGTGGATCTTCTTCATCAATATCCCTATCGGTGTGATCGGCACCTATCTGGCGGTTCGGAATATTCCTCATTTCCCCTCCAAACAGCACAACTTCGACTGGCTGGGCGTGGCTCTCTCCGCTATCGGCCTGTTCCTGATGGTCTTCGGTATTCAGGAGGGATCCACCTACGACTGGGGCACTATCACCGAGTCGCTGTGGGGAACCGGAATCTCGGTGAGTGTATGGGGCATGATTATCGCGGGCATCATCGTGTTCACCCTCTTTATCGTGTGGCAGGCCGTTAACCGCAAAGAACCGTTGGTACCGCTGGGACTGTTCAAAGACCGCAACTTCTCGGTATCGAATATTGCTATCGCCGCAATGGGTGCACACACCCTCACAATGGCATTCCCCACCACCATCTATTTCCAGCAGGTGCGCGGTATGAGCCCCACCCAGGCGGCACTCATGACCGCCCCGCTCGCCCTGTTCTCGGGTGCGCTCTCTCCGGTCATTGGCAAGCGTTTAGGCACGTCAAACCCCAAATGGTATGCGGTCTCAGGGTTTGCCCTGCTGGTAGTCGGATTTGTTGTTCTGCGGGCTCTGATGACGGCGGATCAACCCCTCGCGCTTCTGCTCATACCCTTTGCGATCTTGGGTATCGGCAACTCTATGATTTGGGGTCCGCTAGCGGTGACCGCAACCCGCAACCTGCCGCCTCGTTTAGCCGGTGCCGGGTCGGGCGTGTATAACGAAACTCGTCAGGTTGCCGGTGTGCTCGGTTCGGCGGGTATCGCCACTCTCATGGGCGGTCTGATCGCCGACCAGATTGCGCAGACCATGCAGCGGATGCGTCCCTCGGGCGCCGGCGGAAGCGCCATGAACGCCCCCGCCGTCGGCGGCGAAGGAATGTCCGGCGGTCAGGTTCCCGACTTCCTGCGTGAACCTATCGCCACCGCAATGAACGACTCACTGATGCTAGCGCTGGTTCTGGCAGTTGTGGGCATGGTTGCGTGTCTCTTTTTCGCCAAGCCGGTGGATAAGGGCGCGTGGACATCCGGGCAGAATGCCGCTGAGCCACAAACGGAAGTTGACTCGGCATGGGACGGCTCAAACTCTTCCGGTACCGATCCTGATGCGGAGGTGACCGCCTCCGCCGACGCACGCCCCGCAGACGGGACGCAACCGATTTCTTCGGAAAAGGACACGAAAAATCCTTCTAAGCCATAATTCCATTTGAGGAATATACTATTTTACTAGTATATATAGCCAGTGCGGCATATAACCTGTTAGTTATATGCCGCACTGTAGTTTTAAGGATATTGGGAGCTATTTTCCTACAATGTTCGCGCTCGCAGAGAACCTTTCTATCAGATTCGGCGCGATGCCGCTGCCGAGCGTAACCCCTATGCCGCCTGATCCTCGGCGAACGCATCCGGGCTCACTCGCCCGGTTTCTACGAGCACCTGTGCGATAGCGCCGAGCGCCTCCTCATTCTGAAGCGAAGAAATATCGCCCAGCTTATGCCCCTGGTAGAGCTCACCCAGCAGACGGCGGGTAATCTTCCCCGAGCGAGTCTTAGGAATATCGGCGACCGCGACCACATCCTTAGGCTTAGCGATAGGACCAATATGCTCGCGCACATGCTGAGTGAGCACAGTCTTCAGCTCGTCTTCGGTGAGTGCCTGACCTTCGTCGGTGAGCGTCACATAGGCGACTGCCTGGTGGCCGGTTAGCTCGTCCTCCACGGGGCACACGCCAGCCTCCACCACGGCCGGGTGCGTCACGAGCGCAGACTCAATTTCGATGGTTGAGAGGCGGTGCCCAGAAATGTTGATCACATCGTCGATGCGCCCCAGGATGTACACGTTGCCTTCATCATCGACTTTCGCGCCGTCACCGGCGAGGAACCAGCCGCGCGTACCATAGTGCTTCCAATAGGAATTTAGGTAGCGTTGCGGGTCGCCCCAGACGGTGCGTGCCATGGAGGGGCCGATCTTATCGACCACAATGAAACCCTGTTTGCCGGACTCAACGAGGTCACCGTGCTCGTCCACCACGCGCACCGAGACGCCGGGGACTTCGCGGGTGGCGCATCCGGGAAGGGGAGTGCAGTGCGGGGTGCCTTCGGAGAAGGTCCCTTCGGGCGCGAAGGCGGGGTCATGTGGTCGTGGGGAGCAGATGGTCGAGCCGGTTTCGGACTGCCACCATGTATCGATAAACGATGCGGTCCCCCCACCCACGTGCTTGCGCAGCCACTTCCACGCCTGAGGGTTAATGGACTCGCCCACAGACCCGAGCAGACGCACGGATGAGAAGTCGTATTTTCCGGGTTCGGGGCCATCAGGAAAAGCCCCCATAAGGGAACGAATCAGGGTGGGCGCGGTGTAATAGTTGGTGACGCCATAGCGCTCGATAACCTCGAAATGGCGACCGTAATGCGGAGTATTGGGGGTACCCTCGAAAATAACCTCGGTCACCCCGTTCACAAGCGGACCATAGATTTCGTAGGTGTGCGCGGTCACCCACGCGAGATCGGCGGTACACCAGTGCACAGTCGATTCAACTTTCGCCGGGTCGTTCACGGCAGACAGCTCATCGGGGCGCAGCACCCCGTCTTCATCCACATAGTCCGGCAGCAGATCGTACAGCAGCGCGTGGGTGTATGCGGTCTGCACTAAATACCCCGCCATCGTGTGCACCAGGCCCTTGGGTTTGCCCGTGGTGCCGGAGGTATAGATGATAAACAGCGGGTCTTCGGCATCGTGCAGCTCGTACTCATGGGTATCGGGCTGATCGTCCACCAGGTCGTGGTACCAAATATCGCGTCCGGTCGTCCATGGAACCTGCGCGTGCGCCACGGGGTCTGCGGCGCTTGTACGATCCACCACGATCACGTGCTCGATATTGTTCTCACCCGAGCATGCTTCATCGGCGTTCACCTTCACGGGCACGACCTTGCCGCGGCGGTTCTGCCCGTCGGTGGTGATCAGAACCTTTGCGCCGGTGTCTTCCACCCGGAATTTCAGCGCCTCCGCCGAGAACCCACCGAACACGAGCGAGTGAATTGCGCCGATGCGCGCGCACGCAAGCGTGAAGATAATGGTTTCGGGAATAACCGGCAGGTAGATTACTACACGGTCGCCTTTACGCACGCCGAGTTTGAGCAGGCCGTTGGCGGCGCGGGCGATGCGTCGCTGCAGTTCGGCGTAGGTGATAGCTTCACGGTCGCCGGGTTCGCCCTCGAAATAGAGGGCTACTTTGTCGCCGCGGCCTGCCTCCACGTGGCGGTCCACGCAGTTGTAAGCGACGTTGAGTTTGCCGCCTTCGAACCACTTAATCTCGGGTACGGAGTATTCTTCGATGCCCTCAGCATCGGTTCCGATAACCTGCGGTTTCTGGAAGGTATGTGCGTTGTCCCAGGTCTTGCCCCAGCTTAGGCGCTCGGCTTGTTTTTCCCAGAACGCTACCCGCGCCTCGTCAGATTCGTGCGCGGGGTTGGGGGTGGGTGCTAGAGGATTCGTGAATGAAAAAGGGGAGGGAAGTCCCACAGTATCTCCCATCGGTTGCTGGCGTTAGCACCTTCGGCGTTATGAAGGCGCATGATGCGCCACCGCAGGCGAGGTTGCTGCGACGTCGTCGAGCCAGGTCTCTCGGTCGCTCTAGATGGATTACCAATCTAGTAAACCCTGTAGCTGGCGCAGGTGCAAAGACACCCCGTCATATTGCGCGTGTATGCGCCACGTTCGTAACATTCCGCAATATTGTGCCCTCCGTCCACACCACACCCTATACCGCGAGCAGGTAGGATTTTGTCGACAAGGTAGGATTTTCCTACCTGCTCGGGTCAAAAACCACCTGCTCGCGAACAGTGCAAGAAAAACACTCCCACCGGGATGCGCCTCGTCAAGAGGATTTATCCGGTGGGAGTGCCGTTTACTCACCCAAAATTACCGATTAGTTCTGTTTTTGTGCGTTGGTTGAGCCTTTCGAGGCTCCGTTAGGGTTTTTCTGCCCGGATAACCAGTCGTTAGGATCGATCTGAATGTCGTTACGGACGGTGAAGTCGCTCTCTTGATCCTTGTTTTTCTGGTCACCCGTTGATCCCGTCGAGTTGGACTTTGACTTGTCGCTGGGGGTGCTGGGAGTGCTCGGATCTGGATTCTCAGGTTCGCCAACATGATCGATGGATGCCACAGCCTGCTGACCGGTCAGGTCAATATCACTCTTGGGGGCACCATTCTCAGGTTCGTAGCGCAGAGTGCCGCTGAGGATCGTCAAGGTGGTGGTCACACCGTAGCGTTCGAGATAGAAATCTTCAAAATGTGTACCGAACTGGCTGGCCAAGATCTGGTTGTAGACCTGAGTCCCGCCGCCGTTATGACTGGAAGCTACAACATCATGGTCAAGCGTAATATCGACGTAGCCTATCAGCTCATTGCCGTTGGCGGTCATCTCGCTGAAGTAACCGTGCATAGCACCACCGTTGAAGGCGACGAGCTGGGGATTATCGCCGTTTTCTGACGTGGGGTTAACGGCGAGGGAAACCGCAAAATCGTCAGTATTTTTATTCCAGCCCGGGGGTTCTGCCCCGTCGATCTCGGCCCAGTCGGGGAAAACGAAACGGTGCTCCAAGCGCAGGCGCGCACCGGCGAGTAGGGTAGTGGTACCCGAGTAGTATGTCTGCTTACCGTCTTTAGTGGTTGCCTTGGGCGCTGAGAACCAGAAACCTGCACCGCCCCACTTTGCCTTGCCGATGCTGCCGCCGGGGGTAAACTTACCGCCGCCAGCCGAGTAGAGGCCACTGGAACCTGCCGGAACGCTGGCGTGCTCGTTCTCAACCGGGCCGCTAAATGAATCTAGCCCCAGGAAACTGTTAGTGTCTAGTTCCTGGTGGGTGACGAACGCCTGGGTAAAAATACCGTAGTCAGGGCGTGTGTCATCATACGAAGCCGCATAAGCCGGAACTACAGCGGAAGAAACAATAATTGGGGTTGTCCATGCGGCGCCCGCCAGAACACGACGGCGCGTTAGACCTCCCCGCGTAGATGCGTGGGTCACAATGACTCCTATGAGTGGTTGGGTGAATAAGTGGCGCTCGGATTACACGCCATTAATGATTTTACGGGATATACCCCAAAAATCCTAAATAATGTAAGACACACATGAAATCTTTACGATAAAACGCTTACTCGCCCCGATCTGAGCATCCTCAAATTATGCGGAAGATATGACGTGGGATAAGCCCTGAACCTTCACCAGAGATTGAGATTAATCTCATAACGGCTGATGATGCACGAGAGCAAGGTCTTATTCGCTAGCCTTGTATGCTGCCAGCGTGCGGGAGCGGGTTATGTTGCCAGAAACCTTTACTTGTTCCTGTGATATGGTCCGCTCCCAAAACTTGTTTTATGTCACAGATTTATAAAATTTTACGGTGCTAGGATGCAGGTGAAATCTTATCTATCGGTTATTCATATACAACCGTTCATATACCACTCTCTTGCTCAAACG
>NZ_KV793075.1:147383-153609 GCF_001808385.1 Rothia sp. HMSC08A08
ACCGTTCATATACCACTCTCTTGCTCAAACGGCACCACAATGCCACTAATGCGCATCGTCGCATGTGGGAATCTGCCACACCATAGGTTCCCTACCATGAATACCGCTCACTCATAGAAAGATTTCCTCTCGCTCAACACAACGACACAAGGAATATCTCTCATGAAACTACGTACTATAGCGCGCCTGATGCTGGCATTCGTCAGCCTGGTGTTTCTTGTCCCACTGAATTCTCTGCCCGCCTCGGCAGACACGTTGCCAGTCGCCCCTGGTAACCCGGGTGTCGCCCCGAAGGTGACTTCACCTGATACTGACGGTGATGGGCTTTCCGACAGCGTGGAAATCAACGGATACGATGCTGATGGTGATGGTAGACCTGAAGTCGATTACAAGAAAATGGGTGCAAATCCCTACCACAAAGATGTATTCGTTGAGATGGACTATATGCCTGGCGAGCTTGCCAGTGAGGAAGAGCTGGACCGTATCGTGCAGTCTTTTGCTGACTTGAATGTTACTAACCCTGATGGCAGGGCAGGCGTTAATCTTCACCTAGATGCAGGTTCTGCCCGGAGTGCCAAGTATAACTTGGGAGGCGGCAACCAGGTTCCGCACCAAGTGCTTACCAACAATATGAAGTCTTCTGGGGAATTGGCAAATATCAGGGCTCGTAATTTTGATTCTGCCCGCTACAACAGCGGTTTCGACTACATGATCTGGGGCGATTACTATGTGGATAATGAAACCGGAAATCGAAACTCATCAGGAGTAGGGCTTCTAGGTGCCCCCGGCTTCATGGTGACCGTTGGAAAAACCTATTGGGAAGGAGCCAACAGCGATGTTCGCGTGGGCACTTTTATCCACGAGCTGGGGCACAACCTCAACCTGAAGCACGGCGGTACTGACGAATTCAACGGCAAGCCTCAGTACTACAGCGTGATGAATTACAACTATCAGCTCACTGGCATTCCCAAGGCGGACGGAACCCGATACTTCGGATACCTGCAGCAGGATATGCCGACCCTTAACGAATGGGCACTGAATGAGCGCGACGGCTTTGGCCCCCAAGCGGGCGAATACCTGTATACGCACAAAGATAAAAATGGGAAAGACGTTACTCAACCCGCAAATCAACCCATCGATTTCAACCGGAACGGCGTTATTGATAATTCTCCGGTCTCGGTAGATCTCAATGGCGACGGGATACTAAATGAGCTAACTGCTCTCAGTGATCTGAAGAAGCTCAACTTTGATATGACGCCTACTCAGGCTGGAGCTGGCGGTCCTGTGGCTCAGCCTGAAGCGGAAGAAAACCCGGTCACTGCGGATGACGCCCGCAACCTGGGCCTTATTCCCTAAATCATTCGGCGTTCTTCCCAAAACGGGGGCGAAGAGGTGTAGCTGCTGAGGGATGTTATTCCGAGCGTGCGAGGACATACATAACGTTCTGAAGCTGGCGAGGCAACGAGCCAGATGAAACACGCCCTCGCTGCGCCTCTTCGCTCCCGGGCTTTACCCCGCACAACCGTTCATATACCACTCTCTTGCTCAAACGGCATCGTGACGCCGCCCAAGATGTATTCGCATCCGAGAGCCCGCAACATCGCAGGTTCTCGCCGATGAATACCACTCACTTCACTCTCTATGTAAGATTCCCTCTCACTCAACACAACGACACAAGGAATATCTCTCATGAAATTACGTACTATAGTGCGCCTGATGCTGGCGTTTGTCAGCCTGGTGCTTGTCATTCCTCTGAATTCTCTGCCCGTTTCTGCGGTGGAGGCGAAGCCCGCTCAGCCTGCACCCGCGCAGAACCGGAATATAGATCCCGTTCAGAACCCCAACTCGGGTGATCGCGACGGCGATCATATTCCCGACGAGCTGGAAAGAGACGGGTACGATATCAACAACGATGGCATACCAGAGATCGATTTCCCTAAGATGGGCGCGGATCCCAACCATAAGGACATTTTTGTCGAGATGGATTATATGCCCGGTGAGCTTGCCAGTGAGGAAGAGCTGGATCGAATCGTGCAATCTTTCGCGGATATAAATATCAGCAATCCCGACGGCAGAACGGGTATCAATCTGCACTTGGATGCCGGTGCCGCCCGAGGCCCTAAGTATAACTTGGGAGGAGGCGAACAGGTCAAGTGGCAAGTGCTCAGCGACGATATAAGTGACAGAGATGGGAACTGGGCCAAGTTTAAAGCTTCTCATATTAACCAGTATCGTGAAGGGCTCTTTCACTATATGGTTTGGGGCGACTACTATGTGCAACAACAAACTGGGGAGAGCGGTTCATCAGGATTGGGACAATTGGGAGATCTTAATTTCATGGTGACTGTAGGAAAGACACACTGGAATAACGATAAAGGTAATATGAGCGATATTCGCGTGGGTACTTTTATTCACGAGCTGGGGCATAACCTCGGCCTGCAGCACGGTGGTGATGCCGATGAGAAAGGCGAAAAAGGTAAACCACAGTACTTCAGCGTTATGAATTACAACTATCAGCTTACCGGTGTGCCCAAGGCGGATGGAACCAAATATTTCGGATACCTGCAGCAAGATATGCCGACCCTTAAAGAATGGGCCTTGGACGAACGCAAAGGCTTTGGTCCCCAAGCGCGTGGGTACATGTATCGGCCCAATTCAGAGGCCGTACTGAGACCAGCAGATGGACCTGTCGATCTCAACGGTAATGGCGAAATCGACCATGGAATCTATGCTCTTGATCTTAACCATGACGGAATGAAAGGCTGGCTGACGGCACCAAGTGACCTGAAAAAACTGAGCTTTGCAGTTGTGTTTGGACGAGGTGCTGACGAGACTATCCCTGAGCCCAAGGTGGAAATAAACCCCATCACTGCGGATGATGCCCGCAAAATGGACCTCATTTCCTAAATAATTCGACGCTTTTCCTAAAATGGGAGCGAAGAATTGCAGCGGGAGCGTTAAACACGCTCCCGCTGCAAACTATTGCTCCCGAATTTTGCCGTTGCAATCGAAAGAACACTGCTGTCCGCTGGGCGACGTACGCGGCCCTTAATATTACGGGCGACAGTCACAAACATTAATATTCGTCATAATATCGCACCAACCACGACACCCCTTATACACTCAAAATCAAGGATTATGAGTCCCGGTGTAAAGCTCTGGCTAGCCGGGCGGCAACCCTCTCCCGTAGCGGGGTGCTCCAGATGATGATCTGGCTTCAAGGGACACGAAGCAAGTACGGCGCGAATGCGCCACCTGCACGACTTGGAACACCAAGAAGGTCACCACCTATAAGGAGGCGGCGCGCGGGGTGCAGGAACACCCTAACATTCGCGAAAGGATACGTAGATGGCTGAGCAGAAGAAGCGCATCGCAGTTAACGCATTCGACATGACCTGTGTGGGTCACCAGAGCTTCGACCTCTGGCGCCACCCCCGCTCCCGCGCTACCGAGTACAACACCATCAAATACTGGACTGACCTGGCACAGATCCTTGAGAAGGGCCTCTTCGACGGCGTATTCCTAGCCGATGTTGTGGGCATCTACGATATTTACAAGAACTCCGCTGCGCCAGCTATCGAAGGCGGCGCGCAGGTGCCCGTGAACGATCCGTTCATGCAGATTTCCGCAATGGCCGCCGTAACCGAGCACTTGGGCTTCGGCGTGACCTCAGCCGTCACCTACGAGCAGCCTTACACGCTTGCCCGCAAGTACGCTTCTCTCGACCACCTCACTAACGGACGTGTGGGCTTTAACGTGGTGACCTCATACCTGCCTTCCGCCGCCGAATGTCAGGGCCTCGAAACCCAGATTGAGCACGACACCCGATACGAACTCGCCGAAGAGTTCCTGGATGTCTGCTACAAGCTCTGGGAAGGCTCCTGGGAAGACGGCGCGGTCGTCAAAGACCGCGAGAAGGGTATCTACGCCGACCCCGCCAAGGTGCACCCGATTCAGCACAAGGGCAAGTACTTCAGCGTGCCTGGTGCGGGTCTGACCGAGCCCAGCCCCCAGCGTACCCCCGTGATTTTCCAGGCGGGCGCATCCAGCCGCGGGCAGAAGTTCTCGGGCAAGCATGCCGAAGTTGTGTTTATCGGTGCGCTGCGCCCCGATTTGACCCGCATTATTACCGACCGTATCCGTGACCGCGCCGAAGAGAACGGCCGCGGCCGCGACGAAATCAAGGTTTTCGCGATGCTCTCCATCATTGTGGACGAAACCGAAGAGAAGGCGAAGGCAAAGTACGAAGAGTACCGCAAGTACGTGAACCTGGAATCTTCGCAGGCCATTATCGGCGGCTGGTCCGGTGTGGATCTTTCCCAGTTCGACGAGGACGAGGTACTCAACTATGTGAAAACCGAGTCGATTCAGTCCTTCCTCACCCCCTTCACCCTGCAGGCCAAGGATAAGCAGTGGACGCGTAAGGATATTGCCGAGCACTGCACTATCGGCGGTATGGGCGAGGTTATTGTGGGCGACCCGCAGCAGGTGGCTGACGAGCTCGAACGCTGGATTGATGAAGGCGGACTGGACGGTATTAACCTGGCATACCACGTTTCACCCGGCTCCTTCGAGGACTTCATCGAGTTCGTGGTTCCCGAGCTGCAAAAGCGTGGACGCTACCGCACCTCCTACGAAGGTGAGACCCTGCGCGAAAGCCTGTTCGGCAAGGGACAGACTAAGGTTGCAGACTCCCACCCGGCCGCGAAGTACCGCGGCGCATACGTGGGTAAGCCCTCCACAGCAGACACCCCGGCACGCGCTATCGCCAACTAAACCCGCTGCTCCTGCACGCTTGGTTGTAAAATCTCCCCTCCTGGGATGATAAAAAGAGCCTTTATTTGAATAAAGCATTAAAAATGCCGCTTTATTCGAATAAAGGCTCTTTTTTTACGCACGTTTAAAATGGGGTGCATGAGCGAAACAACCCTGTATGATCCTCAAACCCGCTGCCCCTGCACAAGCGGCGAGGTATACGGTGCCTGCTGCGGGCGGTACCTGGGCGAGTTTGCCGCATCCGGAACCTTGGGCGCGCCCACACCGCTGGCTCTGATGCGCTCGCGGTTCACCGCCTTCGCCCTGCACGATGCGCCCTACCTGCTGGCGAGCTGGCACCCGCATACGCGCCCCGCCGAGTTAATGCTGGATGAAACGCTGCGCTGGTACCGGCTGGATATTCTGGGCTCTTCGGGCGGTCCCTTCGATGCGGCGGGCACGGTCGAGTTCGCGGCGTACTACCGTTCAGTTCCCGGTACGCCCGCCGAAGAACGTGTGAAAGGTGCCATGCACGAAAAATCTCGCTTCGAGAAAGTGCACGGCACCTGGTACTACCTAGACGGCGAGGTCAGCTAAGTTCCTCCCGATCGGGTAGCATGGCAGAAATATTCCTCTTATGGTATGTTTTTGCCATGATGTCAGTCGCGGAATATGCCCAGCACGCCGGGGTGAGCCCCCGAAGCGTGCGTGCACGCCTTGAACGAGGATCTTTGAGTGGACAAAAAATCGCCGGGCGGTGGATGGTTTCAGATAACCCGCACGAGCATCACTCCGCACATGGGCGCAAAATCTCGATGTCATCCTTCAATCAACTTGCCGCCTATCTTGACGGTAACAGTGCATCCCTTACCCCCGATGCACGCCGCCGTGCCAAAGAACGTGCACATAACCTCTCCGAACGTGGGGTAGAAGCTCTTAGACAGTATGCAGTGCGTGCAGATGCGAAACTTCAATTCTATGCTGTGCCTTCTGCTGACCTGCATGACTTGATGGACGAACGAACATTAGCGCTTACGGGTGTCAGCCACGAATATTCGGAAATTTACGGGGCTACCGTAGAAGCATATGTGACTCCCCACAATCTCGAATCCCTGAAATTTATCTACGCACTGCGTGAAGTTCCGGCACAGGATGCCAACGTTATTCTTCGCGCAGTCAAAGAGTTGCCTAAGATTCGCCCCTTGCACGTTGCGGTTGACCTCCTAGTTTCCAAAGACCCGAGAAGCGAGCGGGAAGCGGAACGTCTGGTGAAAGGACTCATAAGCCGTGCCTGATCAGAAAACGGTGAAAATCCCAGCCCAGGGCGCAGAGCTTTAGCGGAACCCGGTATTGGCCGTCCTCGTGAGCGTGAGATGGCTCAGAATATTGTGAGCTTCCTCGATGAAAGTCTCAAAAACTAGACCTGCGTTTGCTATGTTTATCTAGTTTTCTGAGAAGACTCCACCCTTTA
>NZ_KV793076.1:0-55700 GCF_001808385.1 Rothia sp. HMSC08A08
GCAGCGACCTTCACCCAGAACGCAGACTTCTCCGAGGTAAAATTCACCAGATTCGCTCACTTCTTTAGGGCGAAATTCATCGGGTACGCTAAATTCTCCGCAGCGGAATTCACCAAAAACGCTAACTTCTCCGCAGCGAAATTCATCGGGTACACTAACTTCTCCGCAGCGAAATTTACCGAGGCTAGCTTCTCTAGGGCGAAATTCATCGGATACGCTAAATTCTCCGGGGCGACCTTCACCCAGAACGCAGACTTCTCCGCAGCGACCTTCGAAGATAAACCAAAATTTGAATACACGCTAGATAATAAAACCTATAAAGCGAGGTTCTCCTACAAGGCCGAACCGAAAGATTATAACTTCGAGGTTTCGTATGATAGCCCCTACAAAATCGAGACCGAAGAACAAGAACATAACGGCGTTAATTTCACTATCCCCAAAGGTGCGACCCTCTTCGATCCAGACGAACCTTCTGAGCAGGAAGACAACGGTGACAGTTAACGGTATACCCACATAAAATGACAGATTAAATTTCCTTGCAAAAAAGAAAATCACTGACCCTTAGGAGTACATCAAGATGGTAGAAACACCAAGAGATAATGAAGAAACCAACACCACCAACCCTGCTGGTAAAACTGAGAACTTTGTTAGTAAGCACTTTGTACGACTATTAGTCTGGCTCGCAGTTAGCGGTGGCGTTCTGGCAATTTTTGGAACCTGGCTACTCTACGTTACAGGTTTGACTGGTGAAACCGATGCGAATCTTCGCCTTCACATCCTCTATGTCACCGGTGGCACTATTGCTGTTCTGGGACTCGTAGAGACGCATCGCAAAAACACAACAGACAGAATAAAAGCGGACGCCGATATTCAGAACTATCAGGCATCACAAAGTCACCAGACAAAGATGCTCGACGAACAAGCTCGCCAATTTACCGAAACCATCGCAAAGGAACGCGAAAAAATCGAAGCAGATAAAGCCAAAAACAAGCAGGATTATATACGACAGGTACACGCTGAGCGACGTAGTCGATACACCACAGCGATTGAACAGCTTTCCAACGATAAAGCCTCTATCCGCCTTGGCGGCGTCTACACTCTCGTGGGGCTGGTGGATGAATGGTTAGCAGATGAAATAGCCATCCCCAATATTGAGGAACGCCGCAAAGAAGGTCAAGTCATTATCAACAATCTCTGCGCCTATATCCGCTCACCTTTCCTTCTTGCAGAACGCGCCGAGCAACTAGATGAACCCTACGCAAAAGACCTACAGGAAGATTTCGCCGGAGATAAAGACAAGTTTGATGCAGACAAGCGAGCCTTTGCCCAAGAAAAAGCCGCTTTAGAAGAAGAATGCCAGATACGTCAAAGCATCATCAAAGAAATACGCGAGCACCTATCTAAAAATTATTCAGAATCAAGCTCTTGGTCAGATTTTGATTATGACTTCTCACACGCCCATTTCTTCTATCCTGTTAACTTCATCAACAGATATTTCGGTGCTTCATTAAATTTCTCCGGAGCGACCTTCGCCCAGGAGGCTGACTTCTTCAAGGCGACCTTCACCTGGCGTGCTGACTTCATCGGGGCGACCTTCACCTGGCGTGCTGACTTCTCCTGGGCGACCTTCACCCAGGACGCTAACTTCTCCTTGGCGACCTTCAAATACGAACCAATATTTGTATACACACTAGACAATAAAACCTATAAAGCGAGGTTCTCTTATAAGGTCAATCCAAAAAATTATAACTTCGATGTCTCTCCTAAGAGCTGCAAAATCGACACCGAAGAACAAGAATACAACGGCGTTACGTTCAGGATCCCCAAAGGTGCGATACTTTTCGACCCGGACGAACCTTCCGATCAGGAAGATAACAACAGCAACGACAGCTAAAACCGTCTTGAATAACGCAGCTTACATCCCCTAGGGGGTTGGTAATACGCCAAATG
Organism: Rothia sp. HMSC08A08; assembly: GCF_001808385.1. NCBI lineage: Bacteria > Bacillati > Actinomycetota > Actinomycetes > Micrococcales > Micrococcaceae > Rothia > Rothia sp. HMSC08A08. The sequence goes on from NZ_KV793076.1 coordinate 1,951, forward strand.
CTGTGTTACTCGCGGGGCTACAAAGATGGGAAGCAACTACTAGATGCTGAGTACGTATTACATAGGCTATGAAGGTATCAGAAAGAGTGCCCTCACCTGGCAGGGTTTACGCTGGGGGCTCGCGCAGGGATACATCAGCCGCGCGGATATTCTGCGATACGCATCCGATCGGCTGAAGGAAGACTCCAGTGACCTAGAATACAAGCTCTACCAGTGCAAACCCGAACACGCCTACCGGGTTGATGGGATTCTGTCCGAACTCGCGCAGCACGAAGACTCCCCTGAACTCACCAACCCCGACCCCGGAAGCACCGACCCCCGCCACGCGCTCTGGCTGTACCTGCTACTCAAACATGTGTATGAGCACCGCAAGAACTTTGACGACCCGCTGGGCGAGGTAGAAATTCTTTACGCCGATTTTGGCTACCCCAAGGATGTGACCCCGTTCGTGCGATACATGCCCCCGACCGACTATGACCCTTCAACATACACTCGCCAAGAGAACATCGACAGACTCTATGCTCTGTGGGAGGCGTACTTGCGCGAGGCTAAAACCCGTTTTGAGGTGTAACAGCCAAAACTTGCCTGCCTATCTAGAAGAGTTTTTTGCATTCAGAAGCGATAAGCTCTTCTGAATGCAAAAAACTCTTCTGAATAGAAACGACGCTTCGGCAGGCAGCCCTAATACCGCTGCCTTTCCTGTTCCGCTGGCATACACTTAAAACCATGTACCGCATCATGACTGTCTGCACCGGAAATATTTGCCGCTCCCCCGTGGGCGAGTACCTGATTCGTGAGCACGCGCGCCAGGCGGGGCTTGAGGTTGAGGTTGCGTCCTCCGCCATCACGGACTACGAGATCGGCAACCCCATCGACACCCGCGCCGGGCGCATACTCACCGCGCGCGGCATCGACCCCAGTGGGCACCGCGCATCCAGATTCGTTGCCGAAGACTTCGACCGCTACGACCTGATTCTGGCGATGGACACCCCGCACTACCTGCACCTGAAACAGCTTGCGCGCACCGAAGACGACAAAGCCAAAATCCGTATGATGCGCTCCTTCGACCCCGCAATGGCGGGCAAAAACCTGGACGAGCTGGGCATCTACGACCCCTGGTACGGGCAGATGCGCGACTTCGAGTACACGACCGAGCTTATCGACACCGCGGCGCGGGCGCTGATCGCCGAGCTGAGCGCAACCCCGCAGGACTAACGCATGGGTGTGTGGAGCACAGGTTTCGGCAACGGCTACGAAACCAACAACGTTGAAGAAATCTTGGAATTCTGCCTGAAAACATACCGCGGACTCGCCCTGCCGCCTACCGACGAAGACGGGATACCACTCGATACCAACGCCCTCAGCGACGCCGCATTACCGCTTATCATCGGTATCGACGGGCGCAGCGGAAGTGGCAAAACAAGGCTCTCTGAGCTCCTAGAGCAGTCCTTATCTGCCGAAGGAATCGGTGTGCGCGTGCTCCACCTAGACTCTATCTACCCCGGCTGGGACGGGCTTGAGGAAGGCACAAAAGCGTGGCAGAAAATCTCGCGGAACCTGCGCAGCGGCAAGCCCGCCAGCTACCGGGAATGGGACTGGCACGCGGATGCGCCCGGCACCGAACACACGATCGACCCCGCTCAGGAAACCGTGATTATCTGTGAGGGTGTGGGGGCAATCGCCGGTACCTGCGATGTGCGCATCGTGGTGAGGGCGCCCGACGAGCTGCGGTACAGGCGGGCTATAAACCGCGACGGCGATATGTACCGCCCGCACTGGGAACGCTGGGCGGCGCAGGAAGAAGCCCTCCTCGCTGCATACTCCGCCACGTATGCGCAGGCGGACATCATCTACCGCACGGCGTAGTAGCCCTCTACCCTGCCGTTTGCTGTACCCGTGTTTACCCTCCCCTGAGATAAAGAGCCTTGAAACGTGAATAAAGAGTTAGAAATCCAGCTTTATTCACGAACAAGGCTTTTTATGTGCCCAGCGGCGGCAAAAAAGTTTAGCACCCACGCCACTTACGCCGGATGCGCGCATCCGCCGTGATGGGCACGATTCAGGCGCTTCTGGGCGGACTTGCCGCGCCCCTGGTTTCGCTGGGCGGCGAGGGCTCCTATATGCCGATGGCGTTCTCAATTCTGGGCTTCGCACTGATGACAGCACTCGTGCTCTTCACAACCCCGCGTAAGGACGCCGACTATGCGGCAGACGGCGGCGAAGGTGGGCGCTAGCGCTTCGCATCGAGCGTGTTAAGACTTTGATCCCCAAGAAGCGGGTTTTTGCCGAAAAGGTGAAAAAATATCATCATTTTCGAGCAGAAACCCGCTTCTCCTCGTAATCGCCCTAGCTGCTGGTATCCTGATAAATCCTAAGATTTTTAAGGAGGCTGACCGTGAGCACTGACGAAAACCTCACAAGTGCAGAGATCATCAAACGGTTCAACCACTTCTACGACTGCTGGCTGGATTCGATCACCGTAACCTATGCAAAGGGAACAGCTGTTCGTCTGCGATTCTGCGCGGTGGACCGGACCCATGTAGACGGCGGCTGGGAGAAGGCCGCTACCGACGACGTCTGGCGGCACGTCACCGTAACCCTGGAAGATATTTCGGACTACCGGGTGCAAGGCCCGTTCATCAGCATATGCAGCGGGGTTCATGTTCTCGAACGGGACGGCAAAATCGGGCTCGATATCGAAGGGGACAACGACAACCCCGAAACCTTCGAGGACATCGCCGAGGCAGACATATACTTTATCGCCGAAAACGCCACCTGGGAGCTGGGCCCGCTCGGCGTGCACTGCTGTGAGGGCACGTGAGCCACTACACTGGAAACATGACTAGTTCCGTGATACTCCTAAATTCAGAAAACCCGCAAGGCGTTTCCGTAGACCCCACCCAGCCGCTTATCGGCGTGGAAGACCAAGGATTTACCCGTGGCGACGGCGTTTTTGAGACCATGCTCGCCGTTGATCGGCGGGTACGAAAACTTGATATGCACCTCGCCCGACTCGAATCTTCGGCGCGTATGCTCGACCTGCCCGAACCCGACCTGCGCCAGCTTCGGGATGCGCTGGCAAACCTTCTCACCCAGGCCGTACCCGGCGCTCACACGGAACTTGGCGAAGAGCATATTGTCAAAATCATTATCTCGCGCGGGCTGCCGAATGCTTCTGCGGGAATGCCCGCCGGGCCATACACCCTGCTCATCGCATCCCCGGTACCCGAAACTACCGTGAATCAGCGACAGAACGGCGTGAAGGCCATGCTGCTGCCGCGCGGGCACGACCCCGCCGACAACACCGCATACCCGTGGCTGTTGGCGGGCGCGAAAACCCTGTCGTACGCAGTCAATATGGCGGTTTTGCGGTATGTGCACAGCCGGGGTGCGGATGACGCGATTTTTATGACCGACAACCGCCGCATTCTGGAGGGGGCAACTTCGTCGGTACTGATGGCGCGTATCGAAAACGGTGTAAAGACGCTGTACACCCCCGAACCGAACCACGGAATCCTGCCCGGTACCACGCAGGGCGCTATTTTTGAGGCGGCGCGGCGCGACGGCTGGGAGCTAGGCTACGGTCCGCTGTACCCGCAGGATCTTTTCGAGTCAGATGGGGTGTGGCTCGCCTCGTCGGTGCGTCTGCTCGCCCCGGTCACGCACCTGAACGGTACGGCGTTAGCGCACGATGCGCAGCTCACGCACCGGTTCTTGGAATACCTGGCACAGGGCTAAGGTACAGGGAGCGGCGCAAGGCTGATACTTGCGCCGCTACCTCAGCCCGGTTTTTCAGACCCGAGTACCTGGCGGCAGCTTCGGTGCGGCTACTGCCACAAGAAACGCAAGGTTCCTAGTCCCAGCGAAACCCCGTAGGCGCACGCCACGATCACGGCGGCGGCAACCGCAACATACGCATCACGCCGGGAATAGGCGGGCACGCGCGCCCAGGAACGTTTGCCGGTACCGAAACCACGCGCCTCCATCGTGACCGCAAGGCGCGAACCGCGGCGAATTGCCTGTACCATGAGCGCGAAGGCCTGCCCTGCACCGGTTTTGATGCGCCCGAGCGGGCCCTGACCCGCACCCAGCCCACGTGCACGCCGTGCCTGCCCCAGCGTATTCCACTCCCCAAATAGGATGCCGACAAGGCGTAACGCCGCCAACGCGGCAAGCACGAAACGGGCGGGCAGGCGGAAAGTTTGGGCAAGCGAATCACCCAGGTCGGTTGGGTCTGTTGAGAGCACAAACGCGAAGGTCGGCAGAATCATCGCCAGGGAACGAATCATCATCGAAAACGCCGCCGCGAGCGACCCTTCCGTGATGGTGTTCAGCCCAAAATCGAGTAGTACGGCACCGGTTTTATTAACAAGGATCGCCACACTCCAGCCGGTGGTCAGCACCGCGATCAGGATAGGCCAGCTGCGCGCCAGCAGGTTTACCGGTCGAAACCCGACCGCAATAAACCCCAGCAGTTCCAGCCCAAAGATGATACCCGCGGTTATCGGGTCTTGAATGAGGATTGCCGCAAGAACCAGCACGCCCGCAACCACTAATTTGACACCCGCGTTAAGCCCGCCAAACCAGCTGTTGCGCTCAGCACTCGGCCCGAAAAAATCGGTATTCATGCGCTACTTCCCTTCCTGAAGACTCCGGTCTGCGGGCTCATGCGGCAAGCTTTCAAGCGTGATGCTCCGCCCGCCCAAAGCCGCCGTAAATTCGAGATCGTGAGTCACCGAGATCACCGCAACCCCCTCAGTAAGAAGCCCGCGAATCAAGCGCACCAGTTCGCCCCAGGTGCTCGCATCCTGACCGAAAGTCGGTTCGTCAAGAATCAGCACGCGCGGCGCCGTCGCCAAAGCGGATGCAACCGACAGCCGGCGTTTTTGCCCGCCCGAAAGCGTGAACGGGTTGGCATCTAAAAGCCCTTCTAAACGCAAGCGTTCGGCGAGGGAGGCGGTGGCGGCGGCGAGCGCATCATCATCAATTTTTTCGCGGCGCAGGGCGGCGAGGCGGCGTGGCCCGAGTTCGAGTTCTTCGCGCACGCTGCCGCGCACGAATTGGTATTCGGGTTCTTGGAAAACGTAGCCGATGCGCCCGAGCAGTTGGGCGGGGGTCCAGGAGGGAATATCCCAGCTGGCGGCTGTTTTCTCGCGGGTGAGGGAGCTTTCTGCCGTTGGGTTTTGGTCGAACTCGCGCAGTGCTTCGTGCGCGTGCAGGGTTCCGTTGGGGGCGTAGAGGAGCCCGGCGAGAGTGAGTGCGAGGGTTGATTTTCCGGCGCCGTTGGGGCCGAGAATGCTCAGGTGCTCGCCTTCTCGAATGCTCAGGTTAATGCCCCCGCGCAGGGTAGGAATATCCAGGGGTACGGATGCGGGTTCCGGCATGGTTTTGAGCTGTCGTCGGCGTGCCCGTAACTGTTTTTTGCTCGGGAATTCCCGCGTAATCGCAAGGTTTTCGGCGCTTAGGAGCATGCGCCCGCTCGGTACCGCAGCGGCGGCGGGTTCGGGAACATACCCGGGCACCCACACACCGTTGGCGATGAGGGTTTCGCGAGCTTGGGCGAGCACGGTTTCGGGCGCGCCGTCGTGGGTGATGCCTCCATCGGCACCAAGCACGATGACGCGGTCCATATGCTGCGCCCACACGCCCACCCGGTGTTCGACGACGATCAGGGTGGCACCGGTTGCCGTGACCGCCTGCACCACGGCATCGCGCACCTGCTGAACGCCTTCGGGGTCGAGGTTTGCGGTGGGTTCGTCAAGCAGAATGGCGCGCGGGTGCATCGCCAGGATTCCGGCGAGCCCCAGGCGTTGTTTCTGCCCGCCCGAAAGCGCATTCGTGGGATGCTCATGCGGCAGGTAGCCGAGCCCGACGGCGGCGAGCGCATCATCAACGCGCGCCCAGATTTCTTCGCGTGCGACCGCGAGGTTTTCGGGGCCGAAGGCTACGTCATCGCCCACGCGGGCGAGTACGACCGATGATTCGGGGTCTTGCTGCATGAGTCCGATGAGTCCGCGTGCGTCTTCGGGGTCTACGCCGTCGATGCGCGCGCTACCGCTTTGGCTCTGCCCGTCGTGATCGTGCAGCACCCCGGCGATAGCGTGCAGGAGCGTTGATTTTCCTGCGCCGGAGGGCCCCAGCAGCAGTACTTTCTGCCCGGGTTCGATGCGCAGGTTCACGTTCGAGAACGCGGGTTTTTCGCGCCCGGGGTGGTGCCAACCGAAGTTGTGAAGGTCGATTGCGGCACCGCGGGCGGGCGCATCGGGGGCGGTACTGTGGGGTTCGGTCATGGTTGCATCCTGGGTTGCGGGTGGTTCAGGATGTTCCGTGTTTGAGGGTTTGAGCGTTGAGATAGGCTGTGACATACGCCTGCCTGCCCGTTATCCGCGTGCGGTACGTGCCTGCACGCCGGAGGCTAGCGAGGCGAGTACCCCGGTTTTAGCGAGCGCTTTCGTGAGTCCCCAGGAGAGTACCCCGGCGAGTACAATTCCTGAGACGACCGCGCATACCACGTAGATGACGGCTTTGAAGATTTCCATGTCTGGGTAGTAGATGATGATTTCGTTGACGCCCATGAAGAGCCCGCTCAGTGCGCCTGCGAAGGCTGCTGTGCTGAGGTTCCAGACGCGGTATCCGAACACGGCGAAGGCGATTTCTGCGCCGATTCCCTGGAAGAATCCGGCGATGAGGATTGATTGGCTCCAGGCGCCTCCGGTGAGGAATACGGAGATGACGGCGGCGACGATTTCGCAGTAGAGCGCGGCGCCGGGCTTGCGGATAAGGTACCCGCCGAGCACACCGGCGAGCAGCCACATACCGGCGACGATGGGTCGGTATTCAGGAACCGCCGCGAAGAGTGTTTTAGTGGCGGGGTCTACGGCAATATCCCAGATCCAGAAGATTACCGCGCAGGCGGCGGCGACCACAGAGACGATGACGATTTCATTGACCCGCCAGCTGAGGCGAGATTTTTGAGACATATTTTCCTCCCATGATTGGAAGGGGAACATCCACACCCGTTGCGGGTGAGGTGTTGAGAAAACATATTTCGACTCCCTACGCCGGTACTAACCGGATCAGGTTCGAGGGTCTGCGTTGCACTCTCAGCGCCCGTCTGCGGCGCTCCCCTGTCGTGTTGCTTCGAGAGTTCGAAGCCTATAAACGTTTACATTCTATGCTGTATGAGTCGTTTTCTGTGAGTTCGTTGAGCTTTTGAATCGGTTTATGACAAGAACGTGCGGCAGGTCGGTAATATGATTCCTTGATTTGCCGCTAGTATACGCCTTTCAGACCCGCAATACTGTGCTTTTTCTCACATTCTAGAGTTTTTACCCCGATTTTTCGTGTATACGCGCGTTAAAACAGGTCATGTTCTCTGCATCTGAGCCGCAAAGCCGATAGGCTAGGGATAGTCACTTCTGATTTTTGAGGAGAAGATATGAACCCCGTAGCAAAGATTGCTATCACCGGTGCCAATATGGCCGCCGCCGCCCTGACAAGCAAAGGTCTTGGCGCAGCGTGGAAGCGTGTGACCGGTAACGAACCTCCTGCCATCGGCCCCGAGTCCGAAGACACTCTGCGCAATGTTATTGTGTGGACCGTCATCACCTCCGTGGTGGGTGCCCTGGTAAGCGTCGGTATTGCCCGCGCACAGCGCCGTTTCTTCTCATAATTTCACGGTGTATTTTGGGTGGATGCGCCGCCCCCGCAGCCTTCCCGCTGCAGCGGTGTGCGCATCCTTTCTGATGTGCTGAATAGTCTGCCTGTTCAGAAGAGAATAAGGCACTCGGCAGGCTGGGAGGCGATGCCTACGGCAGTGTCGCCGGGGTAAGCCACGAAACCAGCAGCAGATTGAGGGCGCCTAGCTGCGTCTTACACGAAAGTGAACACATCCGTTATGACCTCACACGTTCCCGATCACAGTACAAGCCGCCGTTCGGTCACGTCCTGGGTACTGTGGGATGTTGGCTCATCAAGCTTTGGCACTATCATGATGACCTTCATCTTCACGGTCTACCTCACCAGCTCCTATTTCGGGTCTACCGAAAGTGCTTCTGCAGCTCTCTCTTTGGGATTGACTGTCTCCGGGGTCTGCATTGCGTTTTTTGCTCCGGTCAGCGGCCAGCGCGCCGATAAATCCGGTACAGGTATCTTCTGGCTGGGTGTGAACACGCTCAGCATGGTGCTTCTTTCTGCTCTGTGTTTCTTCGTGGAACCTAACCCCGGGCACCTGTGGTTAGGCGTGATCCTGATTTCTGCGGCGAATATCTTCAGCGAATTCGCCGCCGTGAACTATAACGCCGTACTGCCGCGAGTTTCAACCCCGAACAATATTGGCAAAATCTCTGGAATCGGCTGGTCGGCGGGTTATGTGGGCGGTCTGGTGGCCCTGATTATCGTGTTGTGGGGGTTTATTTTTGAGCCTAATGGGCTGCACCTGAGCACCGATAACGCTTTCAATATTCGTGCGGTAACGTTGTTTTCCGCCCTGTGGTGCCTGGTCTTCTGCGCCCCCATCCTGATTCGGATGCGCCGACGCAAACACGTGTTGCCGGAGGTGCTGCCCACCCGCGAGCTCAGGTTCCTAGAACGCGGTCTCTCGCGTCTTTCCCCAGCGCGGCAGGGAGGACTATTCGCCTCCTATAAAGAACTGTGGCGCACCATTGTCAGACTTCGTAAAACTGCCCCTCAGACTCTCTATTTCCTGTGTGCCAGCGCTATCTTCCGCGATGGTTTAGCCGGTATCTTCACCTTCGGCGGTGTGCTGGCGGCTGGTTCCTTCGGATTCAGTACTTCGGATGTCATTATTTTTGGTGTTGCCGCCAATGGTGTTGCTGCCGTAGGCGCGGTGCTGGGCGGGTACCTGGATGACTATCTGGGCCCCAAAAAGATTATTATTTTCTCGCTGGTAGGCATCCTGATTGCTGCCGTGCCCCTGCTCTTGTTCCCCTACCCTATGACCTTCTGGATTTGCGCGCTCATTCTCGCCCTTTTCGTGGGACCCGCGCAGTCCTCGTCGCGTACCTTCTTGGCGCGTATCGCCGATCCCGGTACGGAAGGTGAGCTCTTCGGGCTGTATTCGACAACAGGTCGCGCAACTAGCTTCTTGTCCCCCTTGCTCTTCGGTCTGTTCGTCACGATTTTTAATGCTCAGGTGTGGGGTATTCTCGGCATTATGGTCGTGGTGCTGGCGGGCCTGCTGCTGGCCCTGCCGTTAGAATCGCCACAAGCGCTTCACCTGCGCAAGGCACGCCGCGCCGAAAAGAAAGCGGCCAAGGCGGCGCAGCGGTAGTTCTTTACTCACCTACACCCCTCCGACCTACGAGTCTTAACCCGCGAGCAGATAGCGAATTGCTATCTGCTCGCGTATTTATTGGGTTTTTTAGTTCGAGTCTTCTTCGGTATACAGCGGATCATCTACGGTGCGCATCGTGAGTATGCCGCTTTCGGATAGCTGCTCAACGACCTGGCGATGCGCATCCTCGGGCAACCCCTCAAACAACTCACGCATAACCTCGTAGTGCTCCCGCACCGTCAGTTCGTGAGCGGCGTTAATCCAGCACTCTGCCGCGAATGCGGAAAGCTCATCCAGTGAATCTCCGTGATGCAGCAGGAATCTTTCTCTATCCACCAGATACCCGGTGGTGCCGAACATGCGTTGAAGAACCTGCGTACCGTTAGGGTATACGTTCGGCAGGCGGTCGGGCACCTCAAAGGTCTCGTACTCGTCCACTCTCTCGGAGTTCGGGAGCACAGCATTCTCGGCGAGAAGTTCACGCACGAGCGGCTCAATATCTTCAACCTCGGAATACACCAGCCGCCATACGCCGCCGCACTGCTCAAACAGGCGAATAATCGAGAGCACACCTTCGGGGTTGAGCGCCACGCCGGAGGTCTGCTCGGCAATCGACATGAGCGCATCCCCCAGGCTCACACGCTCAAGATAGGGTTTCGTGGGCTCATCGGTGCGCCCCACCATGACGACGCGAGTGGCTGTATAGCTCGTATCCTCACAGTCCGCCGCGTTCAGACCCAGCTCAACGGGGTTATGCTGTTCCTTCGGCTCGTCGTCAGAAACAACCAGCGACAGCGGCTTTGGGTAGGGGTAAATCTCACGGTCGGCACCCACGATCGTGGTTTCGTCCGTCAGATAGGTGAACTTCTTCCCCAGATACTGCGCGGCAGTCGTCTTCCCCCGCCCCGAAGCACCCACCAGCACCAGCGCGCGCTTCGTAGCAGGGTCGCCAATGGCGGCGGCGTGCAACATAGTACGCTTACCCGCCAACTGCTGAATCATCGCAACCGTCAGATTAGACGTCAGAGTCTCCAACGCCTGCTTCTCGTTCTGAATATTAAGAATCTGCAGAATCCCGAACGGGTTCACCAGGTCGGGGTGCTCATCAAACAGATTCACGCTCCCATCCGTGAGCACAATCGCGTGCGCCACAGACTGGGTTGCCTCAAGGGCATCGTGCACACTATCGAAGAGGCGCGGGGATAGACTCCCCCAGGTCTGTACGATCTGCTCGCGCAGCGCATCGGGAACACCGGGACCAAAAATAACCTTCAGATCGGCACCGGCAGGGCTTAAAGCCATTGTCTTGAACGACAAGGTATCTCCTTGAAAAAATCATGCGGACGGCGACTAGTCGCCAGATTTCTCAACGGGGATCTCTGTACGGTGAAAGTTCAGGTAGCTGCGCGATGCGGTTGGTCCGCGCTGCCCCTGGTAGCGGTTTCCGTATGCGCCGGAACCATACGGATGCTCAGTCTCGCTTGTGAGCCGGAAGAAACACAGCTGACCGACCTTAGACCCGGGCCACAGCATGACCGGCAGGGTCGCCATATTAGACAGTTCCAGGGTCACGTGCCCTGAAAATCCGGGGTCAATGAACCCTGCGGTTGAATGGGTCAAAAGCCCCAAACGCCCGAGTGAAGACTTACCTTCCAGGCGAGCCGCCACATCCGCAGGCAGGGTCACCTGTTCGTAGGTGGAACCGAGCACAAACTCGCCCGGATGCAGAATAAAAGGCTCGTCGGGGGCAACTTCCACCAGGCGAGTCAGTTCTTCCTGCTCCTGCGACGGGTCAATATGCGGGTACTTATGGTTGTCAAACAGACGGAAAAAGCGGTCGATGCGCACATCGACGCTCGCCGGCTGAATCATCGAATCGTCAAACGGCTCAAGTACGATACGGCCGTCAGCAATTTCTCGTCGAATATCGCGGTCTGAAATAAGCACACTCTAAGGATACCGACTCCAGACTCCATACTTCACCATTGCTCAAAAAGAACAGCCGACAAGTCAAAAATAAAAATCTGCGGCAAAGTGTGCGAACCGAGGCAGCACACGCTACACTAGGTTAAGTCCGATCACGGATGCGCGGCTGTAGCTCAATGGTAGAGCGCACGCTTCCCAAGCCTGATACGCGGGTTCGATTCCCGTCAGCCGCTCACATAAACCCCTAGCTTCTGTTAGGGGTTTTCGTGTGCCCAATTTTAGACGGGAATCGCTTCCAGGCGCGGATTTGGTACCTCGCTCGCTCGGAGTCCGCGCCCTCCAGCCCGTCAGCCGCTCTTAAATGCTCTGGTATTTGCCAGGGCTTTTCATTTTCCTCAGCTAGCCCCGCGATAGAAATAATCGAATTTACAGTAAAGTCTATGTGTGTAGCAGTACGTTGATAATCTTTTTGTTAGGAATATTATGAATAATTCCCCCATACCTACCCCAGAAAACACGGCCTTCCCCACGAGCGAATATCCGCAATATAACGAAACAACTGAAGAGGCCATTGCAGAAACCCGAGCCATGATGGGTGGAGCGCTGACCTCCCAGCAGTACAGTTCGCCTCAGGAACTTTTCGAAGAACTTGATACCTCAGAGAGCTGACGTAGAAAACGCCTCATTTCGCAGTTTATGTACATCATCACAACAAGCTTGGCGACTTGGAGTGATGTGCCCTCTCCCTTCGCCTCCCTACCCGCAGTGAACGAGGATGAAGGCCAGCAGCGGGTTGGAGGAGAGGGGTTTGCCCCGATTGTCCGACACCGTGTCTGCTGACGCTACGGTGTACCAACCACAAGACCTCCTCATGGAGAGCGGTGGGTGCACCGATGTGGATGCCTCCTCCAGTGGCGGAAACACAGGGGACATCCACGCGGGTGACACTCGACGCACATATCGATGTGCGCGTCACCCGTGAGGAGCAACAACGCCATAAAGCGGCGTGCGCAACGCGCTGGACAGCCGTCACCATGAGGTCGAGGCACTAGCTACTCAGGCAGCGATGCCTCGGCCTCCTCCCGAGCTTGCTAGGGCAGTTGAGTAGGTTCGTCGTGTAAGGGTGAACTTGAATCGAGTCGTGCGTGCTGGCAGTGCTGTTGACGAGGACATCCTTCGCGGTGCAGTCGCTGATGTTCGCATGCTTCTCGGAGGCGAAATGAGCCTATGAGCACAGTCAATGTACAGCCCATCACGAGTGTACGGGCGGCAGGGAACTACGCGCTGTACGGCGCTGGTGTTTGGCGCGCTGAGCGCCATCTGGAGGCTCTGGAGGGGCATCCGTGGAGAGGTTGTACCTCGCGCTACTCCCCCTCACCGCAGTGCTTTTAGTTATCGGCAGGCTTACGATGGGGGGCTTCTACGCCCTTGGTTTCGGACCATTGCTGAGTTGGGTTTGGAGCTCGTTCGTTGTGGCAAACACGTGGTGGAGTAAAGCGCTGATAGCCGTAGGTACTCTCGGTGGGATTGCAGCGTTTGCGCCCGTCGTCTGGTGGGCGGCGAAGAAGATCAACGACGAGCTTCGAACATAGTGAAAGGGGGCGATGGAGATGAGGACAAAGCCGATCATGGGGTCGAGCTTGAGGATCAGCGCCGCGTGGATAGAACGACCGCTCTAAGCGCGCACAGCAAGCGAAGAGACTCGATGGTTCAGCATACAAAGGCGAGAACCCACTGGACTACCAGGCTTTGATAATGAGGCAGAAGCTGTGAGGGGGCATGACAGCACGCTCAGAAAAGATCTATTATTACTCAATTAGATCTTTATTTGGTAGACTGGGATCCATGCTTGATCCAATGAACACAAACGAGGAGTTCGCTCCCCTGCCCACCGTAGAGGGTGGGTTCCAGACCGTGCTTGCCGATCCCCCGTGGCGCTTCACGAACCGCACGGGCAAGGTTGCACCAGAACATCACCGCCTCGGACGGTACGGCACGATGTCGCTGGACGAGATCAAGGCTCTGCGGGTGGGTGATGTCACTGCGGACAACGCTCATCTGTACCTGTGGGTGCCAAACGCTCTGCTCCCTGAAGGGCTCGAGGTCATGCAGGCGTGGGGGTTCCGGTACGTCTCGAATATCATCTGGGCGAAGCGTCGCAAGGATGGTGGCCCCGATGGTCGCGGCGTCGGCTTCTACTTCCGCAACGTCACTGAGCCGATCCTGTTCGGCGTGAAGGGCTCGATGAGGACTCTCGCGCCAGGACGCTCAACGGTGAACATGATCGAGACGCGCAAGCGCGAGCACAGTCGCAAGCCGGATGAGCAGTATGACCTCATCGAGGCGTGTTCTCCTGGTCCGTACCTGGAGCTGTTCGCACGGTATGCACGTCCAGGATGGTCTGTCTGGGGTAACGAGGCGAGTAATGAGATCGAGCCACGGGGGAAGGCACAGAAGGGATATGGAGGTGGCGAGATCGACCGCCTACCGATCCTTGAGCCCAACGAGCGTATGAGCGAGTGGCTCTCAGGCCGAGTTGGCGAGCTCCTTGCCGAGGAGTATACCAAGGGCGCATCTGTGCAGGAGCTTGCGAATCAATCGGGGTACTCAATTGCGCGCGTGCGCACATTGCTCACACACAGTGGGGTACCCCTTCGCGGGCGCGGACGCCCTAAGAAAGGTCAGGTCGCATCGTAGGCGAGTTCTCGAACGTTTTCGGGCTGATCGCGATGGCGAGCAAGGGGCAGCCACCTCCGTCGCCCCGTTTCATACGAGGCAAGAGCTTCTCGAGGTTCGTGGTGGTCGTTGTCGCCAGCATCTTCTTCGCTTCATCCGACGACATTCCATGCTGGAGCCGTAGCTCAGTCGCGAAGGCGCGCAGATCGCTTTGTGTGCGGGTGACAATAACACCTACGTCAATGAAGCCCGCGTCATAGAGCGCGCGGTAAGCACCGATGTCTCGATCCAGGTTGCCGTCCTTGGCGTTCCACTCCAGATCGAGGGCAACCCGACCCTTGAAGTTATCGACCTTATACCCTTCGTTGGACACGAGGGATGACGTGACGATTACCGCCGTTTCACCAGCGGGCCTGTAGGGCATAATTCGCAACTTGAGGTCGATCTCGGTGTCCACGCGCGCCTCGCGCCAGCCTCGGGAGCGGAAGCTTTCGTTGAAGCGGCGTGCGAGACCGGACTCTTGACCACCTGCGAGGATCAAGTCGTCGCTGATAACCTCGAACCCATTGAGAACAACGACAAGCTCATCGAAGAGCGTCGGGTTAGTGGCGCGTAGAATCGTCGCAGCGTTACGTGTCTCGCATATCTGGTAGCGAGAGAGCACTTCCTCAGGGAAGACGCTCATGTGCGAGGTAGTCAGTTCCATACCTTCTAGGCTATCAAGTTCGCCTCGTTTACCAGGGGAACGACACTGTTACGCGTATACACACCCCTGCTCGAGAGCGCGTCGTGCAACATCCAGCAGGAGCCCCAGAAAGAAATGACCACGGTCACTAAGTGGTGACTGGGGTCTTGAGGCCTCATAGATCTTTGAACATATACACCTCACCTTGAGGTGCATCCAGCACGGTGTAGTCGAGCCTTGCGTACTCGTAGGCATCCTCATCGAAGTAGCAGATCGCTTCCTCAGGCCAGCCCTCTTGGATCAGCTCGATCTCCTCAACGAGGTAGTCGCTGCGCGAAGGCCAGCAGTCTCTGTACCGATCCTCAAAGGAGAAGAAGTCAGACAGATTGTCTGGGTTCTCCACGTAGGAGCCGTTCTCTCTCCCCCAGGTGAGGAGCGGCTCCCAGAGGTGCTCACCCATTGAATAGCGCACCCACAGGGAGGCTTTGACAGGTTCACCCCCCCCCCGTTCCACGCGGGAAACCTTCGTGATCAAGGTACTATAGCTCCTCATGAGAGTCGGTATTCCTGTGCAAGTCAGCAGGCGTTACGTCGGCTGCATCTTCAGCTGGGAACCAGCGACCATTGAGTACGCCAGCGTTGTAGCTGGCCAAGCACCCGATTCATACGGACGGACGGACAGTGGTTTGAACAGTCATTTTGAACCTCCAAGCAGGTGGAGGCTGGGGCGGACAGCCAAGTCTCGGTAATGGCACGCCGGAACATCCCAATCTCCAAGAGGTAGCTCGGGGTCGCGCCGTGACCCGTACTCACATCAAACAGGCATGCGGAAACAGGTGAGAGTTCTGAGCTAGTCCCTCCGCTAGGCGAGCTCGCTGTGCAAGCAACGCCATCCAGCAACCCTTCGGCGGTCGGCCCTGCTCGGCCCGCTGCCGTTGCGCGCAGGACTGTCGAGCTCCCTTCTGCTCGACCTCACCGTGTGCGACTGCGACCTTAATCCGGGCGTACATGCGACCCCCGTCTGTGCTCAGGTCAGCATCGCCGTTCGCGGTGACAAGAAGCAGCCCCCGCTGCTCTGCGCGGTCGATCCAGTCTTCGAGTTCGCGTGGCTGGCGGGTTAGGCGATCCATGTCGTAACATACTATCGAGTCGAGTAGTCCGGCCTCGTAGTCCGTGACTATGCACTCAGATGAAGGTTGTGTGTTAGCCTGAGTGGGAAACATCTGCGTGTGCCGCATCGTCGCAAAATCACCGCGACACCCGCATGAGCACGCAGGAAACACTACTTTCACAGTCGAATCGTGGTCCCATGACAACCAGTAACACCGCCGGAACCGCCACGCCTTTAGATCTTTCGCTGTATCTGGTCACCGGCGAAAACCCCGTCGAAACGGTGCGGCGGGCACGGCATGCTACATGCATACAGGTGCGTTCCAAGCCCATCAGCGCCCGCGACCTGTATGCTCTTGCCGAAGAGATTGCGCGCATCGCGCTCCCCCACCAGAAGATACTGATCGACGACCGGGTGGATGTTGTCCTTGCCCTGCGCGCTCGCGGGGTGCGCATAGACGGGGTACATATCGGCCAAGACGATCTGCCTGTCGCCGATGCCCGCCGGCTGCTGGGCGAGCACGCCATTATTGGTCTCACGACCGGCACCCGCGAGCTTGTTGAGCGCGCTAACGCCGTTGCGGATCTGATCGACTACATTGGTGCCGGGCCGTTCCGCCCCTCCCCGACCAAAGCCTCAAACCGCCCGCCGCTGGGTATTGACGGGCTGCGTGAACTTGCCGAGCTCTCGGAGGTTCCGGTGGTCGCTATCGGCGATATTTGGCCGCAAGACTGCCCGAGCATCCGCGAAACAGGGGTTGCCGGGGTTGCAATGGCGCGTGCCTTCGTGGAAAACCCGGAATTGCAGGCATAATCATGGCAGAAGTTATTACCGTGGTGGGCGGCGGAATTATCGGGCTGATAACCGCCTTTGAACTTACCGAACGCGGCCAGCGGGTGCGCGTCTATGACCCAACCCCCGGCGAGCGCGGCACGGGCGCCAGCTATTTTGCGGGCGGAATGCTCGCGCCTATTGCCGAAGTGCAGTTTCAGCAGGATGCGCTTTTCCCGCTCATGGTCTCCAGCGCGAATGCGTACCCTTCGCTCATGCGCAGGCTCGCTGCGGTAACGGATGCACCCACCGGCTACGATACGACCGGCACGTTGGTGGTGGCGGGTGACCGTGCGGATGCGGCGCATCTGCGCGATGTTTCTGACTATTACCGTTCGCTCAACCGCAGTGCTGAGGCGATTCCCGTGAGCCGGGCGCGCGCCCTGGAACCTGCACTTACCCCGGATTTGGCGGGTGCGGCGTTGATTGAGGGCGATCATCAGCTGGCGCCCCGGCTGTTTATGCAGGCTCTCGTGAAGACGCTGAAGGCACGCGGGGTCGAGTTTGTGCGTGAGCGTGTGACTGACCCGGATTTTGGGGATATTGTGTGCACCGGTTTGGGCGCGGCGGAGCAGTATCCACTGCGACCGGTTTATGGCGATATTCTGCGTTTGCAGGCGCCGCATCCGTTGGTGGAGCATGTGGTGCGCGGGTTCGTGAACGGGCGGCCCGTTTATGTGATTCCACGGCCTGGCGGTGAGGTGTGTATCGGTGCGACAAGCCGCGAGGACACGCGCACACGCCCCGGTGTGGACGGCGTGTATCAGCTGCTCAAAGATGCGATTCGGGTGGTTCCTGCGGTGGAGGAATGCGAGCTTATCGAGTCGAATGTGGGGGTGCGACCCGGAACCCCGGATGATCTGCCGATCTTTGGCTATTGCATAACGGCGACCGGGCGGCGGCAGCTGATCTCAAACGGGTATTTTCGGCACGGAATTTTACTGGCGGCACTCGCTGGGAAAGCCGGTGCGGAGGTGTTTTTGGGCGGGGATATTCCGCCGGAGTTCGCGCCATGCTCGCCGAATAGGTTTGAGCACTGATACGCGATTTGCTAGTACATACCGCCAGTTTGTGCACTAACAACGAGAGGAATAATCCATGAAAATAACCTATAACGGCGAACTATTAGACATTTCTGCCACGAATCTTGAGGCGCTGATTCTTCAGCAGGCGGGCACCGATCAGGGTGTCGCTGTCGCACTCGATGGTGCTGTGGTGCCGCGTTCACGGTGGGCGAGTACCGAAGTGCCCGAGGGTGCTAGGGTCGATGCGCTGACCGCAGTTCAGGGCGGGTAGAGGCCATGATTATTGCTGAGAAAGAGTTCTCATCCCGGCTCATTATGGGTTCCGGAGGCGCCACCAGCATGGACCTGCTCGAAAAAGCGCTGGTCGCATCCGGCACCGAGATGACCACGGTCGCGATGCGCAGGCACGCCTCGGGCACCCCCATTTTTCCGCTTCTGACTAGGCTAAATATTGCGCCTCTACCCAATACGGCGGGGTGCCGTACCGCACGCGACACCGTTATCACCGCCCGGCTCGCACGCGAAGCCCTGGGCACGAACTGGGTTAAGGTTGAGGTGATTAGCGATGAAGATACCCTGCTGCCGGATGTGTGCGAGACCGTGACAGCCTGCGAAACGCTGGTGGCGGAAGGGTTCACGGTCATGGCGTACACCTCTGATGACCCGGTGATCGCCAGGCGTCTAGAGGATGTGGGAGTCGCGGCGGTCATGCCGCTCGGCTCACCCATCGGCACGGGGCTGGGCATTTTGAACCCGCACAATATTGAGCTGATTTGCTCCCGCGCCACGGTTCCGGTGCTGCTGGATGCGGGGGTTGGCACCGCATCGGACGCCGCGTTTGCTATGGAACTGGGCTGCTCGGGTGTGCTGTTGGCCTCGGCGGTCAACCGTGCGCAGGATCCGGTGGCGATGGCGCAAGCTATGAAAGCCGCTGTTGAGGCAGGCTATCTGGCGCGAGGCGCGGGCAGGATTCCTCAGCGCGAGCACGCGAAGGCTTCCTCCCCGGCGGAGGGTCTGGTGTCATGGATGTGACCTCGTATGATCGCCCTTCGGTGCCTGACGCACCGCAGATTCTAGCGCCAAAGGACCCCGCGCAGGCGCAGGCTCTCGAAGCTGAGCGCGTATTGCGGCAGGATCGTCTGCCCGGTTTCGACCAACAGGCGGTCGCCAATGCGCATGTGCTCGTTATCGGTGCGGGCGGCCTGGGCTGCCCCGTGGTGCAGGCGCTCGCCGCCGCCGGGGTCGGGTCGATTGCGCTCGTCGATCACGATGTGATTGAGCTGTCGAATCTGCAGCGCCAGCCGTTGTTCGGGATCGCCGATTGCGGCCGGGCGAAGGCTGAGGTTGCCGCGCATCGTGCCCGCGAGATTGCCCCGGCGCTGAGGGTGACGGTGTATCGGTGGTACCTGGAGGCATCCTGGATTCTTGACCTGCTCGCCGAGGAGAACCCTTCGGTGATCGTCGATTGTACCGATACGTTTGCGACTAAATATTTGATTGCCGACGCCGCCGAGATAACCGGTATTCCGCTGGTGTGGGGGTCGGTGCTGCGGTATCAAGGCAGCGTGAGCGTCTTCCGCACGGGGTCGGCACATCTGCGCGACCTGTTCCCTACAACTCCCGCGACCCTGGAATCCTGCGCCGAGGCCGGGGTGCTGGGCGCTACTACAGCGGTCATCGGATCGCTCATGGCGACCGAAACACTCAAGTTCCTGGCGGGGCTGCCCACGCTTGAGGGGCGGCTGCTCACCTACGAGGCGTTGAGCGGCACCTTCCAGAATTTTGCCCTCTCCCCCGATCCTGAGCGGGCACCCGTGACGGATTTGAGCGCCTATAAACTGCCGAAGATTCTGCTGGATGTGCGCGAGCAGAGCGAACGCGAAACCCAGGTGAAGTACCCGGATTCTTTACACCTTCCGCTGTCTGCAGCTACCGAGGATGCGGTGCGCGCCATGTTGAAGCCGCTTGCCGGGGAACGCGTAGGCGTGTTTTGTAAGTCCGGGGCACGCGCAGCGAAGTTTATAAAGGATTGGGATGCGGTTGCGGAAGAATACAATATAACGCTGGTTGGAATTTAGTGGTTATATTTTATTTTGCTAAAAATATTTTTCAAAGCAAATAATCAGTAATTCTAATTTATTTACCATCAAGAATCTTTTAAGTGTATAACAATATTGAATAAATTATATATAGCGTTCATGCATGCTTTAGTGGAATAAAACTATGGTTGCAATTCTTAGATAATTAATTTTAGGGTGGAAATGCAGGAATTATCCGCAGTGCAGACGAAAGGATGCATTATGTCACTCGAAAACACCAATCTTTCTCGCCGTAACCTTCTGCGCGCCGGTGCGCTGGGCGTCCCTGCCGCAGGCGTACTCGCTTTCGGCTCCACCCTCGTGACCGCAACCTCCGCGAACGCCATCTCGGCCGACGGCTGGTGGGGATCCGAGACCTCAGCCGGGTTCCAGCGCTTCATGAACACAGTTATGGGTGCAAACCTTATTGTCGATGGGGTTATCAGTGGTCAGGATGCAGCTATGCAGACCTGGTGCCCTGGAATCGTCGGTGGTTGGGAATGGGTTCCCTACTACCAGGCCACGGGTTCACCCGCTATAACCTACATGCATAAATGGCTGGGCAACAAGGCTACAGAAGACGGCAAGTTTTCTCCGACTGACATTGCTGCACTTCAGAAGCACTACGGTGTCTCCGTAGATGGCTCGCTCGACGGTCCGTCCCAGACCATCAAGGCTTTGCAGAACGAAATTAACCAGTGGGTTGGGTAAATTAACTAATCCTCAAGCCGCGCCAGGTATCGGCTGTTAGGTTCGGTACCTAAAAAGGCTCTTTATTTCAATAAAGCGGATTTTCTAATGCTTTATTGAAATAAAGAGCCTTTTTTTTGGCGAAAAATTAGGGGACTATTTATCGATACTCAACATCACCTTGGGGCGTTCCCGCTCCCCCGCTTCCAGGCGCTCGAAGGCGGCCTGTGCATCGTCGAGGCTGTAGCTGCGATCGATGAGCGTGCCCAGCTCATCCCGGTGCTCCCGCACGAACTGCGCGGCAGCCGCATAGTGGTCGATGCCGTGACGGACGCCCACCAGGTACTGCCCCCGCAGGGCAAACTCCGAGGCATCAAGATCGGTCTGCGCAGGCGGGAAACCAATCAGCACCGCCGTACCCCCGTTCCTCAGCAGGGACGGTGTAGCTTGCAGTGCCGCTGCGGAACCGGAGCACTCCCATACAGCATCCCAGTCTCCGGCAGGGAGCGCATCCACGGTCTTGTAGGCTTGAATCCCAAGTTCGGCAAGGTGCACGGGCTGCGAGGGATCAACCACCGCAACCTCAATGGGGTACTGCCCCAGCACCAGCGCCGCGAGGGTGCCGATCGTGCCACCACCCAGCACGAGTACCCTATCGCCGGGTTCTGGGGTGGCTTTCGCTAGACCTTCTAAAACCGTCACGAGGGGCTCGATCAGAATATATTCGGGATGCGGCTCTGCGCTCGAACCGTCGTCAATGACGGTCAGCACGTGCGCTGGCATCACAAGCTTTTGCGCCGCCGCCCCACCATGCTCATAAAGACCAACTTCACGCAGGTTCGTGCAGAGGTTACGCCGCCCGCACTGACAGAAATTGCATATCAGGCAGGGAATCATGGTGCTTCCAGTGACCACGGCACCGGTTTTTAATCGACTGTCATGAGCGGTCTGCGGCGGGGTCTCGATCACACCCACCCACTCATGTCCATAATGATGCGGATACTCGGTCAGACCGCGCCGCAGATAGTTTGAGGTGCCGTCGTACAGCTCAAGATCGGTCCCGCAGATGCCCACATAGGCAACTCGAATGAGGGTCTCATCGGGGTGTTGGGGCTGCGCATCTTCGATCTCGCGCGCTTCGACGCTCCGAATTCCGGTGATAAAACTAGCTTTCATCGTTATCTCTCCCTGCGTTCTCATGCGGTCTCTTTAGACTATCCATCCGCAATAGACGAGTTCAAGGACTATAACACCACTGGGGCACAATATTTTATTTTTCGTACATCATTCATTAAATAAACATATTCCACTATTATTTAAAATGCTTAAAAATTTTATTCGTATATAATAATATTTCGCTCATGAATATACCCAGAAAAAGTTTAAAAAGTTTTTATTTAACTTTATAGAAGAATAAATTTAGGATTGATATTTGCCAACGAATCCTTTTACAGTGAAAATGCAGGAATAACCTGCATCACCGATGAAAGGATATTTTTATGTCCCTCGAAAGCACTAACCTTTCCCGCCGCAAGCTCCTCAAGGCAGGCGCCATAGGTGTTCCCGCCGCAGGTGTACTCGCCTTCGGCTCCACCCTGGTCACCGCAACCTCCGCCAACGCCATCTCCGCCGACGGCTGGTGGGGCGAAGAAACCAGCGCAGGACTGCAGCGGTTTATGAATGCCGTCAGGGGTGCTGGTCTTGTCGTTGATGGGGTCATTAGTTCACAACCCGCTCGTGAAGCTGCTCGTTGTCCAGGAATTGTGGGCGGATGGGAATGGGTAGAAGATTACCATGGGTCACCCACTATTTTGGCAATGCAAACCTGGTTAAAGCTCCGTCGTGGCTCTGGAGCCACTTCAACGATGAATGGTAAGACTATTCGAACTCTTCAACAACATTATGGGATCTCCCCAGATGCTCGCCTCGACGGTCCTTCCCAGACCATCATGGCTCTCCAGAACGAAATCAACCAGTACGTCGGTTAACGTTCTACCGCTGAGCATCATGCCACTATGGGTAGATGCTAAAAAGGCTCTTTACTCCACTAACGTGGCGGAAAACCCGCTTTAGTGGAATAAAGAGCCTTTTTATGCGACCGGGAAGAGACCCGGCAAAGAAGCGTACAGCGCCTACGCCAGCGTTACGGACCCGCCGATGCAGTTGATAAACACGCTGGGCTGCCCCTTCGCATTGTGTGAGTCGCCCGGTTCGCACGGCTGATCCAAAATCTGCACCTTGCCCGAAACATCCTCGATACGGTACCCCGGCATCTCGGTGAAAGTCCCGGTCGTTGTCACCGAGCCGCCCGTGACCGTGAGAGTCGCATCCTCAGCAACCGTACTGTCTACCATCTTCACGGACGAAGATTTCGCGGTCACCTTCGCATGTGTAAACGATGCGTTCAAACAGCGAATGGTGCCCGTGGTCGCCGCCAAATCTGCGTGCGTGGTGCGCACCCCTTCTAGGCGGCATGTTGAGTTTGTCTGAACCCGCAGAACGTCAAGAAAAGAATCGTGTGGAAGGCTGATAACGATCTTCGGTCCCCCAAAGGATAAAAACGAGGTGCGCTTGGCAAACTTGGATTTCCAGTAGCGTTCCCGCTGAACAATCTGGATCACACCATCTTCGGTGCTTACGTCAAAAAGTTCTTCATGCGGTAACTCTGCAGTCGCATCCTGGGTTTCTGCTGCGGTAATAGCGACCTCAAGGTCGAGTGCTTCAACAGCTAAAGACACGGGCTCAGGCAACGCGATAGGCATACACTTAACTCCCTATTTTTTATCACGGTGACGAAGGCGCAACCCGGCGCACAGCCTGGGCATCCGGCGCTGACTCTGCCAGTCACCTAACACCTTCATGAGCTATTCTACCCCGGTATTATTCCGACTCCGAACACGAAGAACGTGCTGCCCTCCCCATAAATTTATGCCGCCGGATGCGCCCCCATATCCGCCGTGCAGACCCTCACCAGGCGTAAAATCTGTGGTAGACACAAACTCACTCAAACTTTCAAGGAATCATGTCTGCTTTTCCGAATGTATCTTTTCTTCTCTGTACGGCGCTGATCGCCATCACTCTGGCGGTGAGCGGGTTCGCCAAGGCTAAGGACCCTTCCAGTACCGTCACGGGTATTCTCAACCTGGGGCTCGAAAAAATTGCTCCGCTGAAGCTCACCGCGCGCACACTCCCCTGGGTCGAACTGCTTCTGGCATTAGGGATGCTCGCAGCGCCGGGTGCTCTCTTCACCGTAATATCGGGCATCTCCCTGGTTCTCATGCTGTTCTACCTGATCGTTATTGCGCGGGCACTTGCCACCGGCCGCACCGCGGGGTGCAATTGTTTCGGTTCAAAATCCGCCGCACCCGTGAGCCGCTATACGCTCATCCGCAATATCGCGTTGACCGTAGCCGCAGCTACGGTTTTTGCCGCGTCTTTGGGCTCAGGTCGAGCACTTATCTACGAGCTGTACAACCTCAACTCTGCCGATTGGGGCTGGGTGCTCGGCGCCGCCCTGATTACCCTCACCATGTGGGCGGTACAGCGCGGCGAGGCATTGGCTGAGCCAGATTTCGGCGAAAGCGATGATAACCATCTTCTGCTTCCCGTCTATGAGGATCGCGGCGACGGCGAAGAATACGTGCGCATGCCCATTCCGTACGCAACCCTGCATACGCTCGACGGCAAGAATTTTTCGATCCGCGAGCTCGCCGAGCTCAAGGCGCGGGTGCTGTTCTTCGTCTCCCCCACATGCGGCGCCTGCCTGTCGATCTTCGACAAGCTGGCGGGCTGGGCGTACAAACTGCCGCAGCTTGAGCTGCATCCTGTTTTCAGCAGTGAGAGCAACGCAAAGACTGCGTCTGTACCCGAGAGCATTACCCCGCTGGTAGATCCAAAATTTGCGGCAATGCACGCTTTCGGCCGCGGCACCCCACTGGCGGTAGTACTGGGCTCTGACGGACTGTTGGCGGGCGGGCCGGTGCGGGGCGCATCCGATGTATCCGATGTTATGGATCAGTTGATTGAGGAATTCACCGGCGCCGAAAACTCGGATGAACACAGCGAGCAGAATACCGTCGGGCAGACGCCCTAGGAGGCGCGTTCTTACCCGTATGCGGTACGATACCCCTACGTTTGCACACACGCTATCTATTCATCTACCACCGAGGAGAATACGGTGTCAGCATTGAGTTTTAACGCCCCCGGCGAGCGCGAAAAGTCGCTCTGGCTCATCAAGAAAGAGAACGATCCGGCACATTCGCAATGGTATATCGACCGTTTTAAGGCTATGGAGGCTGAGGGTAAGGATATGGCGGGTGAGTCTCGCCTGGTAAATGCTTTGGCCTCGCGCGGGGCAAAGATTCTGGATGCTGGTTCCGGCCCGGGCCGTGTGGGTAAGCAGCTGCATGCGCTGGGGCATCGGGTGACCGGCGTTGATATTGACCCTGAGCTTATTGATGAGGCGCGCCGCGTATGCCCGGAGGCCACCTGGGTTACGGCTGATTTGGTGGATTTGCCGCAGGCTCTCGGATTCGAGTCTGATGCCGGTGAGGATGGTTTTGAGCTGATCGTATGTGCCGGGAATGTGATGGGTTTTCTTGCGCGTTCAACCCGTAAGCCGGTGTTGGAGAATTTCCGGAAGGTGCTGGCTCCGGGTGGGCGCGCCGTGATTGGGTATGGTTCCGGTCCCGGTCGTGACTATGCGTTTGCTCAGTTTCTTGAGGATGCGCGCGAGGTCGGTCTGAATGTTGATTCGACGTTTAGTTCCTGGGATTTGCGTCCGTTTGCTGAGGGGTCCGAGTTTATTGTGGCGGTTCTTTCGCGGTAGGCGGCGCTCAGGCGGCACGCTTTATGGCTGATAAAAGCGGTGGTGCGCATCCTGGTTTTGTGTAGGATGCGCACCACCGCATTTTTTCTCTTTCCGCCCCGTGCAGAACGCGGGAATCGTAGCCTCTAGGGGATCAGGTGGATTGAACGTGCCATGTCTTCGGGCAGGATTGCGGCGCCGCCCAATATAGCCACGATAAGTACTGCGAGAATCGCCATAGTGGCGGATTTCCAGCCAGGGTGCAGTTCGGTGAAGGTAATCAGACCGTGATGCAGCCGGTCAATATCGAGAACGTTCGCTTTTTTATAGACCGTGGTCTGGTCGGAAAGTTTCGAGGCCACCGTAGACATAGTCTTGGCATCCCACACGCGACCGTCGAGGCGAAGAAGAGACTTTCCCTGCTTATCCAGCGCCCACATGCTCGGGAAGCTGCGGTACTTGAGCTTGGCTACAACGTTGCTGAGGTCTTGCCCGTGTGCTTTCTTGCCGTAGAGCTTTTCCACGAAGATCGTGTGGTCCATATCTTTACGTTCCACCGCATGCCAGCCGAAGATTCGGGCGCGGAGTACATGGGTTTTGGTGATTGCCACGATCGTGGGTTTAAGCACCGAATACAGGCTTAGACCCGCGAAAAAACAGATGATAAGCACCAGCACCAGGTACGGCAGGGCGGGGCGTTTATACGCTAAGAATGCGATCGCGGCGACGAGGGGGATGGTTCCCGGGAGCGCCGCCTCGATGCGCCTGCCGTAGGATCGCATGCGGGGGTGGAAGAGTTCTAGAACATCGCCATATTTGGCGGGAATTTCGTGTGCGCGTTCTGCCATACACACCACTTTAGCGGTCGCACCTGCCCGACGCTAAGATTTTCGCCCCGCAGTGTCAAACCTGAGGGTTCGTGCGGGTACATAAATCTGCCCGGTGTCAGGTGCGCCCGCGCGGTGCGGTACGCTGTAATCATGCACAAATTTTCTCCCGTGGAACGGGTTCTAGCTACCTGGGTTATCGGCGTTTTCGTGTCGGTAACCCTTGCTTTTGGCGCGCTCTTTGCTCTGAATCGGCTGGTGTACACCCCCACGGGTCAAGTTCAGGAGTATTTTAGAGCGCTGCAGGACGGTAATGGTTCGCATGCGCTCGGTATTTTGGGGGCGCGGGTACCTGAGGGCGACGGTTCTCTTCTCGATGGTGAGGTTCTGAAGAAGTCGGTTTCGGGGCTGTCTAATATTACCTATGAGGTAGTGGAAAGCAGCGGTGACGGCGAGCATGCGACGGTGCGAGCCTCCTACACCTTGGACGGCGCACAGGAACACACCGATTTCAGACTGCGTCATGTGGGCGATCACTGGGGTCTTTTTCCGCGGTGGGAGATTGAACCCGGCGAGTTGCCCGAGCTGAAGGTTTCGATTAAGGGCGTGCAGGCGGCGACCGTGAACACCCGCAAGGTTGCGGTTGATGACGGTGAGGCAACGTTCCCGGTACTCTACCCCGGAAACTATTCCATTTCTTATGATTCGACGGTGTATACCGCACAGCCGTACTCGCAAAAGGTACTCTCAGCGGACGCAAATTCGCAGGTCACGCTCGATTTGAAGGCGAGCGATCAGGCCCGAGAATCCGTGCAGCATCAGGTGGAGGATTACGTAAATTCCTGCACCGAGCAAAAGACTCTCTACCCGAGCGGCTGCCCCTTCGAGTACACTTTCCCCGGGCGCGTGGATGGCGAGGTGACCTGGTCGGTCACGGAATATCCGCATCCACACGTGACGGTCACCGCGAATGGCGAATGGAGCGCTGACCAGGCGCAGGGCAAGGTCAAGGTCTCCTTCACGCAGCTTGACCTGTACACGGGCGAGCGGCAGCCCTTTGAGAAGGAAGTTCCGTTTACCATCAAACCGACAGTGAACGTCAGCAACGGCACGGCGGTGCACGTGAGCTTCTGAAAGCTCTTACCCTAGCTTAGTTAATCCCTCGCAAATCCAGCACGAGTTCGCTCTCATCCGCTGCATCACCGGTGACGATGACCGGAATACCCCAGTCCTGCTGGTATAGGTGGCATGCGGCGTGCTCGGGAATATCGCCGTCGGGGGTGCCGTCGCAGGCGGCGGCGCGGGCGGTAATGTGCAGCACCGCCTCCTGAATTTCGGGGTTGAGCACGAGGGTACGGCTGAGCCCTTGGGAGGTACCGGCACCGTCCAGCAGGAAGTTTTCGGGGGTGGATGAGATTTTCAGCTGGGTCGGGTCTCCCCAGCGGGTATCGAGTTTCTGCCCGGTCGGCACGGTAAACCGCGAGGTGAATTTAAGGGTTCCGCCGGTGAGTTTCGTGGCGGGTCGGGCGGTTGTGATCGCGCCTTCGTCCACTTTTTGCGCCTGCGCCGGAATTGCGGCACGCACTAACTGGTGCGCATTGGTTTCCACGATTATCAGGCGGGGGTCCTCGCCCGGACTATGCTCCACCAGGAGGTCGGCAGGTTCGGCGAGTCCGCGCTGCAAGGTGCTCAGTTCCTTCGCGGCAGGATCCCAGCGGCGAATCGCACCGTTATAGGTGTCTGCCACTGCGATAGAACCGTCGGGAAGCTCTGCAAGTCCCAGCGGATGCTGCATACGAGAGGTCTGCGAGTCGCCGTCCACGAACCCGAAATCGAACAGACCCAGCCCTACGGCAGAAGTCACCTGTACGCTCTGGTGCCCGTGCTCATCCCGCGTAAAGGTTACGTGGCGCAGCCCGCTGGTTTCCGAGCAGGCTACCCACAGACTGCCGTCACGCGCCTCGATAATGCCGGAGGGTTGGGCAAACCATGCATCCTCGGCGGTACCGTCCTGCAGCCCTTCAACCCCGGCGCCCGCAAAAATGCTGATGGTTTCAGAAACGGGGTCGTAGCCGAAGAGCTGGTGGGTGCCAGCCATCGCGATCACGAACTGCCCGGCTTCACGCGAGTAGACCGCATCCCACGGGGATGAGAGGGCTACAGCGGTGGCGGGCGCATCTGCGGGGATATGGTTTGCGTTGCCCGTGACGGCATTATCTCCATCAATAACGCGCTGCACGCCGTTGCCCGCAAGGGTACGAACCTCGCCCGTGCGCAGGTTCAGCGAGCGCAGCCGGTGATTCACAGTGTCAGTAATCAGCACATCGTACCCAAGTTTTTCGCGGAGTTCGGCGGGTACCAGGGCAAGCCCTTGCGGTTCGTTAAAGCGTGCGGTGGTTCCGATTCCGTCGGCGTAGCCTTTATCGCCACCCTCTCCCCCGCCGTAGGTTGCCAGCACCGTGTTGAGGTCTTCGGCGACCTGCAGGATGCGGTGCCTAGCGGTATCGGACACCAGGTAGGTGCGTGAGCCGGTGCCGAACAGGTTTTTGGGCCCGAACTCTGTGGGGAGTTCAATAGCCTTCCCCGGGAAAGCGAATGTTCCCTCGGTTTTGGGTCGGGGTACATAGGGGCCGTCGCCACGGTGCAGGGTACCTTTTTTCTCGTGTTCGGCAACGAGCTCACGCACGAGTGAGGTAAGCCCCTGCACGTGTCCCTCCCCGGATAGATGCGCCACAATATAACCTTCGGGGTCGATGACCACGAGCGTGGGCCAGGCGCGGGCGGTGTAGGCCTGCCAGGTGGTGAGTTCGGGGTCGTCGAGTACGGGGTGTTTGATGTCGTAGCGGTCTACGGCTGCGGCGAGCGCTACCGGGTCTGCCTCATGCTCGAATTTGGGGCTGTGCACGCCCACGGTGACGAGCACATCCGAGAATTCTTCTTCGAGGGGGCGCAGCTCGTCGAGTACGTGCAGGCAGTTAATGCAGCACAGGGTCCAGAAGTCGAGGATCACGATTTTGCCGCGAAGAGTCTGCAGGTCTAGGCTCTTCTCGCCGGTGTTGAGCCAGGATCGTCCGATCAGTTCGCTGGCGCGCACGCGCACGGTTTTCTGCCCGGTATGCTGGTTGCTGGTTTCGATCACGATTCTCTCCCCTATGGTTTCGCGCCCAGACCCCGCTTAGTAACAGGGTGCGCTCGTTTCACCCTATTATGCCAGCGGTGCGGGCATGTTCACCGGGCGGTAAAAGTTTATGAACTCGTCCCGCAATACGCCGTCATATTCTGTCATAGAAGCGAAGACATCACCCTAGGTTTTACCCCATGCGCATACTAAAAAGCCCTTGAGGTGAACGAAGTGTTAGAAACTCCGCCGTATTCACCTCAAGAGCCTTTTATCATCCCCTAGCGAAAGGGAGGTTATCAGGTTTAGAACTTACGCCTTCGGGATCGGCTGCAGGCGGCGCAGCTGGGTCACGTGCTTGGGCTCAAGTTCGGCAATGTTGTGCACCTGAAGCAGCTTCATGGTGCGGCGCACCTCGTCGGAAAGAATCTCAATGGTCCGGTCCACGCCGCGGCGGCCACCGGCCATAAGCCCGTACAGGTAGGCGCGCCCGATCAGGGTGAACTTCGCGCCCAGCGCCATAGAGGCGACAATATCGGCACCGTTCATAATGCCGGTATCGACCATCACCTCAACGTCGTTACCGACCTCGCGCACAACCTCCGGGAGCAGGTGGAAAGGTACGGGCGCACGGTCCAGCTGACGACCGCCGTGGTTAGAGAGCAGAATGCCGTCCACACCCAGATCGGCGAGTTTCTTAGAATCTTCGAGGTTCTGCACGCCCTTAATCACGATCTTGCCGGGCCACATTTCACGGATAATCTTCAGGTCTTCATAGTTGATGGAGGGGTCCATCGCGTTATCCAGAAGCTCGCCCACGGTGCCGCCGGTCGAGGAGAGCGAGGCGAATTCCAGCTTGGGCGTGGTCAGGAAGTCAAACCACCACCAGGGGCGCGGAATCGCGTTCAGCAGGGTCTTCATCGTCAGATGCGGAGGAATAGAGAAACCATTGCGCTTATCGCGCAGACGAGCGCCAGCAACAGGTGTATCCACGGTGAAGAAGAGCGTATCAAATCCTGCTTTGGCGGCACGCTCTACCAGTCCGTAGGAGATTTCGCGCTCGCGCATCACATACAGCTGGAACCAGAGGCGACCATTGGGGTCTGCGGCGCGCACATCCTCAATGCTGGTGGTGCCTAGAGTAGACAGGGTGAAGGGGATGCCCGCGGCACCTGCTGCACCGGCGCCAGCGATCTCACCTTCGGTCTGCATGAGGCGGGTGAAGCCGGTGGGAGCGATACCGAAAGGCATGGCGGATGTACCGCCTAAGACCTCGGTGGTGGTGTCTACGGTCGAAACATCAGTGAGCACGCCGGGGTGAAACTCAATATCCTCGAAGGCCTGGCGTGCACGATTCATGGAGAACTCACCTTCGGCAGCGCCATCGGTATAGTCAAAAGCGGCAGCTGGGGTGCGGCGTTTGGCGATCTTGCGCAGATCATAAATGGTGAGGGCTTTTTCGAGGCGGTTCCCGGCGAAGTCCAGGCTGGGCTTCTTGAACGTCATAAATTCTTTGAGTTCGCTGGGCTTGGGGAACTGACGTTGTACCATGGGGCGCCTTCTTTCTGCGGGGTTGCCGCTTCATTGCTATACGAGGTTCAAAGCGTCATATACCGCGATATAACGCAAAAGTATGGTGTGTGTTCATTCACAGTTATGGTCGGACCACACAATGCCCGTAATCTTAAGCTAACCCATACTAATAAATAAGGCAACCCTTGACTTATTAACCAGCGCCGAGTGCTACACACCGTTTTTGAGGCGGTTTTTCGGGGGAAGGACCCGCAAACCTTGCTCTCGCGACGCTGCGAGACGAGTGCATCTGCGACTTTTTGATCAGGTGACAAGAATTTTCATTCTTGTCTCACCCTGAGATACCCGGGCAAACTGCTATTTTTATTCCGCCTCGTAAAGACCTATTATCAGATATGAATATGCAATCACCGTGCAAGGAAACCAACCATGACCCAACCCAAAGCCCGCCGTGGACGTCCCCCAAGCCTAACCCGTGAGCAGATTGCCAAAACCGTTTTAGACGTAGGCTTTGCCAATCTCACGTTTGCCGCCGTTCGTGACCGTCTAGGGGTAGGGGAAACCACCCTATATCGCTACGCACCGGACCGCGACGAACTGGTACGTATGGGGCTCGAATATGCCTATTCCGGTATTGAGGTTCCTTCCTTTGAAGGTCCCTGGCGTGAGGTTCTGACTGCACACGCCCTCAATACCTGGCACAGCCTTGAGAAATACCCGGGCGCGGCAACCGAAGTGGCACGCGGCATCGTTCCCCCCATTGCTACATACTTTTTCGAAGAGCTTTGTGTAATTCTCATCAAACAAGGTTTTTCGGCAAAGAAGGCCGTTCTCACCTGCGATATGCTGCTGGATATGGTTATCGACAGCAGACGAAGCGTTGAACACAGCGATGCGTTTATTGCTGAAACCGGCGCTGGACGTGAAGAAATTCAGCATCAGATGCAGCGCAATTCAACCGACCTGCAGTCTTTCCAAGACCCAGGTGCTTCCGCCGAGCGTCAAGAGATCCGGACTATTCTGCGGGATTCGGTGACCTCGGATCCCTTAGAGTGGCTGCGGCATAAAATGACCATTCTGCTCGACGGCATCGAATACTCGCTCAAGTCATAACGAACGGCTTCATCTGCCGATACCCTGTCTTATGTGGCGTAGGGGTGTCCCTCTGGGGATCCCCTACGCCCTTTTTTACACCATGAGTATGTTCGGCAACGGCCGGGTTCAAAAGCTTTGCTGCGGGTACACCACACGCGGCCACGGTGACAAAGCTTAACTACGAAGGTAGCTTGACCGCGTTCGCGAGGGGCTTGGAAGAGCAAATGAATGAGAGCCGTTTAGGAGCCGTGGCGCGCGTCCTCTTCATGCAGGCGCTCAAACATCTCGTTGTAGGCGGTCAGCTCGGCATCCCCGTCGCGGTCGGCCTGCCGGTCAATGCGTGCGGCAAGTTTCTTATCTGCCATAGACCATTGGAAACCCACCGCGATCGCCACGATCATGGTCGGGATTTCGCCGATACCCCACATGAGCGCGCCGCCCATCTTTTGATCATCCAACGCCGACAGACCCCAGGTGCGCCCCAGATTGCCGAACCAAGAAGCTTCCAAGAGCGCCTTGGAGTTCATGATCGAAATACCTACGAAGGCGTGGTACCCCAGGGTGGCGATCAGCATAATCAGACGCATAGGGTACTGAGGGCGGTGTGGAATCGGGTCAATACCAATAAGCACCAGCATGAAGGCATAGCCCGTGAGCGTAAAGTGAATCATCATGAATTCGTGCCCGATATGGTACCGCAGCATCACCCCGAAAAGCGGCGTGAAATAAACGATAATAATCGACCCTGCAAAGTTGACAGCGGCAAAAATAGGGTGTGTAACAACTTTCGACCACCCCGAATGCACGATGCGCACAATCCACTCGCGCGGTCCTCGCGTACCGTCTTGGCGGGGTTCCAGCGCCTTAAGTAGCAGCGTTACGGGTGCGCCTAATACGAGCAGAATCGGCACGACCATCGTGAGCACCATATGCTCAAACATATGCACCGAAAACAGCACACGCGAATATACGGCGGGTGGACCGGAGGTGATGTAGTTCAGCACGAGCAGCCCTAACATCCAGGAGACAGCGCGCATCACGGGCCAAGAGTCACCCGCACGACGTACTTTCACGAACGCCCACAGATATACAATCGCCAAATACCCGAGCACGGCAACCCAGAACCAGTCCCAGCGCCACTCGGTGAACCAGCGCTGAAAATGCGGTTCGGGCGGCATATCGTACCAGGTGATAATGCGCACCGGCGTGGCATCCGGCGCGAGA
The DNA here is from genome assembly GCF_001808385.1 of Rothia sp. HMSC08A08. NCBI lineage: Bacteria > Bacillati > Actinomycetota > Actinomycetes > Micrococcales > Micrococcaceae > Rothia > Rothia sp. HMSC08A08. The sequence continues at coordinate 34,872 of NZ_KV793076.1, forward strand.
GTTTCCGGAACCGGTGGCGGTGTACGTGAGAGCGAAGCCCCTAGTCCGGAGGCCGCCCCCATGATCACGAGCTCAGCAGAGATGGCGCTCCACAGGGCACGGGTGCCGCTCATCTTACCGGCAGAGAGCGCGGGAATCAGATAAAGCCGATGCGCTGCCCCGATTACCCCGAGCAGAAGCGTTAACCCCAGTTTGAGCAGCACAATCTTGCCGTAGTCGGTACCTAAATCCCGCCACGACGACATGCGCACCCCGGCGTTCGTAATACCCGAGAGCAGCACGAGAATGAACCCGATGAGGGCAAGCAGCGAGTAGCGGCGCAGTACCGCCTGGGCCATCGGCACGCGACGAGACGCCGCCGTTTGTTCGCCACGGTGTGCCTCGACGATGGTGCCGGTGCCCGCATCCTTACCCGAAATACCGCGCGAGATAAACGCCAACGCGATCAGCCCACCGCACCAGATGCTCACCCCCAGCAGGTGCAGTCCCAGGGAGTTGACGGCGCCCATATGGTCCTGCCCGCCCGAGGAATGCCCCGAAAGCGCCATATCCGCGATACCGACGAGCGAGATCATGAAGATGAAAAACAGTCCCATAAGCGAGCGCACCCCGAAACAGGCGGTGGCGACCACGACGGCGACCACGACGGTCATACCTTTTTCTTTGCCCGCATCTAAGGTGGTGATATAACTGATGAGCTCACTAGCGTAATCGGTGCCAGAGCCAATGGGTCGCCCCGAAATATCGGCATAGGAAAGAATCAGAACGGCAAGCGCTGCGAGAGTCCACAGCACGGCGGAGGCGGCGGCAAGGTTCAGCACATCGGCAAATGGTTTGTACTCTTTATCGACGGCGTTTTTCGTGGTGCGCTTGCCACGGCGTGTTCCGGCGGCATCGGCTGCATAGCGGGGAATAATGCCCATCGCGAAGATCAGCGCACCCATGGTCGTCGCCATCGAGAAATTATGAATAACCTCGGAAATAGGCAGCGCCCAGCGGACAAAACTGCCAGCATCGGCAAGCTCGGTCGCCGAGTTCGCTAGGGTTAGCCTTAACGAGACCAGCAGAGTCAGCAGACCGACCCCAACATAGGCGGTAATCCAGGGCGCGGACAGCCCGGGGCGCACGGCGGCGCGCTGAGGGTCAGTCTCGGTTTTCTGCGGTTGTGAAGACGTAGTAGCCATAGTTCTTTTTCATCTGTGGTGTGTGCGATGGTGCGTGTTAGGTATGCGCGTAAATCTTGGGCGGCTAGGCGAAGAGGCTTTCGCCGATATACCCGCCTTCCTCACGTACCCCGGCAGGAATTGCGAACACGGCTGATCCCACCGGAACCGTCCATGTGTTAAGCATATCCAGTTGTTCAAGCCGTTTCTGGATAGGCACAAACTGCGCCACCGGGTCTGCCTGGTAGGCCACGAAAATCAGCCCCGCATCCGAAATGCCGCCGCTGATCTGCCCGTGTTCTGAGAACCCGGAGGCGTTAAAGACCGGCTCGTCATAGTTATAGCCGCGCCGCAGGATGCGCTCCCACGGCTTCTTCTCAAGTTCGGTGCCGTGCGCCCGGCGAATATGCGCATACGGGGCGATGACCTCAAAGCCCAGGTTATCGAGCTTATCAAAGTCGGGGTCATCAAATTCATCATTGCCAGTCAAGGGCGCACCATTAGAGAGCTTACGCCCAATAGCGTCTTCGCGAGCAGGGGTATCGACCTCATCCCAGGTATCCAGATTCATATGGATGCGCCTAATCACCACGGAGGTACCGCCCGGTTCCCAGGCCTGGGGGAAGTTTTGCTCAGCGCTCCCCTCACCCCACACGATCTCGTGTGCCGACCCGCCGCCGCGCCCGGGTGTCTCGTGAGGGTCTTCGACCGGGTTTACGGTGCCGTCTACCTGTCCGAAGAGATTACGCGGAGTGCCCTGACCGGTACCGAAGGCGCTCAGAAAGCCCTCTTGCACCCAGCGGATACGCCCGAAGGAGCGGGTGTCTTTGGTGAGCATCCGCTGGGCATGCGAGACCGTCAGCAGATTATCCCCGCAAATCTGCAGGAGCAGATCACCGCCGTTCCACTTCTGCTGCAGTTGGTCGATCTTCGGGAACGCTGGGAGAGGTTTAAGCCACGCCGGTTTTTTGGCGGGTGCCACAATATCAAAAATCTTTTCGCCAAACCCGAATGTGATAGTCAAATGTGCGGGAGCCTGCACAAGCTCAGGTTCCTGATCCGTCAGCGGAGTCACCCCCATAGTCAGGGCGGCCGCATCGGAGGTCAAAATCCTCAACAGACGCTGCACCCCGGGGGCTTCCAGCCCTTCGTTCAGATCAAGAGCAATAAAACGCGCATGAGCCTGTGCCGGGGTCATAATTCCGGCTTGCTTATCGCCATAAAAATTCACGGTTTGAGTGGTCAGCGCCTGCTGCGCGGGTACAGGCTCGTGCGCACCCGTTTCATGCCCCGACGCTATCAGACCGCGTGCCCCGGCGCCAACGGCCACACCGGTCCCCACCCCCAGGAAAGCACCGGCGAGTGCTGTACGGCGACGCACCCCTGGAGATTCCGCAGACCGGGTGTCTTGATGCCGTTCAGAGTCCGCAACTGCCGATCCTTCAGACATCCCGGCGGTACCCTCCTGCGGCTCGTTGGCCTCCGTCGAAGAAGGCTCATGCGGAGGCTGCGGGGTACCCATCTTGTCATTCTCCGTCGTCATAATCTTTCATTCCTCTATGCCTGCGGCTATCTCTCATGCGCGCTATCGGCGCCTCAGTTGAGTGGGGCAGGATGCGCGGTGCCCAGTCCCCCAAATGTTGCGGTTTCGTGCGCCGCGCATCCTGCATAGGCTCGGTTGATGTGTTCAGAACACCCGTTGCCGAGCGCTGCGGCTACTTACACTGCGGTTTTGCGGATGCACTCCCCGAAGCTTCGCCACTCATATGGTCGTGGTCGCTGTGCTCACCGTGTTCGTGTGTGCCATGCTCGTGATCGGAGTGTTCACCATCCCCATGACTATGCTCATGATCAGAGTGCTCGCCATCCCCGTGACCATGCTCGTGGCTGTGCTCGTGTCCGTCATGGGAGTCACCCGAAGCTGATGCAGATGCATCCGCAGAAGCCGAGCCGGTGGACTGTGCATCGCCCTGATATTCTTCCTTAGCGCCAGAGTAGTCGCGTGCCTCAGGCTTGAACTCCAGGGTTGCGCCGTCCTCAGTCTTGAGGGTTACCGTGGTGCTGGCACCCGCCGAGAGCGAGCAGTTCAGACCCATCAGCATAATGTGGTTGCCTCCGGGCTTCAGTTCCAGGGTCTCCCCCGCTTTCACCGTAAATTCCTGCACCTGCTGCATCTTGGTGCTTCCGTTGGTATCCTTAACCGTGGTGTGCAGCTGCACTTCATCGGTCGCAGTCGAGGTTGCTGAGACGACCTTCACATCGTGATCGCTGGTATTGGTAATCTTGCCGAAAACGCCGGTCATACCACCGTCGGTTGCCTTAGCCCAAGTATTCTCAATCTTGATCGGGCCTGAAGACGACTGTGCCGAACCGCTTGCCGCTGCGCTGGAAGAGCTCGTTGCGGATGCGCTCGAATCAGAGTTCGTGTTGGTAGAGCCACAAGCGTTCAGGGTAAGAATCCCGGCGAGAGCTACGGAGCTCAAAGCCATCAGCTTGTGGTGAGCCTGAAATTTCTTCATGATCTTTTACTCTTTTCTGGCGGTAAAACCCGCCTGTGTGTGCGAATAATTCTTCGGCAGGCACATGCGACAGTTCGCGGCGTTCGATTATTCTGCGACTTTTAATCGCACGTGCCGCAATCTGCGGGAAGATCCCGATGCGGCGCCTGCCAATGGATGTGACGTCCGGAAGCTGCCCGGTAACGTCACGAACGTACAAGGTATTATGCGGAACGTTTTTTGAGCAGGGCGAGAATCCCCACGGCCAGCACGACGAAGGCACCTACACCGCCGCCAATCAACCACCAATTCACCCCGGAACCGGAATCTGACTTAGTGGAGTTCTGGGTATCAGCTGCGGCCTGCGAAGATTCGCCGGTGCCCGCATCCTGCGAGGGCGCTGCGGCTTTACCTGCGCCAACGCTGAACGTATAGGTTCCCTGAATAGGGTGCCCGTCCGAGGAGACTACGCGCCAGGTGACGGTATAGGTCTCGTCGGCGCTAGCATCCTTGATCTTGAGCGGCTGGGTGACGGTCGTTCCCTTCACCTGTGGTTCGCCTTCAGCTACGGATGCGCCGGTCGAATCGACCACGCGCACGCGGTTTCCGCCCTCAATATTCATGAGGTTCGCGCTGTAGGTCAGGTTCAGCTCGGCAGGTGCCTGCGTCAAAGTTGCGTTCGCGGCGGGGTCGGAAGAGACCAGTTCGTCATGCGCCTGCGCTGCGGCACCGCCGAAAAGCATCAGGCTGGCGAGCAAAACCGCCGCCAGGGTACGCATCATGGTGCGCATATATGTAAATCCTTTATCTGCATCGAATGCCCATGCTGCATGCGCTTTCACGCTCGGTTTCAGTCGAGGAAGGTGTATACACTCACGCGAGCCAGCCGGTGGGCAGACTCGTAGCACGGGCGATGGTTGGGGTTACGCGGGGTTTCCCAAGACTGCAGGCGGTCCTCGCTCCACGCGGGAGAACGCCAGCATCAGCCGACGAAGATAAACGGATATGACAAAACGTCCGTATATACGGGGAAAGACAGGAAGCGGTGCCAACACCGGAACGCGCAGAGCGGACTGCAAACGTGTATTCAGATAACAGTGTAAAGCCCACAACGCCTGCGCGAGGGCGCGTTCACCACGGTGCAAAAGTATAAGGCTTAGCAGGGCTGCAAGAGCGTGCACCCCGATCATAGTGCCGGTAGCGTGCTGGGCGACGGCGTGGCTGAGCCCATTCCCGTGTTCAAGGGCAAGGGGTGTTCCGGGCGCATGTGCATGACCATGCGCGTGGTTTCCTTGCAGTGCCGCCACACGATGCGCCGCCTGAGCGGATCCGTGGGATAGGTTGAAAACACCGTGGAGCAGGGTTTGCACCGTGATGGCGCCTGCTGCGGTGCCCAGGTAGATGGCTCGCTGCCGTGAGCGCGTTATACGTTCGAGAAGCGCTAGAAGCCCCAGAGCGGCGAGCGCCCCTAACGCGGTGCAAAGCGCAAGAATCATCGGATGCGCGGCGCCGCCTCCAGCAAGAGTATGCCCCGCCGAGCCCAGCAGAACCGCAGATGCCGAGATAAGCCAGGCACGCATCACACGGGCGCCTCGCCTAGTAGCGGTTGCTGGCTGTACCTCACGCGGCGATGATTCCCGCTCGGCACAGTCTTTAACGGCGAGAAGGCGGGCATGGTGGCGCGTCTTTGCGCGTGTGTGCATGTTCCGCCCCCTCGCTCGTAGTCGTCATATGCGGGCGTACCCGCAACCTGTCAATATCCCACATTCTACCGGTTTGTCAGCTGACCAGGTATTTCACGGCGAAGATGTGACATGTTCGGCTGGTTAACGTTTTGAACGCCGCAATGGCGCGCATCCTCACGTTCAAGGATGCGCGCCATATGCACAGATACGCCGAAACTCGCCTGTTTCGGTGGCAGCATACCGCCGCAGAGGGGCGAATGCCTCAGGTTACTGCTTTTGCTGTTGCTGAGGCTGCTGTTGTCCCTGCTGAGGCTGCTGCTGCTGTTGCTGCCCTTGCTGGGGCTGTTGTTGCTGTTGTTCCTCCGGCGGGTTATCCATACGGGCTCCACCTTCACTGCCGGGCTTCGTCTGCATGTGGCCACCGGTACCGCTCTCACCGGTCTGCATGTTGCCGCCAGCTGAAGGCTCTGAACCAGTGCCGCCGGATCCGCCGCCGTTCTCCATCTGTGAGCCGCCGCCAGAATTATTTTCTGCGCCCGAGCCGCCGCCAGCGCCACCGCCTGAACCGGAGTCGCCTGATGTGCCGCCGTTGTCCGTGGTCACGGATCCCTGCGAGGCTGATGAACTTGACGATGTAGATGCTGAGGATGAGCTTGAGGAGGAGTCACCACCGGAGCTGCCAGAGCCACATGCGCTCAGCGCCACCACGCCAGCAACAGCCAGGGACACAAAAACAGAAGTCTTCTTGGCGATCATACGCCTATCCTTTCTGCCGGTAATTGTTGGTTCAAAACCCACCCTCTCACACACCTAAAGTATTTTTCAGGGATTTATCCCAGGTGCGGAACGTTTTTATGCTATGAGCCGTAAATACATTGCATTTCCATAAATATTTTCGAAATGGCGTGCATAAAATTATGTAGTTTAATTGCATATCCAATGGTTAAATTCCCCCATCATATTTATATCTTCCGTATTTTTAGCAGAAATAAGGCGCGCATCCTCAAACACTAAGGATGCGCGCCAAATTACACAGCCGCCTCACGGCTGCCCGCAGGTACTAGCCCGCAGTGGTCGGGTTGAGAGGCGTTTTAGGAGTTGCCGCTCCCGGAGTATTGGGAACCACGGGAAGATCCGGCAGGTCGGTGGGTTTTTCGGACGTAGCCTGACCGTTAACCATCACGTTGTAGGCGCCGTTGTACTGCACAGCCGTCACCGTATTGCCTTCGTTCTTAACCCAGGAGCCGTCGATGCCCACCAGATCGGTGTGACCGTCGGAAGCGTCGGTCCTAGTCCAAGAGCCATCATAGTATACCGTGACTGTATCGCCGTCGGGTTCAGTAGCAGTCCAAGAGCCGTCTTCCGAGACCAGAACGTATCCCTCAGAACCGGGAGCGCCATTGGCGCCACCACCCTGTGCGCCGCTACCGTCAGCGCCAGCAGCACCGCCACCAGAGTTAGGAGTGTTGCCACCCTGGGCACCGCCGCCACCCTCAGCGCCAGAACCGTTCGCTCCGCCGCCCGATCCGTCACCGCTGCCCGATTGTGCGCCACCCTGAGCGCCACCACCGCCTTCAGCACCCGAGCCTCCACCGGAGCCGCCCTCGCTGCCTGATTGTGAGCCAGAATCGGAACCAGAATCAGATTTATTATCCGATCCTGTGCCGTCGCTAGATCCGCTACCAGACCCCTTCTCTGAGTCTGCACCGCCGCTAGCGTCAGAACCGGCACTGGAGTTTGCCGAAGCATCGCCGCTGGAACCACCGCTAGCGTTCGAGGAGTCTGAGCCGCCGGAAGCGGAAGCTGAAGAGTTTGCCGATGCGGAATCGGACGCCCCGCTTCCTGCGGAAGAGCTTGAGGAGGAGCCGTTAGAATTGTCCGAGCCACAGGCGCTCAGCGCCACCATGCTCGCAACAGCCAGAGATACAAAAGCGGAAGTCTTCTTGGCGATCATACGCCTATCCTTTCTGCCGGTGATTATTGACTGGTTTTCAACTCTCTCACACACTGACGGTATTTTTCAGGAATTTTCCCCTCCCTGTGGCTCATTTTATGCTAAGAGCAATAAATAGACCCTTTAACGCATACTCATTTCTAGCCCAAACAATTAACTGTATTTCCTTGTGTTATTAAAATTAATTAATATTTTAAAATATTTACCCTTCTCGTAGATCTCAGAAAACTTAGAGCATACCTTGCACTTATACAAGTACCTCTTATAGTTTCGGGGTTTTTATTTTGCCGCCCTTTATCCGCACACAATAAAGTGGTGCGCATCCTCATCGTAAGGATGCGCACCGCTTGAATTATCGCGCCGTATACCGTGATGCTACGTCCGGGTGGAGCCTTCTAGACCAGTAGTTACCGTAGCGCGTCAGAGGCAACGCACGGCATATCGACTCTCTATCTAGAATAATCTAGCCGGCAGTGGTTGGCTGAACTGGGGACTTAGGAGTTACAGCTTTAGAGTCGCCGGGCTTATTGGGCAGATCCGGAAGGCTTGGCTTCTTCGTGGACGGCTTGCCATCCTCCTGAACGGTGTAGCTGCCATCAGCGCTTACAGTTGTTACATCACCACCATCTTTAACGGTCCATGAGCCATCGGAACTCACAGTGGTAATATCGCCATCAGTCTCGGTGCGAACCCATGAGCCATCGGAGCTCACAGTAGTATTATCGCCATCAGCCTCAGTGTAAGTCCACGACCCATCAGATAAAACAGTATGCGAGCCAGCACCGCCGCCCTTATTTCCAGCGGATACGGATGCACTCGACCCCGAGCCGTTATCCGCTTGCACTCTGCCGTTAGTACCAGCAGATACCGTGGAATCGCCGTTCTTCATCTGCATATTACCGTCAGCCCCAGCGGTAACAGAGGTATCGCCATTATTCACAGTGACCGAACCATCGGAGGCGGAGACCTTGGGAGTCTCAGATGCAGAGGCGGATGCCGATGAAGAGTTCGAAGCGTTGTTGGAGTTATTGGCACCGCATGCGCTAATGGCTACAACGCCTGCTACAGCTAGAGAAAGAAGGACGGAAGTTTTCTTGGTGATCATGTGCGTAATCTTTCTGATGATGAATTACTGTTCAGTACCCGAAAATTTCGCGTCACAAAACTGAAATTATAGGGGCTATACCCTGCCCGGAAATACCCTCATTCTACGGGATCTACCTATGTTGACCCTATACAAACCTGTATTTATCCTAAGAAACTTAAAGATCATATTAAGGTTTTATGTACCTATTGTAAACCCCGAATTTCCCCGGGAATAAAAGGGGATATACCCCCGTACCGCACACTCTTATCGCGGGCGGATGAAAAACCGAAGCGCCGCATCCTAGCTTTCATGGATGTGGCGCTTCAACTCCTGAAAGTCCTCACGACAGAGGTCGCAGTCACAAACTATTGCAGAGCATACGAGGGCTCAACCGGGGTCTTAGGCGTTACCGCCTGAGGGTTTGCAGGTTTTTCAGGCATCTGAGGAACCGTAGGTTTCGTAGTTCCGGGCTGCCCGCCTTTCTTCACAGTCGTGTAGCCACCATCCGCCTGCACCCTAGCCTGGGAGCCTTGCACTGTTCCCTGCTCTGCAATCTCGATTCGAGCTTTATGGGTCCATGACCCATCTGCCGACACCGCAGTTTCCTCGCCCATAATCCCGGTTTTAGTCCAAGAACCGTCAGCATTGACTTTCACCTGCAAACCATCATTGGACACATAAGACCATGAACCATCCGAGGAAACCTGTGTGGTTTGTTCCTCCATACTGCGTACCGTTACGGACGGAAAAGGCTTAGGGGTTTTCGACACCGATGGAGAGGCGGCCGAACCGCTGGAGCTATGAGCAACGCAAGCGCTTAGCGTCAGAGCAGAAGCAAATGCCAGAGCAAGACTCGCTATAATTTTTACAGTTTTCACGTATTTTCCCATCTCAGGGCAGACAGTCAGCCGTTTTTTATTACCCGCGTCCCTGCCAAACAGCGCGCTTAGGCTGTGCTGGACGAGCCGTCCCCCGCCCAGGATGCGTGGGCGCTGGGGGCGTGTAGGACGAGATTCGCCATCCATTAGAGGAGTACCATTCGCCGTTATCGGTGACGCCGAATTCGCTTCCATTCGGATACTTTTGCACCCACGATCCGTCGTCGTACACACGAATTCGGGTTCCATCGGCATTCTTGCGTTTCCACGAGCCATCGGAATCAACTTTGATAGTGCTTCCATCCGCAGCGGTCTGAGACCACGAACCATCGCGGTTCACCTTGATACTAGAAGCACCGCCATTTCCCTTGTTGCCGGTAGATCCTTGCGAACCGCCATTTTTATTTGCGGATCCTGCTCCTCCCTGATCTCCAGAATTTCCCTGCTGCCCGGAGTTGCTTCCACCAGAGTCGTCAGCCGGCTTCGCCGCTTCATCGACATTTTTATTCGCATCTGCACCACCAGCTGCTGCGCTTTCCTCAGGAGAATTAGCAGCCGGAGATTCGGGGGCTGTTGCCGCATCCGTGAGCGTGGGAGCATTCACGGCTTCACCTGTAGTATTACTCTCGGCGGTTGAAGAGGGAGTAACATCCGCAGGCTCGGGGGTTGCGGTTTCAGTCGCCGTCGCAGAAGGGGATGGACTCGCCGAGGAACTGGGACTTGGAGACTTAGATTTCGTGGGAGAAGATTTTGAGCTTGAGGAGCTGCTGTTGGGCGATAACGTTACGGAGGAAGACGCCTCATTTGAGGAGCCGCAGGCGCTCAGGGCAAGAATACTCGCCACAGCCACCGATACAACGGCGTAGGTTCTCTTCATGCTCATTGCATTTCTTTCTATAAACCGGTGATGACGTCCCGTTGCGACCACCCAGACGTTCAGCATGAGCGCACCACAGCACCGAAAAACATGGTGTTATAGCGATCCCCACTGAAGAGCGTCGTTGCGGGATAAATAGTCCTTCCGGAAGAAGGGATACATCTATTCTAAAGGTGTTCCGCTTCTTGAAGCTATCCATTAACACGTTTCTTGAAAAATATCACGTTAATTTCTGCGGGTACCCTCAAGAATATCTTGGGAAACACTTCAAAATCTCGGACGTGAAACTACTGATTAAAGTTAATCAGCATTTTTATATATATTTTCTTTACACTTACGAGAGTTCTATGTGAAGATCTCTATCCTCCCGACACGCAAACCCCTGCCCCACAAGGAAAAACTTCATTCGCGCACCAAGAGGCATACACCCAACAACAAGAAATGCCGAAACACAAGAAAGCTCAGCTTAGTAGAATATCACCCGAGCAGTCGACCACAGAGATCTTTACGCAAGGACCATTTGATTTATAGATATTTTGAGAACAGGGTGAAATACTTATAAAGTTTACATATAAAGTATTTAATAATACTTACACATTTATATTTATATGTTGTGTATACCAGTTTTCTACATAGAACCGCATCTTAACGCGGAGCTGCAGGGGCTACCGGAGTTGCCGCCTCCGGATTATTGGGTTTTCCAGGAATTGCAGGGATTTCAGGCCGGTCTTCTTCATCCTCAACAATGCCATTCTCGGAGACTGACCACGAGCCGTCGGCGTTAACCGTAATAACCTCGCCATCATGGTCGGTCTGGGTCCATGCGCCGCTTGCGCTCACTCTAATGACCTCGCCGTCGCTCTTGATAACCTCCCACGCACCGCTCGTCTCAACGGTGATTTTATCGCCTTCGGAGTTCGTGTGGGTCCAGGAGCCATTCACATTCACCTTGGGTTCGGTCGGAGATCCACCGTTGTTACGTTGCGCGGGCGTATTGTTCCCGCCGGTTCCGGGCTGATTCTGATTAGTATCACCATTCACCGAGCCGCCAGCAGTATTTCCTTCTCCCCCATTACCCTGGGTCGCGGCGGGGGCATGGGCGGGATCTGCCGAGGGGTTAGAGGTTGCCGAAGGTTCCGCAGCCGTACCATGTGTTGAGGGGGATGCAGTCACTGTCACCACGGCGGGAGTCACCGGATCCTGAGGTTCGGAGGATGCACACGCGCTCAACAAACCAAGCCCTGCAAGGGCTAACGGAAGAGCGCTATACTTTCTCGGTACGATGGTCACGGTATGTCTTTCTGAGTATTTCTGTGTCATAACAGGATATATTTTCAGGCTGCAACATTACTTACTACTATTTTAGCTAACCTGATTGAGACTTTTAGGCGACAAGGTGTTGTCCACTTTTCTTGGGGCGAAAGGCATTACAGCGTAATGTTGCGACGCGTATGTTCAACGTGAAGTTTTTAGAAAAATAAGATTCCGTCCCCGGTAGTTTATCCCGTCCTGACAACCTTTTCAAACGGAGTTTGGTATCGGGGGCAGAAGCTCTCAGACAGAGAAAACAAACCATAAACATAGGGGCTCCCACCGTGTGGTGGGAGCCCCTATCAGGTCCTAGAAGTCTCAAGAAGTTACTTCTTCTTCTTGGAGGTGGCCTTGGTGGCCTTCTTCTTGGTAGCGACTGCTGCCTTCAGCTTGGAGCCTGCGGTCAGCTTCACACCGTGACCAGCGGGAATCTGGATGGTTTCACCGGTCTGCGGGTTGCGACCAGTACGAGCTGCACGGTCGGTACGCTCGATAGCCAACCAGCCGGGGATGGTGATCTTCTCGCCCTTAGAGACGGAGGTCTCGAAAGCCTGGAACACTGCGTCGAGCACTGCGTTCACGGTTGCCTGGCTCTTGCCAGACTTCTCTGCTACCTCTGCAACAAGTTCGGTACGGTTCTTAGCCATTTGGGGTGCCCCTTCCTGAGACTTATCTTTTTCAGACTAAGTCGAGCTGCTTTTCACGAGGAAAAATAACTCGCCTAGGTACAAAATACCAGAAATTACCAGCTTGACTTAGTAATACCGGGCAATTCGCCACGGTGTGCCATCTCGCGGAAGCGTACGCGGGAGATACCAAACTTCTGGAAGGTACCGCGCGGACGACCGTCGATCTGGTCACGGTTGCGAACGCGGACGGGAGATGCGTTGCGGGGTAGCTTCTGCAAAGCTACACGTGCTGCTTCGCGCTCCTCGGGGGTAGCGTTCTCGTTCACCAGCGTCTTCTTCAGTTCTCGACGCTTCTCGTCGTAGCGAGCGACGATGACCTTGCGCTGCTCGTTACGAGCGATCTTTGACTTCTTAGCCATTCTTAGCGCTCCTCTCGGAAGTCAACGTGCTTGCGAACCACGGGATCGTACTTCTTTAGCACCATACGGTCAGGATTATTGCGGCGATTCTTACGGGTTACATAGGTGTACCCGGTGCCTGCAGTGGACTTGAGTTTGATAATAGGACGCAGGTCCTTAGCCTTTGATGCCATGTACTAGATCTTCTCCCCGCGTGCGATGATTTCTGCGACCACGGCATCAATGCCACGAGCATCGATAACCTTAATGCCCTTAGCGGACACGTTCAGGGTCACCTTACGGCGAAGCGAAGGAACCCAATAGGTCTTCTTCTGAACGTTCGGATCGAATCGACGCTTATTGCGGCGATGCGAGTGCGAAATGCTGTGTCCAAAGCCGGGAACAGCTCCGGTCACCTGGCAGACTGCTGCCATGTTTCACTCCTTATTGATTGACTTTTCTGACGGATGCGCAGTCGATGTTACTCGTACGTCCCGTCACCAATGTAGAAGCACCGGGTTATTCTCCGGGCTAGAGTGTTTGAGACCGGCATCTGGGTGAGATCCAGATGTCAATCCCCGCCGCGGGAAAAACGGTGAAGCATAATTTAGTGTCGAGAGGCGTTTCCACCACTACGAACAGCGTTAAATTCTAGGTAAATCCAGCAACTCACGCAAGCCTGCACGCCAGAAACTCCCCTTAAAAACCAAGGATTTTTTGGATTTTGAGGGGTAACCATTTGATACAGACTTCTTCCGGGCACGCCGAAAGGCCGCGATAGAGTTACCCGCTTATTCTACCAGTTCTCGCTGTTTCCTCAAGTCACAAGGGAGTTTAAGGTAGTTCATGACGAAGTTTTCATCCCTTGTCGATATCCATGTGACAAACGTCTAATTACATCGTTGAAATTTTAAATGTGAGATTAACATCTTAACTCGTAGAAACCCGTATTTTACGGCATACGGCAGGTTATTCTTCGAGTTCTACCGGCTCGCCAAGACCAGCGGCAGGAACCAAATTCGGGTACCTCGCGCTTAGTCCATCCCCCAAACTGCGCCCAGTCAGCTGCCGGCCCATCCAAGGCAGAGCATGCGTTCTTACCCAATACGCACTTTCGGCAACTCTCTCACGCAGCGGCGGAGGCTCTTCTTCACCGGCGATAAGGTTCACATCCTGCGCCAGATGCCCCAGCCCAAGCTGCGTCAGCACATGGTATGCAAAGCGCTGATGCCCCAACTCATTCATATGCAGACGATCATCAGCCCACAGCCGCCAGTCCAGAAAATCGTCCATACGCCAGTAATCGATAATGTGCACACCGTATTCATCCGCCACCGTGCGCAGAAGCTCGTTATACAGGGCGGTACGCGGACGGGTTCGAGCAAAGGGTCCCTCTCCCTTCACGTCCAGACCCGTAATCGTCAGAACCTCGATTCCTTGCGCGCGCAGAGCCGCAAAGGCTCGCTCTGCGTGCGAGATAATCTCATCTATATTCACGTTTAGGCTAATAATGTCGTTGCCGCCGCCGTAGAAGCTAACAAGGTTCGGTCTCAGTTCTAAGGCTGCCTCCAGTTGCTGATCGACAATCTGGTACATCAAAAGCCCGCGGATCGCCAAGTTAGCGTACTGCGCCTGAGCATCGACTGAGCCGATAGCTTCCGCAACGCGATCTGCCCAGCCACGCACCTGGTTGGGACGGTCGGTATCGACATCACCCACGCCTTCGGTAAACGAGTCGCCCATTGCCACATAACGCACAGGTTCGCCGTGCAGTCTGGCATTTTTATCGAGTTTGAGCATGGTAGGTACTTCCTAACTTTTGGTATTATCTACCCGCCAGTATCCCATGAATAATATGTCTGTCTTAGGTATCGACCGCAGACATCCAGCTGCGTGCGGTTTCAGGCAGGACAAACCAATCGTGCAGCAAACTCAAACATACCGTAACCGCGTTTTGTTCGGGTTTCTCGCTCCTGTTTTATTAAGTCTTATTTCACGGGTTCACGTCGTCCAGTATCTTCTGCGAAGCGTGCGCAGACCGATGATGCGGCACCACCACCACGCTCCCGTCACTAAATGGATCGGCAACCTCGGCCTTGAGCCCAAAAATATCGTTAAGATTTCTGGAGGTCAGCACCTCGTGAGCAGATCCGCGACTGACGATCTGCCCGTCCTTCATGGCGACCAGATAGTCTGCAACGCGAGCGGCGAGATTCAGCTCGTGCAGCACCATAATCATGGTGGTGCCGCGTTCTTCGTTCAGATCCGCCAGTAAATCCAGCAGCTCCACCTGATGCGCCAGGTCAAGGTACGTGGTCGGCTCATCCAACAGCAGAATATCGGTCTCCTGCGCAAGCGCCATCGCAATCCACACACGCTGGCGCTGACCGCCGGAAAGCTCGGTTACCTGACGTTCGGCGAGCGACATCGTATCGGTGGCCTCCAGAGCCCAGGCTACCGCCTCATCATCTTCGGCACTATTACGTTTGAAAAGCCCTTGATAGGGATAGCGTCCCCGCGAAACCAAATCGGCAACAGTAATGCCTTCAGGCGCAATAGGATGCTGCGGCATAAGCCCGACCATGCGTGCGAACCCCTTCATGGAGTACTGATGCGTAGGCTTACCATCGAGCAAAAACTCGCCGTCAAGGGGATGCAAGAGTCGCGAAACACCCCGCAGAAGCGTGGATTTACCGCATCCGTTGGGGCCGATAATGGCGGTGACCTTGCCCTGCGGGAAATCTAAGCTCAGGTCTTTGACGATAGGCTGTGCGCCGTATCCTAGGCTCACGTTGTCTACGCGCAGAGTACGCTCAGTTACGGTTTTCATGATTTACCTTCCTTTCGGTTCTGCACGAGCAACTAGATAAGTATGAGGGTACTGAAGACACCATAAAAATGCCTACAGAAATTTTATATGCCGGAATAGGTTTGCGGCTGCCGTTCACCGAGACTCAAGACTCCGGACGTACCGATGCCGTGCCTTCCGGTAAGAAGACACGGCATCGTATATTCTTGGCACGTGTTTAGAGCGAGAGCATTCCGGTGGGTATCCAGCCACCCTTGACGGCGCGTTCGAGCATAGTTTTCGCCATGGTACGCCCGTATGCCTTGCTCACATGGTTCTCGTCCATGTATACGTAGACGTTCCCGATCACCGGCTGGCACATTCCGTCCGGGCAGTACAGGTCGGTCATATCTACCAGTACCGCGCCCTTATCCTTATATTTATCGAAAACTTCCTGGGCGGGGTTCTTCTCAGCCAGTTTCTCAGAGACCGGGCGTGCACAGGATTCCAGGCTGTCTCCTGCCTTCTGCGCACATTCATATACGTTGTAGTCGTACCGCGGGTTATCACGCACGCCGACCACCTGTATTCCGGCGTCCGTGAATTTCTTGACCGTTTCCTCCAAGGCCGGGTCGATGCGCTCCTCATTAGACCGCGCCTCCGCGATGGTTGCGATAATCACCACGGTCTGCGGCTTACGCTGCAGAATTTCTTCGGTGACGTCTCGGTTAAACTCGGCGCACTCGTTCGAGGATGATGCATCCTGCTGCGGATACTGGCATCCGCCTAAGAGGATCGACTGCATATTAACTTTGGACTGCTCGGCAACGGGTTTGAACATGGCCATTGCCTGTTCCGCGTGGGAGTTACCGACGACCATCATAAGCGGCGAATCATCTGTTCCGTTCTTCTGCGAAGAGCAGTACTTCTTGAGTGAGTCATGAGAGAGGGCAAAATTGCCTTCGCATTTGCCGTCGCTCAACATCTCGTATTGATTCTTCAAATCACCATTGGGGATAGGGTCGTCGTGCATGAGTGCCTGATCTGTGCCGATGGCGCGAGCACCTAGGTGATTATCGGTTGCAGTCTGGGTCTGTGTTTCTGCCTGAATACTTGCCTGAGTATTGGAGTAGTTTACCCACGCCTGCGCACCGGCAAGAGGTATTCCTGCCAGTAAAAAGGTTGCGGCCAGGAAGGCAAGCTGATCGGCCCACGTTTTGACCGCGAAAACCCTCTTAAACCGCAGTATTTTCATCAGCCAGGGAATGAAAGGGTCTTTACGGTAACGCAGCGGTTTCTCCACGAACTGGATCAGAACCCAGGCTAAGCCAATAGATACCGCAATAATGGCGGTTCCTTCGAGAAAGTTCACGTGGGGTTTCTCTACAGCAGTGCTGTACAGGATCAGGATGGGCCAGTGTACTAGGTACAGGGCGTAGGAGATATTGCCGAGACTCTGCAGAGGTTTAGAAACCAACCAGCGGTCTACACCCCACCGGCTGTTGGTACGGCCCGCCATAATGACGAGAGCGCCTGAAACTACTGGATACAGCGCTAAGAATCCGGGAAAGGAGCGCTGCACGGGCAGGAAGGCGCCACAGGTCACAAGCCCAAAAACGCCGATCCACCCCATGATGACGCGCGCCTTCTCAGGGGCCTTCCATTTGAGGGTTACCATGGCGAGCAGCGTCCCGACAGCAAACTCCCAGAGACGGGTGCGGGTATCGAAGTACGCAAACCCCTGGTTCGTCTCAGTTTCGATAATCGAAAACGTCAAAGATGCCACAAAGACCGTGTCGAAAACCAAAATGGTTGTCGTGAACAGATTCCAGCGGAAACGGTGCACAAGGTATGCGACCAGCGCGAAGAGCAACGGCCACAGAATAAAAATCTGTCCCTGAATAGACAGCGACCAGAAGTGCTGGAACGGGGTTTTCGATGCTGCGTTTTGCGCATAGTAATCTACCGAGTTAAAAGCAAGATGCCAGTTCTGGTAATAGAAGAGGGATCCCTTCGCATCCGCGAGCATATCGGCCCAGCGGCTTGGCGGTAGGATAAAAAATGATGCGATGGTCGTTCCCGCAATGGTTACGGTCGCTACCGGAAGCAAGCGTTGGAACACGTGTAGCCAGTATGTGAAGAGGTTAAGCGGCCTGCCCTCGTTGATTTTGCGCATATTCGAGAGTGAGAGCAGGAACGCCGAGATGAATAGAAAGACGTCCACGCCGCCGGATACCCTACCAAACCAGACATGGTATAGCACTACCAGGAGTACTGCGAATGCACGCAGACCCTGAATTTCGGGGCGGAATCCCCGAGTTTCAATAAAGTTTTCGAGGGGGTAAGAGTTTGAGGGTGATGATACAGTCGGGGTTTGCGCCGCTTGCTGATGCATTGCGGGTTGACCTGCTGCCATAATATCGCGTGTCCTGTGCTGCTCTGTAAATCGGTGTGTGTGGTCTCATATAATGCTAACGACCTGTAAGGGGAAAGTCCCGATTCAACGCATCAGCTGCGTAACGCATGAATCAGGACTTTCGTGGAGCCCCCTACCGGATTCGAACCGGTGACCCTCGGTTTACAAGACCGATGCTCTGGCCAGCTGAGCTAAGGAGGCAACGTCTTCTAGTGTACAGCAAACGCACAGGGATGCTAATTCAAAAGTGGATGTTATAAAAGTTTATCGTGTTCACTGTTTTTATATGTGTCTACTTAAACGCTATTTTCCCGTATTACTATACTTTTTAAGTCTTTTAGATTTCGAACTATGTTCATACGACTCAGAAAATGTTAGACGGTCGATGAGCCTTAACAGAGATGCCCTCTCATGTAGAATCATGCATTGGAATCTTAAACTAGTGTGTCAGTATCCTTTGAGGCTACACAATAGAAAGGATTCGCCCGCAGGCTTAGCGCTTGCGGGCGAATCCTTTTATATTACTGCTGCGGATTATTGTTATTCTTCTTGGCGTCGATCTTCCCCTTCAGGAAGCCAGTGAAGTCATTGCTGGTGTACTGTTCACCATCCACAAAAACGGTCGGGGTGCCCCCAATGTCGTTCTTCGAGGATTCTGCGGTCACGACATCCACAAGAGAACGCCACTTGTTATCGTTCATATCCGAACCGATATTTGCACCGTATTTAGATGCTATATCGGCGATCTGCTGGTTGTTCAGGTCACCGGTTCCCTGGTGACTGAACAGTTCTTTCTGGAAGTCCAAGAATTTATCTGCACTCACCTGGTTAGCAACGGCGTATGCGGCGTTAGCGGTACGTGCCGAGTACTGGGTGGGCGAATTCTGATCGAGGAAGGTCAGGTTACGGATTTCGAGTTCGATGTTGCCCTCTTGAACCTGTTTCTTCAGTTCCTCGCCGTACTGATCCTCAAACTCATGGCAGTGCACGCAATTGTAGTCTTGGAAAATCGTCACGCGCACCGGTTTGCCGTTCTTAGAGGCTTCATCTGCCGACTGAACGCCGAGCGGCAGTTTCTTGCCCGCCTGCGGGGTACCGTTCACCGAGGGAGTGTAGGAGGCGTTAGAGTCCCCTAGTTCCTTATAGTTACGGGTGTCTCGTGTTGAGGAGTTTTGGACGATTCCATCCTTAGTCAGCACAATTCCGCCGTACTCATTCGAACTCGCAGGCACAGGACCCGATTCGGGTACTTTATTGTTCTGACCGTTGATATAAACAAAACCAATAACGAAAACAATAACAACGACTACGCCGAGTACGGTAAGTTGTATCCATCGACGGTTCGTCGCTACATTGCCGCGCTTTGATTGTTTAGCCGCAATTTGGCGGGCCTTCTCGCGGGCGTCCTGGGACATTGCCTGCTCCTTTATCTTGTGATCGACGCGGTGGATGCGCCTACCGCTAACCCGTTCTAGCCTACCGAAGGTTGGTGGTAGCTGCCAGTCATAGCCAGGTTTTCTACACTTTGTGTCGCTTTCTCACGCTCACAGCTTATTTTACGGGGCAACCACAGTCACCTGCGCTGGCTATAAGCCGCGCGTACCATTATAAGACTCGTTATTCTGCGGGATAGCATCTCAGGATAAACTTAGCGGTATGAGCAAAAGCAGACTTGGTGCCTTATAAATTGCCTCGTTCCCCTATTCTCCGGGTGACATGTATGTATGTGAACCATACCTTTCCAGAGACCCCCGTTTATAGCTTATAAGTTCCACGGATAAGACCCTCATACTGCAAGACTGCGTTACCAAGGAAAGATCGTAGGACAGCTTCGACCGCAGACCGAGTCAGAAGTCGAGGCTAGCAATAAACCCCATATTTACTAAAACAGCTTTTAACCAATTAGTTTCACCCTAAGATTCCAGGGGATACTAGCATGCGATGGCTCTACTACAATCAGCTTAGTTTCATCGGCGATGTCAATGTCTCATGCTGACAGTATCTTACTTGCTTAGCCACAATTTGACGAACCTTATCACGGGCGCCTTGGGACATCGCCTATCCCTTTATCCTATAGTCCCCCTGTGCACTTAGCGGTTATCTACGTTGTAATCCAGCCGTTCTCCTTCATGAGCACCCTGCTAGTGGACAGTAATAGTGGACAAGCCTCGCAGTACTTTATGGCTACACACGCCGCAAGCAGTGCTCCTCAGCGAGTTTCTAGCAGAGTATCGGCACCTTCAAAACCTCCAGAACCGCTATAGATATTCAGAGTAATCATCCTACAATTCTGACTTGTTCAGGGTTTCTAGTGGGTAAGGGATACTGTGTAAGAGCTTCAACAGAATACGGCTTAGCCCCACCCACACTTCAGGTTAGGAACATTAGAACAGGCAACATTCTATTCCGTAACCCAATTTCCTGTCTGTATAGACGATATAAGAACGACGCGGCTATGGCGACATATGCCATAATCTGCACCAAAGTAGATCCCGTCGAGCTGTACTTCGTAACAGGGGTGAACGGGAGTATGAATACATGACGTCCCAGTACCGGCTTACATATACAGCTGGAATTGGCGGGTACTTTTACGGGGCTTTGCGTGTTGAAAGCTAATGCTGGTATTCCAGGCGATAAAAGCATAGCTAATTCCGTTGGGTGAATTTGAGGTGTTGAATGGTTGTTGAGACCCCGCAGTTGGTGCATCGTTATCGGGTTTTCCTGCGCTGGTGGTACCGTTTTTCTTCAGAGGTCCGTCAGAGGTAGGGCATCGGTAGCGGAGGTTTTGAGGACCATTCTTGGGTGTTGTACCGGAGTTAACCACTAATTGAGTGGTTATTCAAGGCTGTATCCGTTGTGGTGACAGGGCAAAGTACCCGGTAGCAGACACACAATTTTACCTACAAGCCTTTGATCCGTACCTTAGATAGGATGGTTCGCTGTCATGACAGGGCGAGATGGTTCAGGGCAGACACAATATGTCTTATACTCCGTTACCTTTGTGTGTTCTAAGAAAACCCGTTCAACCAGAACACATTAGAAGAGGGCAACCGACCCTCCCCCGGAATAGCTTACCAAGACCCCAACCGCACTCATGGTCAAGGGGATGCTGCTACCGGGTTGGGGTTGTTGAGTAAAAACCACA
>NZ_KV793077.1:0-1108 GCF_001808385.1 Rothia sp. HMSC08A08
TTCGAAGTACTTCACCATCGAAAGAGACTCGTAGTTTTTCCGTGGGTGAGTAGTCAAGTCCCTGGTAGTGGTGTAGGGGCCCTTCGTGGTTAGGGGTCAGTGGGTCAGTGTCGGGGGCGTGTCTGGATGGCCGTCCTGGAGCTTGTTGGTGGTCTGGCACTGTTTGAGGGTGTCCAGGCTGAGGTAGCGGCGGCCCTCAGCCCATTCGTCGGTCTGCTCGGCCAGGACGGCGCCGACCAGGCGGATGATGGCGTCCCTGTTGGGGAAGATGCCCACTGAGTCGGTGCGGCGGCGGATCTCCTTGTTGAGGCGTTCTTGGGGGTTGTTGGACCAGATCTGCCGCCATACCTCGACGGGGAAGGCGGTGAAGGCCAGCAGGTCAGCTCGCGCGGCGTCGAGGTGGTCAGCGGCCTCGGGCAGCAGGTCACGGGTGTAGTCCAGGAGGCGGTCGAACTGGGCCTCGACGGCTGCTGCGTCGGGCTGGTCGTAAACCGAGTGGAGCATGGTCTTGAGGGCCGGCCAGGCGCTCTTGGGGGTCACTGTCATCAGGTTGGCGGCGTAGTGGGTGCGGCAGCGCTGCCAGGTCGCTCCGGGCAGGTTCGCGGCGATGGCCTCGACCAGACCCGTGTGGGCGTCAGAGGTGACAAGTCGTACCCCTCCCAGGCCTCGGGCGACCAGGTCGGCGAGGAACTCGTTCCACGCTGCTCCGCTCTCGCAGGTGTGGCTACCCGCAGGCCCAGGACTTCGCGGTGTCCGTCGGCGTTGACCCCAGTGGCTGTCAGGACCACCGCACTGACCACGCGACCGCCTTCGCGGACCTTCATGGTCAGGGCGTCGGCCGCTACGAAGATGAAGGGGCCGGCATCGCCCAGGGGCCGGTTGCGGAAGGAGGCGACGTGCTCGTCGAGCTCGGCCGCCATGCGTGAGACCTGTGACTTCGAAAGCGAGTTGATGCCCAAAGTACCTATCAGCTTGTCCATGCGTCGGGTGGAGACCCCGGCCAGGTAGGCGTCGGCGACCACCGTGATCAGCGCGGACTCGGCCCGTTTGCGGCGCTCGAGCAGCCAGTATATGTTCAGGAGGCGGCACTTCCTCTTATCCGATGAGC
>NZ_KV793078.1:0-188363 GCF_001808385.1 Rothia sp. HMSC08A08
GAAGCCCCGGCAGGTATACCTGCCGGGGCTTCTTACATGTCCTACTGTAGTAATTATGGAGATTGTCGGTGCATAAGATGACGGAGGAGTAAGTCATGACGAGTGTCTGATATAGAGACAAGTAGATAATATTTTCCCTAGGATGACGGAAAAGAGGCCAAAACTTTCGGGGTTCAGGCATAGTAGTGATAAGGCGAAAACCTAGCATATCCAACCACTGAAGGGATCGCCATGGCACAGACTCTAACCTATACATATCTAAAACCTTCTTTACTGCATGAACAAGACGGCAGTCTTGGACTTGCTTTAGCAACTAGCGGTGGTAGCACACCGGAAGGCGCGGCGGCACACCCTTACTTCTTCTCAGGATTCATGGAGCACCCTGATGTAATCGCGGCGTCGCTATTGGTGGTTGCGCGCGTGGCCCGCACCCGCTACTACACCCCACCCGGCATGGTCGCCGCCATTTTGCGGGCTGCCGACCCGGTAGTGACCAGCACCAGCGAGGGACTCCGGTTTGAATCCTTTAGCGCCTGCTGCGGTGTCTACGCCCGACTTGACGTAGACTCCTCCACCCTAGATGCCACCCACAGTGCTGTGGGCGTGACAAATGTGGACGTGAATCCGCCGCTTCGCACTGCTTTAGCTTCTCTCCGGGCTGGCGAGCCCCTCCACCTGGATGTGGGTGATGAAGGGCTGCTGACCACCACCCTAGACGGTGAAGTGATGGAAGATAAAGTACCCCTGCCAGTACGCTGGCTCAAAGGGTTCGCCGAAACACAGATGCTCTCATCCCTGATGAAGCCCACTCATTCTCTGGATGCGGCAGCAGCCCGCACGTTCATCCAGGGGTTGCCGCGCCGATCCGCCACGAAAAGCGTCATGTGGGCAACCCGCGCGGTGCGTTCACTGAGGCTGGCTACCCGAGCCACCGTTGGGTCGGTGTGTGTGGCTGGGCCAGAGCGGCTGCGGGTGCTTGAGCCGCTCATCCGATTCATGACCCGCCTAGAAGCATACAGCGAACCGGTCACCTCAGGTAACACCCCAGTGTCAAGCGTGTGGGTGGCCCACTTGCCAGGCGCGCGCCTGAGTATTGGGCTGAGCCCCGAAAAATCACGCGGATTCTCAGGAGAAGGTTCTGTGTTGCAGGCGCTCTCCGATCCGTCAGTTGCTGAAAATGCGGATATGCTCAGTGTGCTTCTCTCCTTTGAGCCGCGTATTGAGGTGCCCGTCATGTCTACACGCAGCGGGCTGAACGAGACTCAAGTACGCGACGCCCTCGCATTACTGGCATCCTCCGGACAGGTCGGTTTTGATGTGCAGGCAGGGGAGTACTTCCACCGGCCGCTGCCCGTGCAGGCGGATGCCCTGCAGGCTATGCATCCGCGGCTGGTGAGTGCCCAGAAACTTATTGACTCCGGTGCGGTGTGGGATGACGGAGACGGCACCTATCGAGTACAGTCGCGGGACACGTTCTACACGGTAACCCCCGCCGAGAAAATCGAAGAATACCGGTGTACCTGCCCGTGGTGGGTGAAATACCGGGGCACCCGAGGCCCCTGTAAACATGTACTGGCGGTAAGCATTAAACGTCGCGGCGGACTGAATTAGCCTGATACCGGGTTGCATCCGTAAAGAAGCATATTTTCCGTACACACCCAAATATACAAACAGGTAATGATGGACGAGAAGAACTATTCGCAGCACACGAGCCTTGGAGAGCGTCGAGCCCGCCTGCGGGAGCTCATGAAACGTGACGACGCAACCGTTGAGGATTATCACGCGGTGATTAGCGGGGCGGCAGAGGAAGAACGCGCGTCGTTGGCAAGGACGCTATCGCCCACGAAACTTGCGAAAGCCCGAGGGGAGAAAGCAGCTTTGGCCGCATATGCAGTAGGGGCTTTAACCTCTTCGGCTCCGCGTGCGGTAAGGATCATAAGTGAACTTTTTCATCCTCTTCGAGATAAGAATTTTAATATTATTCCTGAGCCGCCTATGCCTGCTACTGAGCAGCTCTGGGAATTCTTAACTCAAGGGGTAATAGAACGATCCGATGAGTGGGTTCTGCATTTTGTTGAAGAATGTTCAGACGATTGGTCCATACGTTCCTGGACACACCTCAATAAACTTATACGTGAACATTCGCTGACGAGCTTATCGCCAGGGTATCTTTGCATGATGATGAATGCCGTCCCACACGTGAGAGAAAAGTCTGCGGAAGAGTATCAGAATATAGAGCAGTTCTTCCGTCACGATCCTGTGCTGCTGGAACGAGAATTTTGGGATGCTTTCACAGCTGAAGGGGTACTCGCACAGTCTAGGTGGGATCCCACCTTGCAGCCGGAATATCGAAGTTCGTCGTCATTTTCGGCTCTTGCTCAGGTCATGTGCGAAACTTTTCCAGATATTCGTCCCAGGTTCTTGGATGAAACGCTCAAAGGGCTCCTGCGCGACTACTCGGCCCACCACGTGCGGCATTTTTATCGGTCCCACGCTGCTCTGCAGCCAACACCTCAAGAAATTAAGGAGCGTTTTGCGCTCTACCTTTCGGTGCTGGGGACGGCGTATAGCCCAGCTATTGCCATGGCGCAAGATCTGCTGGAGCAGGCAGTTTACGAGCTTTCCGACGCGCAAGCACGTGAGCTCATTGAGGTTTCAGCAACAGTGCTGACGCGCACCGAAAAGAAAATTCTGCATGCTCAGATACGGCTTCTTTCTCTACTGCTTAAAGTCCACCCCGAATGTACTGGACAAGTAAGCCAGACAGTACAGGATGCTTTCAAGTCTATGCCCCTGGATCTTCAAGACAAGGCCCAGAAGCTCATCAACGATTCGGTGCAGGAGCCACCCATACCTCAGAACGCAGCGGGGAGCATCACGGTACCGGATATCACCCCGAAGGATCGTGAACCGCAGGGGTGCTTGACGCCTCGACCGCCTATCACTACGGATCGGGAACTAATGGAATGCCTGGCAGCAACCTTCCAAGGAGGCGATGGCACCGATATTCCGCGCATCCTGGAGTACTTGGAACATGCCGAGAGTCTGGAAATAAACGATGCAGAGCAGAAGCTTCTCTGGGAAGCTCGTGAACTTCTCATAGAAGAATCATTCGGTATTTATACCCTCTCCAGTCCCAATATCCCGTACCTTGCCATTGCGGCACTCATCAAAAGTGGACAGATACAACATGCTGATATTGCTAGGATACCGATCATCCCAACCTGGTATAAAGAACGTCTCTACCTAAGCGATGAGCACGGAGACCCGGTGATAGTAGATGAACAGACGGCTAAGAAGTATCACCCTCGTCCCTTTAATGTAAAAGCTACAGGGACAGAACTTCATCTCAATGAGCGCGGACCTCACATGCTGCTGATGGAGCAGTTGTTCGCCCTGATTTTTGCGGATCAAGACGCAGAAACCAACATAGTGGCCGCGCCTTTTGCGCCCCAGCGAGTAGCCCTTGAACGCACTACGGGTACAGTCCTCACCCAGTATTGGGAATCGCTATATCTTGCTCGGGAGTACAGCTTCCCTCTGCAATTCCCGCTGTGGGTTGGAACAGATACACCCGATGCTGCCGCGCTCTCCGTTGAAGCTGCTGCGTTTAACACCAACAGCACGCAAATCGAGTACGTGCACCGTATGGTGGAATCAAAATACTATCCTGCGTACCGCACGGTCATGGGGTGGTACGGCTGGCTGATGCAGAACAACCCAGATATTTTCAGCGCACAGACCATGCCTATTCTTGTGGCAGCTATCCATGCCCATAATGCTTATGGCGCCGATATCATCATGCGCATCCTAGGTGATATGCACCGAGCACTGGGTGCCGCCTCCTACAGCGCACTCGGGCTTGGGGCCAGCGCTAAAACTACCGAAGTGCGCGCCAATGCTGCGGAGGCGCTCGCCTCCCTGGTGGATCGGGGCATGGTCGATACTACTTTATTCGCCAAAGAACTGTATTGGTTGTTGAACCAGCACCACGTGATGGCTCAACGAATTGAGCAGACATTTAGGGATGCTGCGTTGATTAGCCCCTTGGCGGGCTGGCGGATTATGCAGGTACTAGAAGGCATACTGCCTGCCGTGGGCGAGGTGAACAGAGGCGGTACGCTGGTGCAGCTTTTAGCGCAATTAGCGGGGGAGTACGGTGTCAGTATCGAGATTCCTGAGGTTTTGCGGCCCAAAATGAAAGGATCGACCGTGCTGGCGAAAAGTCTGCGTGCGCTTGAAAAGCTGCAGCCTCATCCGACCGAGCTTGCGGAGCAGGCCCGAGACCAAGCCCAAGAACTGCTGGACCAACACCGCTGCGCACAACCCTAAACGCAGAAACTGAGAGCCCGTTATGACACCAAAAATACCGCAACCTAGTCTTACGGAACGTCGCGCCCGCCTGCGGGAGTTGCTGAAACGTGACGATGCCACCTTCTGGCAATACCATGAAGTTCTCACCGGTGCCACCGAGGATGAGCGCAAGAGCCTTGCACGCACACTTTCCATTAAAAAGCTCATAGACCGCTACAGCCGTGAAGGAACGACCGAGCAGCGGCTTGTGTGCGTCTACACGGCGGCCGCACTGGGTGGAACCTTCAAACATGTGGGTGTTGAGCTCTTAAACCTCATCGGCCGGGGATTACCCGGTGAGGCGAACTGGAAGTTTTCAACCGCTGAATCGGAACAATACCTTAGCCAACGCACAGAAGCCATGATGCTTGGACTCAGCGAACGTGATAACACCTGGATAACCGGGTTCGTTAACGAGCGTGGCTATGGCAGGTTTGGTTACGACTTGCCCACGCTCTGGGTGCAGATACATCAGCTTCTTCACGAACGCGGACTTACCAATACCACGCGCTCCTACCTCTGGGGGTTCGTGACGGCCGTTCCTGACATGTACATTGGCTCATCCGAGAACCGGGAAGAGGTTATCTCTTTCTTCAAGAACAACCCTCAGACGCTAGAACACGAAATGTGGGCGTGTTTCACAGATGAAGGGCTTCTGCGGAAAGAGTGGTCAGGGCGTGAAAACGCGGACACGCTCGCTCTCTTCCACATGCTGCAGGAGAATTTTGACGGATTCCGTGACCGCCTGCTTACTGAATGTCTGAAGGCGATGCTCCGCGACTTTTCTGCCAAGAACACCAGTATCTTTCACCACATCTATCGGGGGATGAACCCCACCCCAGACGAGAACCTTGGTAACACCAATCTGCTCACCTCAGTGCTCACTACCGTTCCCTCAACCTCCGTGGGATTGGCTCAAGAAATGTTGATGTCATGCGTCGAAAAGCTGACCGAACCCCAGATTCATGACTTACTTAATGTCTCTCGCACCGTGATGCTTCGCACCGAGAAGAAAATACTCCGGGCGCAGATCGCACTCCTTGGCGCTATTGCTAGAACGCACCCCGAGTATACTCAAGATGTGGACGGCTTGATGAGGGAAACCGCAGATTCTCTCCCGCCTGACCTGCAGCCTGCAGCACAAACACTCCTGTCTCCTGCTGAAGCCGCGACGGATAAAACTAACGCACCGTCTCACTCAGAGCAAATAATGGGCGGTGTCATGATTCCTGAGAACCGGCCGCAGCTTCTAGAACAGCACGTTTCAACCCCACAGGTGCATATTTATACGAGTGATGCTGAGTTTATGGATGATCTTGTTCCCTGCCTCCAAGGCACAGGTGACGGTTCGCAGCTCCCGCAGCTCATTGACTATTTAGCGCATAATCCTCGCATTACTCTTGATGCAGCCCAGCAGGACTTTCTGGCCGAACGATGCGTGAATTCCGGTATTCGCTCGGGTACTCATGCGTTAGGCAACTATCTGATGTACCGGGCGATTGCCCCACACCGAAAACTTTTTAAAAAGCCGCCGCAAGGTTTTACCGGGTACCGGAATGAATTCCATACCAACCCCCAAACTGGCGAAACCATCCAGCCCTACCAGGTTGAACACACTGGATCTCTGGGACGTCAAAAACCCCGTATAGAGAAAACGACCACAAATTATCGTGGACCGGCGGGGCTCTGCCAAGAGCAGATTGGCTGTTTAGAACATCCAGAAAACCTTGTATTTGAGCCTATACCTCACGCAGAAGAGAGCACTTGGACACGCCACGTTGAGCCTCTCACGTACCGCCCGCGTCCTCACAATATGTACGACCAAGCCTATGCTGAGGCTCCCAACGGCAGCCTGATGATGTGGCTTATTGAAGACCACGAGCTGCCGACCGCACAGATGTCTTTCGCACAGGCGGCTCTGAACACGGCAGGCATTCCGGAAGAGTTTATGCACCGTGCTGTTCAGGCAATCGACGATTTTCACCGCACCCTCATGCAGTGGTACGCGTGGCTTCTGCGGAATAACCCCAATACATTGGCGGCGCAGAGCATGCCGTTCGTCACTACAACAGGGTTCCAGAAACACATCAAGGGGCTTGACGCCGTACTGGATACCATCACCCACACACATCAGGTTCTGCAAGAACCCGTCTATTCCGTGTTGGGCTGGTTAACTGGTGCAGCAGCTGAGCACAGGGCTCTCACCGCCGAATCTATTGCCGCTCTTGCGGGTCACGGAATGCTCGATGCTTCTTTACTTGCGGATGAACTGGCCTACCTGCTCCGAGAGGGATGGGTTAAACCGGCCCGGGCAGCCAGCTGTTTACAGGACGCTGCCTCTGTTAGCCCGTTGGCGGGGTGGCGTATTGTGCAGGTGCTAGAGAACATGTTGCCAGCTGTAAGCGATATTAATCGTGGTGGTTCCTTCGTGCAGCTCTTGGTGCAATTAGCGGGGGAGTACGGCGTGAGTGTCGAGGTTCCCGAGGTTTTGCGGCCAAAAATGAAAGGTTCAACCGTGCTAGCCAAAAGCCTGCGGGCGCTTGAAAAGCTGCGACCGCATCCGACCGAGCTCACTGAAAAGCTGCGACCGCATCCGACCGAGCTCGCTGAAAAGGCGCGGCAAGAATCAAGTAACCTCAATACTTTCAATAGGGTGAATGAGACTAGGGACGCGAAATAAAAGTGGGAGTTATAATTCTAAGATTGTAACCCCCACTAGAAAAATTTGTGGGTCCTAAGCTAGCGATTCTTCCGTCGCAAAAATCAGGGTCTGTTTCTGCCCACGAGCCCCGATTGCTGGAGTTTCTAGGAGCATATCGGCAGTAATGTCCTCAGCAGGAACTTGTGCACCCTTGAGAAGACGGGTTGTCGCATCCTGTTTATCACCGCCGGTAATCAAAAAGAAAATATGGCGCGAATTATTGATAACCGGTAGCGTGACAGATACACGTTCGCTAGGTGGCTTAGGGGAATCCTTGACCATTACCGTCACAGCTTTAGCGCCGTCCACAGGATCCTCTGGTAAACCCGTGCCCAGAAGGACTTGCTGCCGATTGGGAAACAGCGAAGCGATGTGACCATCAGGCCCCATCCCTAGGAGCGTAACATCAAAAATGGGGACAGGCCATATATCCGAGCCGCCGCCGCATCCACAACCACCGCATCCGCAGCTGCCTCCAGATTGCTGAGAAGCAGATTCCCCGTGCCCTCCCGCTAATGGAAGCTCGGATGCCCCCTCAGGCATCTCAACACGCACGGGTTCAGCAGAACCCGCAAAATTGCGCATTTCGTAGGCATAGTGCTCGGCAGCAGCTTCAACATCAATCATGACATCGGAAGGACCCATACGATGCGCGTTTTCAACCGGAAAACCAAGATCTACTAAATCTGTGAGAAGCGCCTCGATTGCTTGTCCATCGTTCCGATCCGGATCACGCTCGGGAACAAAGCGTTCATCCGAGAACCAGAAATGAACGCGCGACCAGTCAATATCCTTAACACGTGGAGACTGAGCCCATGCACGAAGAGTAGCAATGCCCATCGTGCCACCTGTAAGAGAGACATGAGCCACGGTACGTTCGGTGAGTACATGCTCAATAACATCTAAGATACGCGTAGTGGCATCAGAGGCAAGCGCCTCCCGAGAAGGATGCGCTATTAAAGTTGGAGTACTCTCACCAATATTGTTGGTCTTAGGCATCAAAAACCTCGGGAAATTCAGAAGTATTAAGGAAAGGTTCAGCATCGCACTGAGCAGGATGCATTTCCAGAGTAGGGAATGCCGACTTTAAAACTTCCCCATACATAGTGTCAGGGTCAAGTCGGCGTAACTCCTCAGAAATACAATCCGCTAGAGTACGAACTGGTAGTGGAATCTGCTGATCAGGTGTATACGGAGTCTCAATAATAGCGATGTTTTTGCCAGGACGGAACATTATCGTTTGTCCATCTTCACGCTCAATAGCTACACGGTAAAGACCCCGTTCTGCTGCGCCGATAGTTGCAAGATGAACCTCAGCCTCGAGTTTCCAGCCAAGCCAAGCGCCAAGGAGCACAACCGAAGGAGACTTCTCAGACCCCCAAACCACTACACGCTTAACAGGGGAGTCAGGCATCTGCTCCAAAAGAGCTGCCAGTTGGGTACGCCACAGCGTCAAACGTGTCCAGGCAAGATCGCTATCTCCAGCCTGATAAACCTTAGAAAGATGCGTAAGAACAGCCATCGGATCATATGCGCGTGCCGAATCTGTGATACGGCGCTGTGCAATCCTACCAATTGAATCCTCACCCGGATTCTCAGGGACGGAATGCGGCCACCACACAACAATAGGAGAATCCGGCAAAAGCAGGCCAGAAATCAACGATTCTGTCGGCGTTGATGCACTACCCCAGCCGCGCAGAATAATAAGCTCAGAAGCGCCGGCCTCTCCACCCACATGAATCTCGGCATCCAGTTGATCGGGCGCACCACTATTATGCGCAATATGCACAATGATCCGGCTCGGATGCTCGTGCGAAGCCCGGATAGCCGCATTAATAGCCTCGCGAGAATGTCCTTTTTCTGCTAGTACCACCAAGGTAAGTACACGGCTGCTGCTAAGACTGCCGTTTGAAGCCAGAAGATCAGAAAGTTCCTTTGAAATAGCAGAAACATTCGTGTGTTGCAGATGCGAAATCACGGGCGCCTCCAGGCACGGTTATCACGCTCAAGCATCTTCTGAGCCGAACGTGGACCCCATGAACCGGATTCATAGGGCTCGGGTTTAATCTTGTTCTCTTCCCAATATTTCTCAAATGGATCCAAGATCTTCCACGAAAGTTCAACCTCCTCGTGGCGAGGGAACAGCGGCGGTTCACCTAAGAGCACATCCAGAATCAAACGTTCATATGCCTCAGGAGATGCTTCGGTGAAGGCGTGTCCATACCCAAAATCCATATTGACGTCGCGGATCTCCATCTGAGTACCGGGAACTTTAGCTGCAAGACGGATCGTCATACCTTCATCAGGCTGCACACGGATCACGATAGCATTCTGTCCTGCAGGAACCTCACTCTCCTTACCAAAGAGACGGTCAGAAGATTTCTTGAAGAGAAGCGCAATCTCAGTTACTCGGCGACCCAGCCGTTTACCCGCACGCAGATAGAACGGAGTTCCTGCCCAGCGGCGGTTGTCAATATTGACTTTAAGAGCCGCAAAAGTTTCTGTGCGTGAGTCCGCAGGAATATCTTTCTCATCAAAGAAACCATTTACATGTTCACCGCCTTGATAACCGGGAGCATACTGGCCGAGCGCGAAAGAATTTTCCAGATCATCAATACGTACCGCTTCCAGTACCTTAGCCTTTTCAGCGCGAAGATGCTTAGAATCAAGGCTAAGGGGTTCCTCCATGGCGGTTAGAGCCAACAGCTGAAGCAGATGGTTTTGAATCACATCGCGTGCAGCGCCCACACCATCATAATAGCCAGCACGAGAACCAATGCCGATATCCTCAGCCATCGTAATCTGCACGTGGTCCACATAATTTGCGTTCCAAACCGGTTCAAACATCTGGTTTGAGAAACGCATCGCTAGAATATTCTGAACGGTCTCTTTACCCAGATAATGGTCAATACGGAACACTGAATCCGGGGGGAATACACGTTCCACAATTCCATTAAGTTCACGCGCTGACTCTAAGTTGTGACCAAACGGCTTCTCAATAACGACACGACGCCACCCGTTCCTGGGATTATTGTTCGCGTTATCGCGTGAGGCTAAACCGTGCTCGGCAAGCTTCGACAGCACCTGTTCGAAAGCCTTCGGCGGAATAGAGAGGTAGAACGCATGGTTCCCTTGGGCGCCAAGTTCATCGAGCTCAGCAAGAGTATTTTTGAGACGTTCAAATGCGGCATCATCATCAAAATTACCGCGAACAAACCGCATACCCTTCTGAAATTGGTTCCAGACATCTTCACGGAATGGGGTACGCGCATTTTCTTCCACAGACTTACGCACATAGTTACGAAAATCATCGTTATCCCACTCGCGGCGCCCATACCCAACAAGACCAAAACTTGGGGGCAACAAACCACGATTCATTAGGTCATAGACCGCAGGGAGCAGTTTCTTGCGGGCAAGATCGCCCGTGACGCCGAAGAACACAAGTGCGGAAGGACCCGCAATACGAGTGAGACGTCGATCGCGCGAATCTCGTAGCGGATTCGACTCATGACCGGTATGCAAGATAGATTCCTTTGATTGCTGATAATGTGCATATTCACCCTGCGATACTTTATGTACCTCTGGGGCACGTATCCCTGCATCTTACCGTTTCAATGGCAAACGAGAGATATCTGACAGCGAGCGCCGGAGCTAATTTTGTGCTATTTATAGCGACAGCGCTCGCCTTATGAACTTTAGAGAACGGGTATAACGAAAAGTTATTCACTAGTCACTAACGTGACTCACTAAGTGCTTTCCGTACGGTCTCCAGAAGCTCTTCCCACGAAACGTCAAACTTTGCAAGACCCTCGGTTTCGAGCTTATCCACAACCTCTACATATGAGATACCCAGACGCTCGATATCGTCCAGAATCTTGTTGGAGTTCGTATACTCACCAGTAACAGTATCTCCCGTAATTTCACCATGGTCAGCAACAGCATTCAGAGTTGCTTCAGGCATGGTATTGACAGTGTGTTTAGCGACCAGACCGCTAACGTAGAGAGTATCTGGAAGCGCCGGATCTTTGACTCCAGTAGATGCCCAGAGCGGGCGCTGAACGTTGGCACCATGAGACGCCAAACGTGCCCAGCGTTCAGAAGAAAACATCTCTTCAAAAACTTCATATGCCAGACGAGCATTTGCCAGACCGGCCTTACCCTTAAGCGCTAAGGCCTCTTCAGTACCGATTTCATTCAGACGGGTATCTACCTCGCTATCTACGCGGGATACGAAGAATGATGCGACCGAATGGATCTTAGAGAGATCCTTACCATTTTTGAGGGCTTCTTCAAGGCCGAGCATGTAAGCGTTAATGACTTCACGATAACGTGTTAGTGAGAAAATGAGAGTCACATTAACGCTGATTCCTGCTGCAAGAGTCATAGCAATAGGCTCCAGACCTTCGACGGTTGCGGGAATCTTGATCATGACATTCTCACGGCCTACACGCTCGTAGAGTTCTCGTGCCATTTTCTGGGTTCCCTCGGCATCGCGGGCAAGGCGGGGATCCACCTCAATAGAAACCCTGCCATCATAGCCCTTGGAAGCAGAATATATGGGCTCGAAGACGACACAAGCGGCGCGTACATCGTCAGTAGTCGTTGCGAAGACAGCTTCTTCAACGTCTGCACCGGATTCGGCAAGCTGACGCATCTGCTCAGCGTAAGCAGCACCTTTTGAAAGCGCACCGGCAAAGATAGTGGGGTTGGTAGTGACACCCACGACGTTCTTAGCGCTGATGAGCTCTGCAAGACTGCCACTGGTAAGACGGTCGCGGGAAAGATCATCAAGCCAAATGGAGACACCAGCGTCAGAGAGCTTTCGAGTTGAAACACTCATGAAATAAAACCTTCAATCTAAATTAGTTAATATGGACGGGTGAGCATTAATGAGCTATGCAAGATGCAACGCATCAGGACTCACCGAAAAACTTTAACTTGCCGACTGACTATTTGACCGCAGCGATAGATTCTTCAGCAGCAGTCACTACGGCTTCAGGGGTAATACCAAACTCACGGTACAAAGTCTTAGCATCAGCAGAAGCCCCAAAGTGCTCAATTGAGACAGCACGTCCTGCAGAACCGAGCAAATCATACCAGCTCACGCCCAAACCGGCTTCAACTGAGACGCGTGCTGCAACCGAGGAAGGCAGAACTGATTCTTGGTATTCGTTTGACTGCTCGTTGAACCATTCGCGGGAAGGCATTGAAACAACTCGAGCTGCAATGCCTTTTTCTGAGAGCTTGTGGCGAGCTTCGAGGGCAATTTCAACTTCGGACCCAGTTGCGATCAGGATGACATCTGGAGTTCCCTCGGTGTCAGCCATAACATAACCTCCGCAGGCAGTACCTTCTGCGGAAGCAAATTTTTCGACTTCAGTATCTGAATGAATATCCTCACGAGCCCAAACCGGTAGGTTCTGGCGAGAAAGTACTAGACCGGCAGGGCGGTCTTTCTTCTCAAGAATGGTGCGCCAAGCAACTGCAGTTTCGTTCGCATCCGCAGGGCGTACAACGTCGAATCCAGGAATTGCGCGCATTGAGCTGAGATGCTCGATCGGCTGGTGGGTAGGCCCGTCTTCGCCGACACCAATGGAGTCGTGAGTCCAGATATACAGCGCTGGTACACCCATGAGAGCTGAAAGTCGGACTGCAGGACGCTGGTAATCCGAGAATACGAAGAACGTCCCAGAGAAAGCACGGGTTGGCGAAGATAGCACGATACCGTTCACAATTGCTGCCGCCCCCTGCTCGCGAATACCGAAATGCAACACACGACCGTAGGGGCTACCTGTCCAATCCTCCGTACTGTGCGAAACCGGGTTGAATGATTCAGCGTTGTTGATAGTGGTGAGGTTAGAACCTGCTAGATCGGCAGATCCACCCCAAAGCTCAGGGAAAGTATCAGCAATAGCATTAATGACTTTGCCGGATGCTGCGCGGGTTGCTAGTGAAGTACCCGGCTCAAAGACAGGGAAAGCAGCCTTATAATCAACTGGCATTTCGCCTGACACCAGGCGGTTGTACAGCTTTGCCCGCTCGGGGTTAGCCTGAGCCCATGCCTCAAATTTTTCATTCCAGACCTTATGCGCAGCAGCCCCGCGTTCACGAAGTTCACGAGTATGCGCCAGAACCTCATCCTCAATGAAGAAGCTCTTTTCGGGGTCAAATCCTAGAACTTTCTTGGTTTCAACGATTTCTTCGGCCCCCAGCTTTGAGCCGTGAACGGACCCAGTATTTTGCTTGTTGGGTGCTGGGTAACCAATGATAGTACGCACCTCAATGAATGAAGGCTTATCCGTGACCGTTTTCGCGCGCTCAATAGCGTTGTAGAGTTCCTGCACATCTTCAACGTAGTTTCCGGTCTTGATCCAGTCCACGCGCTGAACATCCCAGCCGTAGGCCCGGTAACGAGCTGGCACGTCTTCGGTGAATGCAACGTCAGTGTCTTCTTCAATAGAAATATGGTTGCGATCCCAGAGTACGATGAGATTACCCAATTCTTGGTGCCCAGCAAGCGCACTGGCTTCTGCCGTTACGCCTTCCTGAACATCGCCTTCGGAGGCGATACAGTACACATAATGGTCAAAGGGAGAAGCACCAACCGGGGATTCGGGGTCGAAAAGACCACGCATATAACGTTGAGCATATGCAAAACCAACGGCAGAAGCGAGCCCCTGACCCAATGGACCAGTCGTAATTTCTACGCCCTTGGTGTGCTTATATTCGGGATGTCCAGGAGTGAGCGCATCCCATGTGCGAAGAGATTCTAGATCCTCCATCTCAAGACCATACCCACCCATAAATAATTGGGTGTAGAGAGTTAGCGATGTGTGACCGGGGGAGAGGATGAAACGATCGCGACCTTCCCAACGGTCATCGTTGGGGTCTTGGTTCATGACCTTTTGGAAGAGCAGATAGGCAACAGGAGCAAGGCTCATGGCGGTGCCGGGGTGACCTGACCCTACTTTCTCAACCGCATCGGCTGCCAATAAGCGAGCAGTATCAACCGCACGCTGGTCTACCTCAGTCCATTCGAACTTTTTGTTAGGGTTAGTCACGTATTGTCCCTTCGCTTGGTGGTACGTCATGCATGAAGTACACAAACAATAGTAGTCTGTGAACGCTGACTGCAGCAGATATAACTCAAAAGATAGGGTGCGTATTCCATGAGCACTCTCAACGAGTAATCATGTACATAGCATCTATAAATCTATCGTGAAATTCTACCTTCTTAAGGATAGTTCACCATCCTAGCGTTTATAGTATGTTCGCATGGTATTTAGACGACTTATGCCTCACGCTGAACTTACATACATAGGATGCTGTAGCCTAAGCTCCACGTAGATAAGTTTCAAAATAGACCACCCGTATCTTGAGATAGCTGCTTTACTCGCCTCAAGATACGGATGCTCTTAGAAAATAAAAGATTCTAATATAGGCTGCCCAACAAAAGGATCGATTGCCAATGCAATGAAAAGAATCGTTAGGTATGTGATGGACCCGAAAAATACCACCATAGCGGTACGGCTTGTCGCTACCTGCTGGAGAGCTAAATAATGGAGCTTGTGGCAGTGGTAGAGGAACCATGCACCAGCGATAGCCGCGCTAACGCCGTACACCCAGCCCGCGCCTCCAATAGGGATCAGTAGAAGCGAACAGATAACCATAGCCCAGCCGTAGAGTACGACCTGTACAGACACTGTTTGAGCGGGAGCGATAGCACCCAGCATAGGAACACCGGCTGCTTTATAATCCTCCGCGTATTTCATAGAGAGTGGCCAATAGTGCGGAGGAGTCCAGAGGAAAATTACTGTAAAGAGAATTAAAGCTGGCCATTCAATGGTATTGCGAACAGCTGCCCATGCAATTAGAACAGGCATACACCCGGCAATCCCACCCCACACAATATTCTGAGTAGTGCGCTTCTTTAAATACATGGAGTAGAAGACTACATAGAGCAAAATAGCGGCAAGCCCTAAAAGCCCAGAGAGGGGATTTACCATAGTCCACAGATATACGACGGAGATAACAGCAAGTGCCCATGCGAAGACGAGTGCTTCTCGGTCTGTTAGCTCTCCGGTAACTAGGGGGCGTTTTTCGGTTCGCTTCATTTTTCGGTCAATATCACGATCGATATAACAGTTGAAAGCGCAGGAAGCGCCAGCCGCCATGGCTCCGCCAAGAAGCGTATTTATGACTAACCAGAAACTGGGCATGCCGTGTGCCGCAAACATCATTGTAGGGGCGGTTGTTACTAGAAGAAGCTCAATAATTTGGGGCTTTGTCAGGTGAATATACGCTTTTATTTTGCGCCCCAAGGTCATGTCCCTTGTTGCCCGCGGAGTAGGTACAGTCACCTCTGACGCCGCATGCGTGGAGGACGGAACCTCCTGAATTGTGTAACCCTTCATGATGGGCTCCTTGACGTGTGTGCGTGTGCCTAATCTGCGCGTATCAATCTGTGGGGTAGGAGGTACTCACAGATAGGCATACCTTCGGCTCAAAGACGTGCAGGCGCAGGAATGCTCCTTAATAGTGTACGCCTAACCTTAAATAGCTACCAAGGCATGCCAGCAATAAACCCATATATGACATTGTGCGCTTACCGTGGGAATAACTCAGCTCTAAGAAATTGCTAGCCGCTGTTGAGCTAGGGCACGGGCCTTCTGAGAAGATAGGGTCAGCTGCCTTTCGATCAGCGATAGTGATGCCCAGGTAAACATACCCGACCCCAGCATATGCGCCTCAACGAGTAGAGGGGGAAGCCCGGTGTTGTATTGAATATAGCCAATCGCGCCCTGATAGACCATGATTGCTGCCAGTACAAGTAAAGATGATAAGAAAGCACGTGGCATGGCGTACTTCCGTACTAAAACAAACATGATAACCAGCAGAAAAAGAAACGCCCACACTGCCCATGCATGAGCACGGGATACTGCGATAGCGTCGAACTCGTGGCGATGCGTGCGTGGATCACCCGCATGCGGGCCTGTGCCGGTGACTACGGTACCCATAAAAAGTAAGAACGAAACTAACGCCAAATCTATCCAACCAAGTAGGCGGATAACACCACTTTTTTGTGGAGGAAATTCCTTAGTAATATCTTCGCGCTCAGAGATACCTGCCCTAAAATAGCGACGCACACGGTTTACCAAGATTGCTGCTAATCCAATCATGATGGCAGAGGCGAGGTAATGGGCTGTTACCATCCAGGGATTGAGCCGCTGCCATACAGTAACGCCGCCAATAACGGCCTGTAGCGGAATACCCCACAGGAGGAGTAAAGTCAGATTGAAAAGATCGCTATACTTTGATTCGTGTGCTCGTAATCCCGTAAAAAGCTTTGGAAAGATTGCTTTGACGTGGTGCACATCAGGCAGCGCAATTCGGAGAATCGCTAAGAACGCAAGGATAGTGATTACCATGAGCACAAAAGTGAGCATACGGTTACCGAATTCAACGAGCCCATGGATACCGTCGGCAGGGGTAGTTGTCCACTGTTCTGCAGTACACCGAGGCCAGGTATCGCATCCAAGGCCTGATCCCGTAAGGCGCACAACGGCGCCAGTTACGATGAGTAAGAGATTGCTCAGAGCCGTACCCACCGCTGTGTACAAAACCCAGGGGGTGTATTGGATGGGAGATAGTTTATTTTTGAGGGTAACTAGCATAAGAAAAGCCTTTTAAACCGTGTATGCGTTAGGAATGATCGTTGATGGTGCTGGTTGATTCCAGAACTCGTCCCGAAATCCTGAACTTAAGAGCGCTAATCGGACCATTTAAATTTACGTGAAGCAATAAAACCAATCACTAGTGTCCAGACAAGTAGCACAGCATGGGGAAGGGGTAAAAATATATCCTGTAGATAATCACCGCGAATCGCTTCACCTAAAGCGCCTGAAGGCAGGCACAGAATGATAATGCGGTACAGCTCAGGGAAATTATCTATTGGAATAAGGATCCCACCAGCGCTGGCCAGAACAACCCAGGCGATATTCACGATAGCTAAAGTTGCCTCAGCCCTCACCGTCCCAGCAACGAGTAAGCCTAGGGCTGTAAATGCGGCAGCCCCAAGCAATAAAGTACTAAAAGAGCGATACATCGCAAAAATATCCGGACGCCATCCAAGACCGAACCCAACGATAGTGACCATAATAAACTGTATGGCGATAACGGTGATAACTGCCAGCACCTTGCCGATAATAAGCCCGTTGCGTCCTAGAGGGGTGGTAGACAGAAAACGAAGAACACCGTACCGGCGGTCAAAACCAGTGGCAATCCCTTGACCAGAAAGTGCAGTTGAGACAACACAGAGAGCCAGTACCCCCGGCACTGCAACATTGACGCGGGTCGTATTCAACGCATCAGCGTAAGAATCCAGAAAGCTTGTATAGCGAAGTCCAAAAAGCGCCATCACGGGGAAGGCAATATTGAGCATCAGCTGTTCACCATTTTTAAGCATGGCAAGGGTCTCATATTTACCTTGAGCTAGAATACGCTGAAAACTAGAAGCAGCGCGCGGATACGGATACTCGTTACCTTCTGTCATCTGCTGACTATCGGGGGCAGTGGGCAGCTCTGCATTTGT
This sequence comes from Rothia sp. HMSC08A08, assembly GCF_001808385.1. Classification (NCBI taxonomy): domain Bacteria; kingdom Bacillati; phylum Actinomycetota; class Actinomycetes; order Micrococcales; family Micrococcaceae; genus Rothia; species Rothia sp. HMSC08A08. The sequence continues at coordinate 17,646 of NZ_KV793078.1, forward strand.
GGGGTTCATCGAATATCACGTCCCGAAATATCCAAGAATACGTCTTCCAAAGTCTTCGGTTCCATCGTGAGAGAGTTAGGCATAAGGTAGTGATGTGCTAGGGCTGTCGTGAAAGCGGAAAGATGTTCGGGTGTAAGGGGACCACGGAGCTCATATTCGCCTAAGCCGCCTAGTGAGTATGGCGTATGCTCTATAAGCTCTACATCCGTACGAAGATGTACAGGCAATAAGTCGTCACGCGTAGGTGAAGGTGCTTCTAACGTGAAATGAAGCCGTACAACCCCGTCTCCTGTTACAAGTTCTGGGACTGTACCTTCACGCGCCGTTTGACCATTATCAATAATATAGACATAATCCGCGAGCTTTTGCGCATCATCAATGAGATGGGTTGTTAAGATAATGGCGACTCCAGCCTCACGCTGCTCACGAATAATGTCAAAGACGACATTGCGAGACTGCGGATCAAGTCCTGCTGATGGTTCGTCTAAAAAGAGTACCGAAGGACGCCCAAGAAGGGCTGCTGCTAATGAGACACGTTGTTTTTGTCCCCCAGAAAGACGCCGAATATTGGTGCCGTTAAAAGCATCTATTCCTAAACGATCTACAAGTTCACCGACAGGATAAGGATTGGCGTACATCTGAGCAACATGTTCAAGAAGTGGTACGGGACGTACGGCATTAGGAAGCCCCCCATCCTGAAGCATGATACCGACGGAGGCCCGCATCTCTGGGGATGCCAGAAGAGGGTCTTCTGAAAGAAGCTGAATAGTGCCGGACGTAGGTTCAGTAAGCCCCTGGGCACATGCAAGAGTTGTAGTCTTACCTGCACCGTTAGCACCCAAGAGTACAACAACCTCGCCGGGATAGACTTGAAGACTTATGTCAGCAACTGCGCGATGCATACCCTGAGCGGTAAGACGTTCAGGGTGTTTCTCGCGGAAAGAACGAGAGGGCTTAAACTCTTTGACGAGATGAGAAATCTTGAGTGCAGGATCGCTGCTAGTACCGCGAGCTGCTGAAATGTCTAATGCGGTAGCTGCTTGGTGTTGATAAGCTTCAGTTTCTGCCACCTCTCTATCTTAAGCCCTCAGAGAGTAATCTCTATGTTTCCCTCTAGCGATAGCATCTTTATGACGCGAGTTAGATCACGTCAAAGTGAGGATATGAACCGCTTAGCACTCTCATGGAAATGCCCGAAGAGCAAAAATACCTAGAGGCCTAAAGGCGGTATTATCTTTCACCGGTTCTTATGGCTTACCGCAGCTAAGCAAGAGACTAAACGGTGTGGTGTGTGCAAGTAGGAAGACCTTACTAGCCAAGATTGAAGTAATTAGGACATACTTTAGTTGTGTATTCCGTGAACAAGACATCTCATCGAGGGCTTCAACAGCAGCCTTCCTCGCATAAGAAGTCAAGCTCTGGCGCACGTAAAGCGGAAGTTGAAGAACGCACCCGTGACCGGGTTCTTCGTGGTGTCCTGAACCATGGTCCCGTGTCTGCGGCAAGCTTGGGAGAGCTTTTAAGCTTGACCCCCGCCGCTGTGCGTCGGCACCTTGATGCGCTTGAACAAGCAAACATGATTGAAGTTGCTTCTCTCAAACAATATGGGGCAGGTGCGGGGCGCCCAGCTCGACGGTACGTCATCGCACCTCAAGGTCACGAACGTCTAGGAAATGACTATTTGATGATTGCGCGCAACGCTCTTGAAATGTTGCGTGACACCGTTGGGGAGAGCGCACTTGAAACTTTCGCATCCACACGGGCTGCCGAAATGGAGGCACGATACCGCCCTGTTGTGGAAGCGGCAGGGGAGGATGTTGCGGCGCGAGCCCAGGCTCTCGCTGAAGCCATGAGTCGTGATGGGTTTGTGACAACAGCGCAGATTACAGAACCACCTGCCGGTCGGCTCGCGCCGGGGAAATTGCTAGCTAGCATACAGCTCTGCCAAGGGCATTGCCCAATACGCGATCTGGCTGAAGATTTTCAGGTTTTCTGCGAACAAGAGACTGGGATTATTTCTGATCTTCTGGGCGTTGACGTACGTAGGCTATCAACGATGGCTGGAGGGGCTCACGTATGCACAACTCACGTTCCGCTCAATCACTTAACAGAACGTGTGAATTCTGAAAAACCGGAAACATCAGAAAGCATGCGGGGTAATTCGGCACGGTAGAAATTACCCCAACCTAGAGTGTGTTATTCCAAAGACTACCGAGCCCGCATCTGCGGAGCCGGATAAATTTCAATCCATCTAAGAAAGGCCGTAATGACTGAGCAAGTTGAGCAGAGTGCCAACGACACTGTCATTTCAGAGATTCTGGAGTTGAACCCTGAACTCGAGGGCATTGGCAATTACGAGTATGGTTGGGCAGACTCTGACGAGGCGGGCCAGTCCGCTAAGCGTGGTCTGGACGAAGCCGTAGTGCGTGACATCTCTGCGAAGAAGAATGAACCCCAGTGGATGCTGGATATGCGTCTGAAGGCATTGAAGTTTTTCGAGCGTAAGCCGATGCCAACCTGGGGTGCAGATCTTTCTGACATCGATTTCGATAACATCAAATACTTCGTGCGTTCTACCGAAGGTCAGGCTGAGTCTTGGGAAGAGCTTCCTGAAGATATCCGCGTGACATATGAACGTTTGGGTATTCCGGAAGCGGAACGTAACTCATTGGTCGCTGGTGTTGCCGCTCAGTATGAGTCTGAGGTTGTGTACCACCAGATCCGTGAAGACTTGGAGTCTCAAGGCGTTATCTTTGTTGATACCGATACCGGTTTGCGCGATTATCCTGAAATATTTAAGGAATACTTCGCCTCTATTATCCCTATCGGCGATAACAAGTTCTCCGCTCTTAATACTGCGGTGTGGTCTGGCGGATCATTTGTGTATGTTCCGCCGGGGGTACATGTTGAGATCCCCCTGCAGGCATATTTCCGCATTAATACTGAGAACATGGGGCAGTTTGAGCGTACCTTGATCATCGCAGATGAAGGGTCATATGTTCACTATATTGAGGGCTGCACCGCGCCTGTATACCGCTCTGATTCGCTGCACTCAGCAGTTGTCGAGATCGTTCTTAAGAAGAACGCCCGTGTTCGCTACACTACCATTCAGAACTGGTCGAACAACGTGTACAACCTGGTGACTAAACGAGCAGTCGCGCATGAGGGTGCCACTATGGAATGGGTTGATGGTAACATCGGCTCTAAGGTTACTCAGAAGTATCCTGCAGTATATATGGTCGGTGAACACGCCAAGGGCGAGACTCTGTCAATCGCGTTTGCTGGTGAAGGGCAGCATCAGGATACTGGTTCCAAGATGGTGCATATTGCCCCGAATACTTCTTCAACGATTGTTTCGAAGTCCGTGGCTCGTAACGGCGGACGTAGCGCATACCGCGGTCTAGTGCAGGTACGTGAAGGTGCGAAGCACTCGAAATCATCCGTGGTGTGTGATGCTCTCTTGGTTGATACTGTATCGCGTTCAGATACCTACCCCTATGTCGACGTTCGTGAAGATGACGTTACGATGGGGCATGAAGCTACGGTTTCACGCGTTTCTGAAGAACAGCTCTTTTACCTCATGCAGCGTGGGCTGGCCGAGGATGAAGCAATGGCTATGATTGTGCGAGGCTTCGTTGAACCGATTGCTCGTGAGCTGCCCATGGAATACGCACTTGAACTTAACCGCCTCATCGAACTTCAGATGGAAGGATCTGTGGGCTAATGTCGACTAACGAAGAGACCCTGGGATATCACAGCCCAATTATTCCCGGTATGGATCAGGAAGGCGAGAAGCTCGCCTCTGAGCATGTCCATGATGATACTATTTTGCGCGCTACCGAGGAACACCATCAAGGCTCAAACCCTAATAACGTGCAGAAGGTTCTTGACGCTTCCCGCGCAGAACGGAAAACCTCATATAACGTTGAAGACTTTGAGCCACTTACTGGACGCGAGGAAGATTGGCGTTTTACCCCGCTGAAACGTTTGGGCGGTCTTCACCTTGACACTCTGCAGGCACAAGCCCCAGCTCCGAAGATCCAAGCACCTTCTGAAGTTATCCTTGAAGAAGTATCCCGTGAAGATGAGCGCATTGGTACAGCAGGTGTTCCTGAAGACCGTGTAGCTGCAAATGCATGGACTCATTTTAAGACAGCTACTGTGGTGACTATTCCCGCCGAAACCGAGCTTACTGAGCATATCGAAATAGATATTGACGGACAGCATTGTGATGCTGCTACTCAACATATACTGATTGAGGCTAAACCATTCTCAAAAGCGGTTGTTGTAATTCGGCATACCGGATCGGCTGTTCTGGCGCAGAACATAGAATTCCTGATACAAGATTCTGCACAGTTGAGCGTTATTACCCTTCAACAATGGAATGACGATGCGATTCATGCCTCAGCGCAGTATGCCAAGCTAGGACGCGATGCTCGTTTCAAACATGTGTGCGTTTCATTGGGCGGTGATATGGTGCGTGTTACCCCTTCAACGAAATTCACGGAACCGGGCGCTGAGACAGAGATGTACGGTCTTTATTTTGTGGATGCTGGCCAGCACATCGAGTCACGTTTGTTTGTGGATCATTCTGTGCCCAACTGCAAGTCGCGAGTGACTTATAAAGGCGCATTGCAGGGCAAAGCAGCGCACTCCGTATGGGTTGGTGACGTCCTCATTGGTAAAGATGCGGAAGGTACGGACACCTATGAGCTGAACCGTAATCTCCTCTTGGAGATTGGTCCGCGCGCTGATTCCGTACCGAACTTGGAGATCGAGACTGGACGTATTGAAGGTGCCGGTCACGCATCAACAACCGGTCAGCTAGATGATGAGCATCTATGGTACCTGCGGGCTCGTGGTATTCCGGAAGCTGAAGCACGTCGTCTAGTGGTCCGCGGATTCTTAAACGAGATTATCCAGCAGATTCGCGTACCAGAGCTTGAAACAGAACTTACTGATGCCCTTGAAGCAGAGCTTGCTCTCAGCAACAACTAAGCCTTATTAGGAGAAACAATGTCTACCCTTGAAATCAAGGATTTGCACGTCTCGGTCATTCTTGATGATGAAAAAACTAAGCCTATTCTCAAAGGCGTGAACTTAACCATTAACTCGGGCGAAATCCACGCTATTATGGGTCCAAATGGTTCCGGTAAATCTACTCTTGCCTCAACTATTGCCGGTCACCCCAAATACCAGATTGATTCCGGGCAGATACTGCTTGATGGTGACGATATTACCGAGATGAGTGTGGATGAGCGTGCTCGTGCTGGGCTGTTCCTTGCCATGCAGTACCCAGTCGAGATCCCCGGTGTCACGATGTCTAACTTCCTGCGTGCTGCTAAAACTGCTGTGGACGGTAAGGCACCTAACTTACGAACCTGGACCAAAGACGTTAAAGAAGCTATGAACCATCTGGACATTGATCCTGCGTTCGTTGCTCGTAACGTCAATGAAGGTTTCTCCGGCGGTGAGAAGAAACGTCATGAGATTCTGCAGCTGGAGCTTTTGAAGCCTAAGTTCGGTATTCTTGATGAAACTGACTCCGGCCTTGACGTTGATGCTCTTAAAGTCGTGTCTTCCGGCGTGAACCGTGCTCACGAGGAAAATAATATGGGTGTTATGCTGATTACGCACTATACCCGTATCCTGCGTTATATTAAGCCCGAGTTTGTGCATGTTTTTGTAGACGGCAAAATGGTCGATCAGGGCGGTCCTGAACTTGCAGATCGTCTAGAAGAAGAAGGTTATGTAGCATACACTGGGAAGAAATAATCTTATTCAGTACGAACTACTTGTAAGAGGTGCATCATGACTGAGACAGTGCAAGCTCGTCCCTCGCAAGAGGAAATTGAGGAAGTCCTCAAGGAAGTCATTGACCCTGAACTTGGGGTAAATATCGTTGATTTGGGTCTGCTTTATGGCATGCGCTGGGATGATAATGGAGTCCTGATCCTAGATCTAACGCTTACCACAGCTGCATGTCCGCTACAGGACGTTATTGAGGAACAGGTGGAAGCAAATCTCGATAGTGTCGTTACCGAATGGCGCGTGAACTGGGTATGGATGCCCCCGTGGGGGCCCGAACGCATTACTGAGGATGGTCGCGATATGATGCGCGCTCTCGGCTTCAACATTTAGCGTTGCCATACGTTTGTTTTGCTGTAAGGGGTGGGTACCTGGAACATTCCAGGTACCCACCCCTTGATTTATAATTCCACCTGATATTTGTAATACTACTCGTTCATATGTTTTCGGTTACACCTAAGAATCTGAGTGATTTACTGTATTTCTTCGCCAGACGTTTGCGAGTATCTTCGTCAAGGTGGGAAACACGTTCCGGGTCAGTGTTATCGGCAATGTCAGCACGTTTGACCCACAGTGCAATTTCATTAGCGCGAACTCTCGCCATAGATGACTCCAGAGGTTCATACGGACGTTTGGTGAGCGCATCAACGGCATCAATAATGCGGGCTGAAAAGTACCGAGCAAGGTAAGGGAGAGTGACTTCTGTATCCTCTACGGTATCGTGCAATAACGCCACGATCTGTGCTTCTGTGCGAAGCTCTTCAGGGGCAATTTCGCGCACTTTAAAAGCAACCCGTCGTGGATGAGATATATAAGGCCAACCGTTTTTATCGACCTGCCCAAGGTGAGCGTTGTCAGCGATACTATCTGCGAGACGAATCATTTCTTTGAAATATGAATTCATCGTTGTCTCCTTCATCAACGTGATACTTCTAATGTACTCTGTACGTCATTGTGCTGCGTTACTGCTTGTCATACATCAAGATTCTTTGCTTCTAGCTGGTGAGAGTTATCAAACCTCAAAAGACCGGTCTCCAACCCATATATAACTTCCTACTACTGTGCGCCCTACCCCTTGAGCATTGCGCAAGGACGGAACATTGTCGACATGGATTGTTCCCCATAGCATATCTTGAGGATTTACTTGAGGTAATTTGAGGAGGTTTTTAATACCGTGACGTAGAACTGCATTCCCTAGCCCTTGTCTGCGAAAAGGTACATCTAGACATAGCTCTTCGACGCTAAACCCTCTAAGTCCTTGTTCGCCTCTGCGATCTAGAGTCAAAAATCCTGCCGAGGAGTTATCCACTGTAATATGCCAGCCTGTTCCTTGACGTATAGCATCTTCAAATGATTCTTCTCCCTGAGGAGTGGCCCACTCAAAAAGATGGGGGTTCTTAACTGCAATAGATTCATATATGCGCTGCGTTTCGTAACTGGCAGCAGAAGCATCAGCAGGAGAAAGCGGGATGAGCTCTACTCGATCATAATTCTTCGGCCACAAGCGTTTGTCTAACTCACCTAGAGTCCCGGCGACAATGTGCATGTCAATAGTTGTTGCACGAGCACCAGGGACTGAACCAAGGCCACGTACAAGCTGATCTACCTTACCTGGCACAAAGAAACGTGTGCATATAGGACGGAAGCTTTCATAGTGGCGAAGCAAAGATTGGCTTAGAGCTGCGATATAGACTGTAGTACAAGGAATATTCGTAGCTATTACATCTATAAAAGGTCGATTCAGATCTTGCCCACGGTATCGAATTCCTGTAAGCGTTTGGTATGTGGCATGTGAATCTGTTATCGAAAAGAATCTATTGGCCCAGTCTTGTGTGTCTTGCGTAGGCATGTAGTTGAACTGGTTCTGTAGAAGAGGACTTATATGATCTCGATACCCCGCACCAAACTCTAGGGAGGTACGTTCCGTAAAATCTGCTGCGAAGTATTCTGCGCACTGCTGTGAAAGTTCCTCAGCCGAGTAGTACATATGGAAATTCTGAGGGACCCAAGAACGAGGGAGAAAGTCGTGGGCTTGTTCTGCGGGAAGATTTCCTAGTATAAACATAGAGATACCCTAACATATGTGATGTGAAGCATGCTTATATTCAATTTATGAAACTTATTCTGTTTTAAAAGAGATAAAAATCATAGTATATGAATGTCAAATAACAGGTAGTTTTGAAATACTTTGAGGGTATATCATGTGAATTGCTTAAGATGCTTTAGACTCGCCCCAAATCTAGCGTAGAAATCTGTTGTATAAGGCAGAAACTAACCGAAAACTCAGGTAAACTGATGGGAATCAAGCATCGGAGACACCATGGCGGAACTCTACAAGAAGTTCACCTCTTTATATCATTATCCGCACCTGCGGATAGCCCCTGGCGCTCCCAGCAGTTACATTCACCATTTGTATCTTAACCGTTTGGCGGATGGGCGGACCTATGGGTTCACCCCGGTTCTGGTCGTACTTGACGATCTTCTTCTGTCTACTATCCAGAACAATATATCGGCGCGCACGAAAAACCCGCCAGTGAATATTAGCGCTGAGTACGTTAAATCCTATGCTCAAGATATATTGACAGAACACCAAAAACGCCTTGATAAGGATTCATTAGAAATTCTTGTGCGTAAAATATTAGCTCGAGCTGACTCGACTTTATTCGAGAACTATTATGAAGGATTTTTAACGTCGCAGGTAACGGTTCCTCGCGGCATTGCACCTGCTCTACGTGCGCCTGCCCCTCTGACATTCGTATCAAGCCTGATGAATGAAGATGAGACTCTAGATAATTCAGCTGAAATTATCTTGCTTGAAATTCCTACAGCGTACCCATCAGACGTCTTTGCGTATCTGCCGTTTGGCGGGTGGGAAGACGTCCCAAGTGCGGAAGACATGTTAGCACTCGCGCAGTATTGGTATGAGCGGGATGGTGCTATTCCGGCTGTTATTGCAGCAACCTACCTTGAGTTTTATACTGCAGAGCCAATCACAACATTGCGCGACGCCGAGGTGCTTGCTTTAGAACAGGGGATAATAAGTCGAGCGCTAAAGCCCACAAGTTATGAGGACCTCTCATGTGTCGTGAAGGGGCTTTATAACAAACCTTCGTGGTTCGTATGGTGGGAATAGTTTTGCTTAGCCGGGAATGATGTTGCTGGTGCCGTAAAAGAAAATTCCTTTTAGAGTTCTACGCCTCGTGCGGTTAAAACGTCCCCGGTTATTTGAGCGTATCCTACTGCTTGTACCACAAGAGGTACAAGCAGTCGCCAAGTGGAACGTTTGGGCAAACCGCGTGCGTGAGCAGCTTGTTGTAAAGCTGCCCAATTATCCATAATGGCAGGAATAGATCTTATAACCAGAGCGAGCATCAGTCCTATACGTTTGGGAGATAAGCCTAGAAGTTTAAGTGGTGTGAGTAACCAGATGATTCCATCAAGTAAAAGAGGTAGCGGAGTAGTCGTGAGAAGAATCCGTGAGATTAGGACGGCGCCTAGCATGGTACACATGACGTCTACCGCAATTTGCCACGTGCCCCAAAAGACATAATAAAGCCCTAAAAGAATTATAAGCCATCGCAGCGTATAGACGATTTTTAAGAGCGTGCGGATACGCATCCCAGCTGACCAAGACAAGATAAAACAAAAGAACAGAACGTATAGTGCTACTTCCCAACCGGTTACCGCGAGCGCGAGCAGTAAACAAGCGCAGAGGAGGCTTTTGCCCCAAAGCGGTGTGCGATGCAACAGCGAATTCCCCGGAGCGTAGCTTCCAATAAGTAAGTTACCGAGGAAAGTCGCATGGTGCGACCTCTGCGCGGTTCGAATCACGTGGTTGAATCCTTCCGAGATTGCCTGGCTCGTATATTATGCAGCAGGTTTTCGTTGGGAAAGCCTTGTTCACAATATAAACGGTATTGTTGAACCGCTTCGTGCGCTTCGCCATGGTATATAAGCTCTCCATTATGGATAATGACTGCTTCATCGCATGTCTCCGCCAAGCCGAGGTCGTGGGTACTGATAATAAGCATCTGATCGAGACTATTCAGAAGGTTTATCAGCCGTGTTCGATTACGTAGATCAAGAAGAGTCGTAGGCTCATCAAGTAAGAGGATTCGTGGTTCTACCGCTAAAATCCCAGTGAGGGCTACAAGTTGTTTCTCTCCGCTGGAGAGAGAAAAAATGCTCTGATCAGCCTTGTCGTCGAGACCTTGTTGAGCAAGCAGCTTATGTGCTTGCTCTAGGCGTTGAGTTCGGTTGAGAGAGCTATGCCGACGGAGGCTAAGCTCTAGATCTTCGAGGACTGTAGGCATGATAAGCTGCGCATCTGGGTTAGCGAAGAGCATACCTATAGACCGACGAGTTATCTGTGGACATTCGGAGATATCTACTCCACATACCTTTATGACTCCCTGGGAGGGTCGAGTAATACCGTTAAAAAGCCCTAAAAAGGTTGACTTTCCCATGCCGTTAAGCCCAATAATCGCAGTTTTAGGTGCGGTTAAAGAGACTGATACATGGTCGATAATATTTCGAGTTTGTCCGTGAGCGTTTTCAGCTGACACGGTAACTGCATCAAGTTCAAGGGACGGGGGAGCGGACGGCATCGTTGGTGCTTCGCGCTCAATTTTGGCGCTACTTTTCTTGGAAAAAAACATCCTCAATTACCTGCGAGCTTTTGAGCGCACTAACCCAGGAAATGCCCGATGCACAGCAGACGCCACGATAGACGCAACGATAGACTTAAGAAGGTCTGGAAGAGCAAATGAAGCCGCGATGACAAACGCATGGGTAAATTCCATATGTCCGTTGGTCATAAGCCCTAAGATACCTCCTGCAGAAATTACCACGAAGCCTACCATAGCGCAGAAGATGCACAGGATAGCGGTAAGCCAGGGATTGAGCTTTCTACGGATTACTGTATAAGCTAGCGTCCCAGCCAATAACGCGCCCAGAGGATAGGCTAGAAGATAGCCACCGGTTGGCGTCGCAAGCGTACCAAACCCTGAAGCACCTTTAGCAAAGATTGGTAGCCCTAGGCACCCTAACAGTACGTAGAGGAGAGTTGCTATAAAAGCTCGAAAACCACCGAGTACTAGAGCGGTGGTGTAGATAGCGAAAGGGCCAAGAGCTAAAGGAATCGGGACACCTGGGATTGGTAGCGCCAAAGGACTAAGAACCGCGATAAATGCTGTGAAGACTGCTATAAGAGCTATATTGCGCCCTGGTGATTGATCTGGGGCATAAGGGTTAGGCACGAGAGTTGATCCTTAAAAATATGAAGTCGTGTGTGGCTGATTATGACGTTCGGTGTCAAGATCGAGGGTAGTACCGCCCTCGACGCCGCTGGGGTCTTATATATTCTTATATACCTTCCTACCATAGAAAACGCATTATGTAATATATGTGACGTTTTACGGAGACTATCGGGTGTCAGCGTCTTCTAGCGTAACTCACGTAGAATAGATGGGTTGTTAAACTCCTCATTCACTAACTGTTTTGTTGATTCTCGGAAGGGACATGTTGTGATTTCAGTACAGAATTTAGAGCTCCGCGCGGGTGCCCGTCTGTTAATGGAAGATGTAACCTTTCGGGTAGATAATGGGGACAAGATCGGTTTAGTGGGGCGTAATGGGGCCGGGAAAACCACTATGACAAAAGTCTTGGCGGGATTAGCTCTACCAGCAGAAGGTACAGTCACCCGGTCCGGCTCTATCGGATACCTCCCTCAAGACCCCAAAGTCGATGATATGACTCAACTGGCGCGTGACCGTATTCTTTCAGCCCGCGGACTTGACGGAGTAGCCAAGAAAATGCGCCAAGCTCAAGAAGATATGGCGAGTGAAGATGAGAGCATACGTACAAAGGGTATGCGGCGCTATGATCGTCTTGAGGCTGAGTTTATTGCTGGCGGCGGCTATGCCGCAGAATCTGAAGCCGCAGTTATAACCTCCAATTTGGATCTGCCTGAACGAGTACTCGCGCAACCTCTTGAGACTCTATCTGGTGGGCAGCGTCGTCGTGTGGAGTTAGCACGTATCTTGTTTTCAGCTGTCGATACGATGCTACTTGATGAACCAACAAACCATTTGGATGCGGACTCCATTTTATGGTTGCGTGAGTTCCTGAAAAATTTTTCGGGTGGTTTGCTGGTTATTAGCCACGATGTTGAGCTTATGGAGTTGGTAGTTAACCGTGTGTTTTATCTTGATGCAAATCGTTGCGTGATTGACCAGTACAACATGGGGTGGAAGAACTATCTGAGCCAGCGTGAGCAAGATGAACATCGTCGTAAGCGTGAGCGTGCTAATGCTCAGAAGAAAGCTCAAGCACTCATGGAACAGGCTAATAAAATGCGGGCAAAGGCAACTAAAGCCGTGGCGGCTCAACAGATGATAAAGCGTGCTGAACGTATGATGCGGGGGCTGGAAGACGAACGCCAAACAGATAAAGTTGCTGCTATCCGCTTTCCTGAACCTGCCCCGTGCGGTAAGACCCCGCTGTCTGCACAGAGTCTTTCAAAATCCTACGGCTCACTTGAAATTTTTACCGATGTTGATCTGGCTATTGACCGTGGTTCTCGTGTTGTCGTATTGGGGCTGAATGGTGCTGGTAAAACTACTTTGCTACGTATGTTAGCTGGCAACACTGCTCCCGACACCGGCGAAGTTGTCTATGGGCATGGAGCTAAGATCGGGTATTTCGCGCAGGAACATGAGATTCTCGATGGTGAGCGAACTGTTTTAGAAAATATGAAATCCGCCGCGCCGGATCTTGACGATACGCGGGTACGCACTATCCTCGGTTCATTCCTTTTTTCTGGTGACGATGTGGAGAAACCAGCAGGTGTACTTTCCGGAGGAGAGAAAACTCGTCTTTCATTAGCAACTTTGGTCGCTTCGAGCGCCAATATACTTCTCTTGGATGAACCGACTAACAACCTTGATCCTGCATCTCGTAAAGAGATTCTGAACGCGCTCAAAGCCTATAAAGGCGCTATCGTTATGGTATCCCACGACGAAGGAGCTGTGGAGGCTCTAAACCCCGAACGTGTTCTTTTGCTTCCGGACGCAGTTGAAGACCTCTGGTCGAAGGAGTATCAGGATCTTATCTCACTTGCCTAGACGCAATCTGCTCTTAGGACAAGGAAAAGGTGTTTACCTAGCATCTGTATGTGATGTAACGCGTGGGAATGCTCCTAACCTTTGTGGGTATAGGTGTGTATGTAAACTGGCGCATAAGTGAAAGTGCTATGAAACTTTGAATATATCCTTAGAGCTTTCGCATATTATGTTGGCTATGTGGGATTTTCTGGCTAGAAGACACCCTCTTTACTTGATTTAATGATATATTGTGTGGATTTTATAAAAATATAGTGTGTATCTGCCTACATTGTGGGTTTTTGGCTGGAAAACCAATACATGAGCGGGTTAGACTTGAGTTGTTCCCGCAAATGCGAGGATGCAAAAGCACAGATTTTCGACTCTGACGAGCCGGATTAGCGCAGGTAGAGAGATTCTATCTGCTCGTAAAAGGAGAACAGCCTATGCATAACACTGAGTACGAAAAGTACCCCACCTCCGGTGAAGAGAACGTCGAGGTTGACGTCTTCTGGCCCATCCAGGACGCTTAAGTCTTGGCAAGACTGAGGTAAAAAGGTTTTATCTCCCGCTCCTAACCATATGGTTAGGAGCGGGAGATTCTTTGTTTGATGCTCAAGAAATAATAAAGTTATGGAGTGGGTAAGGGCAGAAACCTAAAAGAGCTGCCGTGTACCAAACGATATAACAGGTTAGGCAGAGAATAAGGACCTTTTCCCGGATGCTTCCTGCATCACCTAAAAGTGGGAGTGCCATGTAGCCGCTTTTCTTCCAGAGGGAAGAGGCAACAAGTGGTTTAACCGTAATGGGATATAGCGGGAGAACACCTCGGGTGGTCAGTGCGTCACCTATAACATGTAAGGTTGCGCCCACTGAAATGGCCCAGGGAAGAAGCTCTAAAGAATGAGTGGTATACGCAGCATAGCCTAGGGCGCAAGCCCCAATCCAACCTCCTGGAGCTCCTAAAATCCGCAAAGCCAGACCTCCTGAGAATGCGGCGAGAGCAAGGGACAACCACGGAATACTTTGGTAAGTGAGTGTACTGCCAAAGTATGCGATAGCCCAGAACGCGATGATCCCTAAAATTGAGTGCGTTCCCTTTCGGTGCCCTCCACTGATAAGGCCTACAACCCGGGCAATCCAACCTGATACAGGAGGTATAGAACGAGCGATAGAACCATTATGGTGATCGATATCTGGTAATACTCCTGCGCCAGCACAGGCAAGGGTTGTAACAATGAGGGTAGGAGTATTAGGGGTTTGGATTACACCAAGTTCTGAGAGAACCAACCAGCCAGCGGCAGCGCTGACGGTATGAGAATAACCCATCATGTGTGACGAAACCCCTCGTATTATTTCGAAACTATATATGAGATCTTAGATCCAGTATACAGGGAAAATTCGAAAAAGGTTTCGATTTTTATGGTGGGTTACTTCCATATCCCTGCAGGAAAGCCTGGCGGTTACGGCCGTTCTAACCTGTCCAGGAAAGCGTCTTCTTCCTCTTCATCGGTCAGACGCGAGTGTTTCTTAGCAGGGCGGGGGCGTACAATAGATTTCATATGAGAAGGCATATCGTCGATCATATCCATCTTGCGAAGCACAACGGTTTCATCCTCATGCCCAATATAACTGCCATCCTCGGCATAGAACTGCCTATAATAGCGTTCTAGCTCCTGGGCTACCTGAGCATCTAATTCATCATTACGAACTTTTTGCCGTGCACTCCAGGCATAAACAGCATAAATAAGAACTGCAAAAGCATACCATTGCATAGAATAGGACAGATTAGGTCCATTATCGAGTTCAGGTTCGGATTTCTGTACAGGCCGTTGCACAGGCGTAGGTTCTTCAGAGTCCAGCAGACCGTAAGCCCCAGCGGCGACAGGTAAATGCGTACGTTCGCTGATTTCCTGAAGGTTGATAGACGCGACTTGGCCTTCGGGAGCATCCTTACCTGTAGCGCTCTCTCCTTGGTGGACTCGCGCCACAACAATAACATCATTTGCTGGTGGCGCAGGGACTTCGGTGCTGGGGCGTGAAGCATCTGAAGAACTCGCCGACATCCAACCCCTATTGATAATGACTATTTCACCAGTATCTGCACGAAAAGGGACCAATACTTCGAACCCATTTTGTCCCTGATAAGGACGGTTGCGTACCAGTAGCTGTTGATCGGTGATATACCGACCACGAAGGGATACAGGGTGCCACTGCGCCCCCGAATCAAAGTCTTGAAAAATTGTAGGATGGTCTTGGAAGCTATAGGGAGTTGCGTGATAATTCTGCACGATTAGTGAGTTGCGCCAATCTAAAGCCTCTTTTCGGCTCATCTGCCAACCAGCTAGATAAACACAGATTATCGAGAAAATAATGCACAGCACGAAAGAGCCTATCCACTTACCCGTGAAGAGAAAACGGTATGCACCCATAGCGAATTCCTCATGCCTTTCGAAGCTGATATGAGCCTATAAAAATAGATGTGTATATAGAGACGGTGGTGTACCTGTATTACTTATGGTAGGGGAGAACGCTCGGACAATACAGTGATATGGCGCTTACGTCCCTATCTCTAACTATGGCTGAAATAGAGTTTATGAAGCTAGGACTTTTGGGGAAACGGTAGGGTCTGTTTCCAAAGCTCCCTCTCCCGTAAATAATTCTCAAGCCAATGAACGTGCTCATGACAAGCCAACCAGATCTTGCGGCGCTCAGGAGTGTGGACCTTCGGGTTATTCCAGAGAATCTGGTATGTTGCCTCGTTGTGGCAGCCTTTACGTGAACAAATATCCAAGCTAGGGGAGGAGCTCCCCGCTAAAGAGCCCAGAAGATCCACTGACACCTCCATCTTTATATTGCGCGTAACGGTATTTATACCTGTTGAAACTATATTTCAGAAATATCTATGACATCAGTCCGATTATAAGGCGATGAAGAATCCGCATCTTGTGCGTAGCAATGAGAGTTCTCAGAGGCGTCGGACTCATTATCTGCAGTAGATGTATTCGACGCTGCTCCTGTTTCTAAAGCTCGCCGATGATGCTCAGGCAAATAGGCAGTAAATCCACTCGATTCCTGTTTTGACTCACCATTCGCAAGTACTACGGCCACCCAAGGCAACAGTACTGCACCTGCGACGCATATCCAGCGCAGGGTACCATCTGTAAATACAGCGCCTACAATACAAACTACACGAATCGCCATTTTGAGGATGTAGTCTCGAGCACGTTTATCTACACGCTCCGATAACGGAGCAGAAGCATTACTGATTTCGTATGTCACTAAAGAGTCTTCAAATCGTTCTGCGACATCAACTGTAGATAAGTAGTAACCATGGGCCGCGAGGTCTTCGGCTGTCCAGTGCTTTTCAGCAGTCATTGACACACCTCCCTCAGAATTACAGTAACGAACTCTCTATGATAGACGTTTTAGCTTCGATTCACATGGTGGTAATTACCTGTACTGATTAGTCTAAACCTTCTATTCCTTATGGTGTTAAGTGTTGCAAGAACAGATGCTCACCACATCATATAGATAACGGGCTAGAATAGGTATGACCAGTAACCCCAAATTTATAGGGAAAATAATGAGTGATAACACCCCCAAGACCGTTCTTGTTACCGGTGGTAATCGTGGTATCGGCTACAAGATCGCGCAGGAGTTTAAGGCATCAGGGCACAATGTTTGTGTGACCTACCGTAGCGGGGAAGCGCCCACAGAGTTCTTTGCTGTTAAAGCTGACGTCCGAGACGCAGACAGCATTAATGAAGCTTTTAAAACTATTGAAGCGGAATACGGTCCTGTAGAAATCCTTGTGGCGAATGCGGGTATTACTCGTGACATGTTGCTTATGCGCATGAAGGAAACGGATTTCATGGATGTTATCGATACCAACCTCACTGGTTCTTTTCGTGTAGTACAGCGTGCGATCAAAGGTATGATCAAACTCAAACGAGGCCGTATTATCCTCGTCTCCTCTGTTGTAGGGCTATATGGTTCTCCAGGACAGGTTAACTACTCATCGTCTAAAGCTGCTCTTGTTGGTATGGCTCGTTCCATCACCCGTGAGCTCGGAAGTCGAAATATTACGGCAAATGTTGTAGCACCGGGATTTATTAACACCGATATGACCGATAGCTTGCCTGAGGAAACTAAAGAGAGCTACCTGAAAACTATCCCGGCAGGACGTTTCGCCGACCCTGCTGAGGTAGCACGGGTTATTCGCTGGTTAGCTTCGCCAGAGGCAGATTACATCTCAGGCGCCGTTATCCCTGTAGACGGCGGTCTAGGTATGGGACACTAGGTTCTTCCTATCACATGCCATAAACGTCTTACTTTCAGAAAGCACAGAACCAACAAAGGAAAATGTATGTCACAGCTCGCCGGTAAAACCGTTATTATCACAGGGTCTTCACGAGGTGTAGGTGCAGATACTGCCCAAATCCTAGCGGCTCAAGGGGCAAACATCATAGTTAACTATCGCTCCAAAGCCCCTCGAGCCAATAAGGTCGTCAAAGCTATCGAAGAAGCTGGCGGACACGCGACCGCCGTACAAGCAGACGTAACTAAGTCTGAAGACCTCAAAAACCTTGTGAATGTTGCTATCGAAACCTACGGCTCCTTGGACTATCTCATCTTGAATGCATCGGGCGGTATGGAAACTGGTATGGGTGAAGACTACGCAATGCGTCTCAACCGAGATGCACAGCTTAACCTTGCACGACTTGCAGCCGAAAAAATGCCCAACGGAGGACGCATCGTCTTCGTCACCAGTCATCAGGCACACTTTATCCGCGAAGTTGAAACCCTGGCAGAATACCAGTCGGTTGCAGAGTCCAAACGAGCAGGGGAAGATGCGCTCATCACCGAAATACCTGCGCTCACTGAGAAAGGAATTTCACTTGTCGTCGTATCAGCTGACATGATTGAAGGAACTGTGACTGCAACTTTGCTTAACCGCCTGCATCCTGGGGCTCTCGAATATCGTCGAGAGACAGCAGGTAGGCTCTACACTGTCAACGAGTTTGCCCATGAGGTAGCTGCCATGGTTACCGCAGATGTTCAGACTGGACACGTTGAGCTGGTCGGTGGAGCCCGCGGGTTCATCGATTAGAAGTACGTATAGAGCGAAGAAGCAGGACCCCAAAGGGTTTGCTCCTTCCCACATAGGTAGAGATCATATCGTAGAAGAGAATAACCATGAGCACTGTACTTAATCTTCAAAACGTGAGCGTCATGCGCGGCGGTCGCAATATTCTCGATAACGTTTCCTGGATTGTCAATGAAGGCGAACGTTGGGTTGTCTTGGGTCCAAATGGTGCCGGAAAATCAACACTTTTATCGGTCGCAGCGGCGCGTTTGCACCCTACCGTCGGACAAGTAGAGATCTTAGACGAGACTCTCGGCTCCGTGGATGTTTTTGAGCTTCGCCCGCGTATCGGGCTGTCATCGGGAGCAACCGCCACACAGATCCCTGACCGAGAGAAAGTTTCTGATGCTGTCATGACGGCCGCGTATGCTGTTTCAGGACGTTGGAAAGAGGAGTACGATGCTCTTGACGATGACCGTGCCCAAGAACTTCTTCAAGACTGGGGCGTAGATGCTTTGGCAGAGCGTCAATTCGGTTCACTTTCTGATGGTGAGCGCAAACGCACTCTTATTGCACGTGCTCTCATGACCGACCCCGAGCTCTTATTACTTGATGAGCCTGGAGCTGGTATGGATATCGCCGGACGTGAGGACTTAGTAGAGAGGCTTACAACACTTGCAGTTGATCCTTACGCACCAGCTACAGTACTTATCACACACCACCTTGAAGAGATTCCTGCAGGATTCACACACGCGCTCATGCTCCGCGATGGTCGTGTGGTAGCGTCTGGACCTATTGCTCAGACCATCACAGAAAATAATCTCGCATTAACATATGCGATGGATCTAGCTTTAACAGCCACTCCTACAGGGCGCTACAGCGCTTTTAAACGCTAAGCTTTATCTTTCTCCCACCATATACGTACATGGTGGGAGAAAGTTTATGACCAGTAGTGTCTTTATGAAGAAGAAACAATTATCACCCCAAGAACTGCAAGCACGGGCAGAACGAGTGTACGCAGTATCGTCTGTGGTGCCATTAGCTCAAGCGCCTGAACAAACACTTCGTTACTATACCCACCTGACTGATGTGAAATTACGCTCTGCTCTCGAACCCGACTGGGGCATTTATATTGCAGAGTCATCAAAAGTGGTCCGGCGTGCTTTACATGCAGGACACCGCCCCCTCTCATTCCTTATGAGCGAGAAATGGGCAGATGATCTTTCTGACGTACTGACGAAGTATAATAACATTCCTGCCTTTGTGGGATCGGAAGAAGAACTTGAACGAATAACTGGCTTTCATCTGCATCGCGGAGCTTTAGCAGCAATGGCGCGCCCTGCTCCTCAAACCGTAGAAGATATTATTTACGGGGCTCACCGCGTCGCAATCTTAGAAGATATTGTGGACCACACGAATGTTGGGGCTATATTTCGTTCCGCAGCGGCGCTAGGCGTAGACGCTGTGCTAGTTACTCCACGATGCGCTGACCCGCTGTATAGGCGCTCTATCCGCGTTTCTATGGGAACTGTATTTCAAGTACCTTGGGCCAGAATTACCCGCTGGCCAAAAGACCTGGAAATTCTACACGAGCACGGATTTGAAAGTGCCGCACTTGCACTAGATGAGGACTCTCTTACCTTGGGGCAACTTTCAGCACGCCAGGATAAGAAGTTAGCTTTAATCCTAGGAACAGAAGGACACGGACTCTCACCGCATACATTGGCGCAGACAAAACACACGGTTATGATTCCCATGACCCACGGCGTCGATTCTTTGAACGTGGCAGCTGCGTCAGCTGTTGCGTTTTGGGAAACGAGGCTGCGTTCGTAACAACAAGCCCTCTAAGAACCTAGCGTTACCTCTTTAAAGGTGGTATCCTTGGTGGTTGGCTGTGCATTTTAAGCCGGTCTATGGTGCGCTCTGCGTGCATCGTAAAACCTACTCCATCTATTTAGGGTTACTGGCAAAATCCAGTGACAGAAGAAGGTAATTAAGCATGAAGGCAGATATCCACCCGGAGTACCGTCCGGTACTATTCCGTGACCTTGCATCCGGTAAAGTTTTCTTGACTCGTTCCACGATGACTTCGGATAAAACCGAGAAGTGGGAAGACGGTAACGAATACCCCATCGTTGAGGTCGAGATCTCCTCTGAGTCGCATCCGTTCTACACCGGTAAGCAGCGTATCATGGACTCCGCAGGTCGCGTCGAACGCTTCAACGCACGTTTTGCAAACTTTGGTAAGAAAGCGTAAAACGTAGAATGCAATAAAGAACACACCCCGTAATATAGATTAAAAATCTGATACGGGGTGTGTTTTTATTTTCTACCGTTACAATGTGAAGGTAACTCACTTTGTAGCGGTATTCTTATGCGGGTTATGCCGTTATCACATCACTCGAAGGAAACAAACCCATGAGCGAAGCGCTCGCTGAAAAACCCCGTCGAAAGACTCTTAAACGGGTGCTAATTATTCTTGCTATCCTTATTCTTACTCTTATCATCGGAGTGGGGATTTACCTGTGGAGCATTGGGCATACCTGGGACTCCAAGACTCAAAAATTTGATTCCATTACGAATTCACAAGGAGATTTAGACTCTTTAAGAAAAAACCTGGGAGACCCGAATAATGATCCAAATATTGTGGGTCCCGATGGTAAAACGGCAGATTCTCTTGCTAATGACCTTGACAAGAATGGTAACGGAATTCTTGACTCCTTAGAGGGTGGTAAGACGCGTCAGGTCGTAAAAGGCGAAGGAACTAATATTCTTCTTCTTGGTAGCGATCAACGTTCAGGGCAAGAAGCTGCAACAGTTAGTGGGGCTCGGGCAGATACTATTATGCTGATGCACATTCCTAAAAATGGGGAAGGCGTTTATTTAGTTTCTATCATGCGTGATTCGTGGGTAAGTATCCCCGGGTATGGAAACGCGAAGGTGAATGCAGCTCTCAACTATGGAGGCATTAGCTTACAAATTGAGACCATTGAACAACTAATTGGTGTCAAGATTGACCATGTAGCAGAAATAGACTTTGATGGGTTTAAAGGGCTTACTAACGCTCTAGGTGGCGTTGATGTTCAAGTTCCTTTTGCTTTCCAAACAGGCGTTTGGAACTTTACACCGGGTACCATGCATATGGATGGCAGCACTGCTTTAGCGTTTGTGCGTGAGCGGTATTCCTTTGCATCGGGTGATTATCAGCGTGTACGTAATCAACGTGCATATTTACGTGGACTCTATACGACCATCCAAAAACAGGGGTTTTTGGGTAACATCACTAATTTTAAGAATATGGTGGATGCCTTTAGCGGCTACGTCAAGGTTGATAGTGGTTTAGGCTCTGGTGAGATTCTTCGGATTGCGGCACCTGTCATTAATGGTGGTTCGGCTGCTTTACATATGACGACACTTCCTAACGCAGGCCCTGGCTGGTCTTATGATGGTCAATCAATCATTATTATTAATCAGCCTGCTGTTGATTCGTTGACGGAGGCTTTGAAAGCTGATCGTATGCAGGATTTTATGAATACTTATGGGTCTGACTAGGTATGTCTATATACGGGTCTATAGATCCTGCAGATAAAATTTGGGGTAGTCAGCACGTCAGATACTGTGCTGACTACCCCAAATTTATCCGTATAACGCTATTAATGTTGCACGTGTGTTCTAGCTGGTATAGGAGTTACGGTAACAGTCTGGGATGCATGTTCTTCAGCAGCCAGTCTGAGTAACCGACGACCAAAATACAGAGCAACCGAGTAGAGAGCTCCGCCCATAATTGCTATGAGGACTCCAAGAAGAACACGCCAAATTGCAATTGCCAAGCCAACTATAAGAAGGGTTATACCTATAATTTTGACGAGGGTAAGCAAGCGCGTGTGTTCTTCAGGAAGATCATCGAAAGATACGGGTTTAGCTGCTTTCTCTGGGATAACTTCGTGTGCCGTGATCGCCTCGCTGACTCCGTTTTTTCCTGCAACAGAGGTGATAAATCCGCGAATCTTCTGAGGAAGAATATGCTTCCCTTGAGTGTTTTCCGCTTCAGCTGGGACAAAAGCATCAGGAACCTCATACTTCTTGGCCTCAGGTAGGAGCTCAGGTACATCGTTGGGTAAATCTTTGTACCACTGTTCTGGGATATTCTCTGACCGCACCGCCTGAATAGTTAATGAAAGCTCGAGCCTGTTACCACGTATCGTGCCCCAGACATTGGTGAGTTTGTCATGTTTCGCAGCATGTTCAATGACAGGAATAAACTGTTCTGATATTTGGGAGCTTAAACGTCCTACATGGGTATCCTCATGGAAAACTTCTACCGAACTGACCATGTGCCCATCTGGGTTTTTAACCTGTTGTACTTCAAGTCTTAAAATTACCCGTCCTTCACCTGTCGGCGGCAAAATACTGTGAAGATATTCAGCGTGTCCACTCTCGTCAAGCACCTTGATTGAAGGACCTTGAGGAAGAATAGCTGCTCGCGCTGAGGCATGGTTGAGAGGAAACAGCAAGGTCGGTGACGACAGAAAGAGTTTTCCTACACTTTTAATGTGCGGTCCGCTATCAGCTCGTAGAGCAATAGCATTGAGTTGCAGCTGTGCTGTAGGAGAGAAACCGGAAGCAACAACGCGGGTAATCGCGTTCCAATAGTTTGCAGAATCGTCACGACTTAAACGTCCCACTTTATGATCCCCAACGTATACAGCAATGCTGTTTGCCTCGTAGGGGTTATCAGGTTCTGGAACAAGGCGAGCCTTGCCTTGCCAGGACTGTTCACGGTTGACATGGAGCTCTTGAAAGACTTGTAGAGTCTCAGCCTCATAGTAGTTGTCGGTGACAATTGTGAGGGTTCCACGGTCGCCGAGAGCATAATCGACCAAAGCAAACTCCTTAGGTGGTGATGAATATGTTCTAATTCTCTCACGTTTTTGGGAATAACTAGTACCCTACACGTAAAGTAACTTTTGGGTGACGTTTAAGGAATTGATGAATGTGGTCAAAATCTTGCTTCACGTTAATGAAACCTATAGATAGGCTACAGCCCAGTACAGCGGCGTGAAGAAGAGATACTGTACCAGGCTGTAATGCCTAGAAAGTGCTAGTCGGATAAAGAACTATTGAATTGCTGACCGATCATATTCCGATGCGCATTATCTTGTGCCTCCAAAATGAGCCGACGTAGTGCGGAGGGGGCTGATGGATTCTTGCGTAACCATTCTTGGGCTAGAGCAACTGAAGGATTATCGCTAACCCCGGTTCCTTCAGCGGATCCGTAATTGTAGAGCGAACGAGGGTATAAACCGCGAACTATACGAGTGGCCATACCAATGGAACGGGTGTCCCACATTGATAGGAGCGAATCGAAGAAAGGCTTATAGTAAGGAGTTCGCAGCCCAACATCCCCTCGCAAGAAACCATTTGCTGTTGAGGTCAAGGCGTCGTTGGATAATGAAGAATCTTCCATGATGCGTTTATAAGCGGCTGCTTTGTGGTCGGCATCAGGAATAGCCGCTATCGCATATGCGTAGCCATTCTTTGAGATTGATGACGGATTATACTGTGCAGCTCGGTCTAAATCAGCAACAGTAACAAGGTTACGCCCCGCCAGGGTACCCAAAGCACTCCACCCAAGATTCTGATCGTAGGGGATACCAGTCGCATCGGCAATATCTCCCACAGTATCTTCAAAAGCCCCTCGGGCGATATCGCGGCAGAGATCTTCACCTTGAGTTGAGTAGGAAGAAATAGAGATAAGCCCCCGAAGCAATATGAGCTGCGTATCGGAGCCAGGTTTGGCGGCAGCGAGCGCTTTCGAGAAAGACTCATAGAGAGCATCATACAAAGGCTGTCGAGACTTGGGGGCACCAAAATTAGTAATAGCGTTTTGGCTGTTCGACACCATACTTCCCAAAAGAGATGCACTGCTCTCACGGGATACGTTCCGTACTACCGCGTCTACGAAAGTGGCAACGGGAAGTCTGGAATCGCGCACGCTTTCCCAGAGAGACCCCCAGATAAGACCGCGAGAAAGAGATGATTCAAGAGTGGATACTCCTGCAATTGCCGCTTGAAGACCATCCTCATCGGTGAGCATGATTTTTGCGTAGGTGTGGTCTTCTGCATTGAGCATAAGTAAGTCAGCTTCACCTACAGTCTTCTTATGCTCTTGGGGCAAAGAGACACGATACTCTGCGATAGGATCGGCAGGGTATTCAAGGGAGAGAGTGCCTGTTGAGACAAGTTTTCCTTCTTGAAGGATAAAAGTTTCAAGCTTTACCACATGCGGGCGACCGATACCGGCTGGCTGAGTGTCGGGTAGCTGCTGAGTGAGGTACAAATCCTGGAGCTTACCATCTTCGCGGTAGACACGTCGAGTACCGAGGGTAGATAGACCAGAAGTCTGTAACCACGCTTGAGACCAGGTCTGCATATCGCGACCTGAAACCTCATTAAGTACATCAAGGAAGTCTTGAAGTGAGGTGTTCCCCCAAGCAAAACGTTTGAAATAGACGCGTGCCGCTTCGATAAAGGTATCAAAGCCTACATAGGAAACAAGCTGCTTCAAGGTGGAGGCACCCTTGGCGTAAGTTATGCCATCGAAATTTTGGGCTGCAGCTTCCAAATGAGGTATATCCGCGACAATGGGATGCGTCGTAGGAAGCTGATCTTGCAGATATGCCCAAGATTTACGGTGATTCGCGAATGTTACCCAAGCATCGTTAAAACCATTAGCTTCGATAGCACCTAGAGCACCCATGAAATCAGCAAATGACTCTTTAAGCCAGAGATCATCCCACCATTTCATAGTGACAAGATCTCCAAACCACATATGTGCCATCTCATGGCAGATAGTGTTTGCGCGACCTTCAAGATCATCTTCGGTAGCACCAGAGACAAAAATGAAATCCTCAGTGAATGTTACGAGACCGGGGTTCTCCATCGCGCCGATGTTATATTCGGGGACGAACGCCTGTTCGTACTTCGGGTAAGGGTAGGGATAGTCAAAGAGATCCTGGAAGAAATCTAAGCCGTTCTTAGTGACTCGGAAGATATTATCGTAGTCAAAATGGGGTTTTAGAGAATGGCGGCAGTACGCCACTAAAGGAATATCGCCGCTGTTAGTAATACTCTGGGGTTTATAGGTATCGGTGACTGTGAAGTATTCACCTGCTAACACTGCGGTAATGTAGGTAGAAATTCGCTCGGTAGGAGCAAAAACGCGCTTAACGATATTTGAGTCAGTCGGGTCGGACACCTCAGATTCTAGAACCCCGTTCGAGCTGACAACCCAGTCTCGTGGGGCTGTGATTCGGAAATTAAAAACAGCTTTCAGATCGGGTTGCTCAAAGTTGGGGAATACACGACGGCAATCGGCGGGCTCATATTGGGTGTAAAGATATACACGCCCATCCGAAGGATCAATATAGCGGTGCAGACCTTCTCCCGACCGTGAATAGTATGAACGCCCGTGAACAGTAAGTTCGTTTTCCTCGGCAAGCTCGGGCAGCATGATGCGTGAGCCATCAACAACCTTGTTGAGGTCAAGCTGCGCGCCATTAAGCCTAACAGAATCGATAGAGTGGTGAATATAATCAATGAAAGTCTGGGCACCAGGCTTATGGGATTTAAACTTAACGGTTGTAACTGTAGGGTATGTCTCGAAATTTTCATCCTTGGCATGGGTCAAATCAAGGTGAACATGATATGAGTCTACGGTAATGAGCGCTGACCGTTCTGCAGCTTCTTCGCGTGAGAGGTTCTCGTTATTCATAGTTTCTATTCTAAACTCTCACATGCAGTACTTCATGGACGTGACCCGAACACTGTACTGTATGTTACTAGAAAGGAACATGGGGAGTACTAAATGTTTAAAAGTGACGGATAACACGTTATATAGATTTGCCTGCTTGTACTTGCCAACCGTATAGTATTACTTGTTGCTTTGAGCAGGCAAAGCCCTCTCAAAGGTAACCTGCGCGGGTGGCGGAATAGGCAGACGCGCTAGCTTGAGGTGCTAGTCCTCGTATTAGAGGGTGGGGGTTCAAGTCCCCCCTCGCGCACATTATAAAGGGTCTCTGATAAACATCAGAGGCCCTTTTCTATTTCACTTTTCCGCAAATAATTGAGCGCCCTATACTCTGACAGACAGAATATAAGGCGCTCGCGACTTGCCTGTAAGGCTACAAGAAAGTTACCTAGGGCAAAAGCTGCGGATCGGTAGTGACGAGGATCTTTACGGCAGTCTCGTTGTGGTTAATCAACGTATCAAATCCCTTGTCAATGAGGTCTTCAAGAGGAATCCTGCCAGTAATGAACGGCTTGAGGTTAATCTTGCCTGACTCTACAAGCTTGATAGTTTCCGGGTGGCTGTTCACGTATGCAATGGTTCCTCGAATATCAAGCTCCTTAAGCACGACCTTCTGAACATCCAACGATGCTGGTTTACCCCAAATTGATACGATCACGGCTTTACCGGTAGGCTTGAGTGCATCCAGAATGAGGTCTAGTGCAGGCTGTACAGAGGTGCATTCAAAGGCTACGTCTACACCCTTATCATCGGTCAGCTTATGAATTTCTGCTAGGACGTCAACCTCAGCAGGGGAGAAGGCATAGTCTGCAACTCCAGAATCCAATGCTTTCTGACGGCGTAGCGAGGACAGCTCAGAGATAATGACCTTCGCCCCCTTAGCTTTAAGCACGGCGGAGGTAAGCAGGCCAATGGGACCAGCACCAGTCACTAGCGCAAAGTCACCGTCTTTGATTTCTCCGGCGCGCTCAACTGCATGATAACCGACGCTCAAAGGCTCAATCAGTGCAGCTTCATCTAACGGAAGGTCTTTAGAGATCTTGTGAACCCAACGGCGTTTTACAGATACCTTCTCTGATAGTCCGCCTCCACGGCCAGCAAGACCAATAAAGTTCATGTTCTTAGAAAGATGATAGGTCTTCGAATTTGGGCCGACATCTACAGAGTCTGCAATAATGTATGGCTCAACCACAACATGATCTCCGACTTCAAGATCGGAAATGCCTTCGCCTAAAGCTTCTACGATGCCTGAGAATTCGTGACCAAGGGTTACAGGAGAATCTTCTCCTGAGATTGGATGCGGATGCCCATGTTTAGGGCAGAAAATAGGTCCATCAAGATACTCGTGCAAATCAGTGCCACAGATACCACACCATGCTACTTTGACCAACACTTCACCGGGTTGTACTTCGGGGGTGGGTATGTCCTCAATGCGAATGTCATTACGGTCGTAAAAACGAGCTGCCTTCATGGGATAGACTCCTTTACCTTTGAGGCTCTATATGATGCGCCTAATGCTGAATACTCTGTTGTTATCACGCAAACCGACCTGTTACAGCACTAGGTTAGTTAAGCGCAGGCTCGATAGCCTACATCTATAACACTACTCTTCCATGCCAATGTTTACTAGGAAACATAGAAAAAATACTTTATATGACATAAACGCGTAGTTTCAGCCCAAATATCGTATAAACCCACCAAAATTACCAAACTTGTAGCCCACTACCAGACAATGTACGAAAACTACTCTTCGCAATAGTATTCTAGCTGTGAGTTCCTCTAGATATGTTTGGGCTTGGGAGGTTCCTTGCCCCCCCCCCAGAAATAAGGGTTAAATTATGTGATATTAACCAAAAAGTCGTAAAGCCCTTATATGGCTTCTTGGGAGAAAAATATGGTCTTCTAGTAAAAACTCACATAAAAAATCGTGAAAAGAGCAACTAAACCAACATAAACCCCAAAGAACAAGGCATAATAGATAATGGGAACTTCAGAAGACACTCCGTGCTTCTGCCCACATATCAGACAAATCAACAACCCCAAGACAGGGCGGCGACCCAATGAACAACGTAAAATCTACCACTAAACTCGGCATCATCGGCGCAGGCGGTGTCGGATCTGCAACCGCATACGCAGCAACCCTACGTGGCTCTGCAAATGAAATCGTCCTTTACGACATTGACGGCAAACGAGCACACGCTGAAGCCCTCGATATCGCCCACGGTTCTATGTTCGCCCATGAAGCGCAGCTCACCGGCGGAGACGACCTCGAAATCCTGCGTGACTGCGACATGATCATCATTACCGCAGGTGCCCGCCAAGAGCCCGGGCAGCCCCGCCTCGAACTCGCAGGAGCAAACGTACGCATCCTCGAAAAATTACTGCCAAACCTCATGGAAATGTCACCCAACGCAATTTACATGCTGGTTACCAACCCCTGCGACGTACTCACTGTTGTCGCCCAGAAGATCACCGGGCTACCCTCACACCGAGTACTATCCTCCGGTACCGTACTCGATTCTTCTCGACTGCGCTGGCTCGTCGCCAGCAAAGCCGGAGTCTCCATCAAGAGCGTTCACGCAAATATCATTGGCGAACACGGGGACTCGGAGTTCCCTGTCTGGTCGGCAGCTAACATCGGCATGGTACCCCTCATTGACTGGGAATACAACGGCACCAAAGTATTTACTGAAGAAGTACGTGCAGAACTAGCGCACGAAGCCATGCGTGCAGCATACAAAGTCATTGAAGGTAAAGGATCCACCAACTACGCCATCGGTGTTTCCTCGGCACGAATTGCAGAAGGCTTCCTCCGAGATCAGAACGCCGTACTGCCAATCTCCACCATTGCAGCAGGCGAACTCTACGGCTTCAAAGACGTAGCACTGTCCCTACCCTCCGTCGTAAACTACGAAGGCGTACAGCGAGTCCTCAGCGTTCCCATGAACGACGAAGAACACAATAAGCTACGCGCCTCCGCAGAAGCAATCCGCGCATCCCTGGAAACCCTAGGATTCTAAAGAACATTCCTAAAACACCCTTCTAAACGCGTGCCCAAACACACTGGGTACGCGTTTGTCATACCTTCACAATATGACACTCTCCAACCACAATAGCCATAAAAGATAGTAGACTAGACACATGAGCACTGACCCCCGCACCGAACTCACTCGTCTACTCGACGCCCTCGAAACACACCTTGACGCCGTCACCCACCGCACCCGCGAACACGACCCCGTAATCGACGAAGCCTATGTCGAAATTGCAAACGCTTTTGAAGCCTACGAAAATGCCCTCTTCGAAGTACATAACGAAGTAACACCTCTTAGCGTCTACGGAGATGACGACGAAAACTTCGACGAATTCCTC
Organism: Rothia sp. HMSC08A08; assembly: GCF_001808385.1. NCBI lineage: Bacteria > Bacillati > Actinomycetota > Actinomycetes > Micrococcales > Micrococcaceae > Rothia > Rothia sp. HMSC08A08. The sequence goes on from NZ_KV793078.1 coordinate 46,822, forward strand.
ACCGACACCGACGACGAAGACGACGATATCGAATACGAAAAAAACTAACCACACAACCAAACCCTCAGGCCCCGCATCCTAGCCACCCGCCAGAATGCGGGGTTTCTCTTCACACACCACAAACATAAAACCATGAGCACCCCAAAACACCTCCGAGACCACGCCCTCGTCCTCCGCGCCCAAAACCTAGGCGAAGCAGACCGCATCATTATCATGCTCACCCAAAACAACGGAGTCATCCACGCCGTTGCCAAATCAATCCGCAAACCAAACTCAAAATTCGGTGCTCGGCTAGAACCCTACATGCACACCGACCTGTCCTTCACCCGAGGCAAAACAAACCTCCACACCATATCCCAAGCCGCAACCATACATGCCTATACAGCGACCCTCATGGGTAACTACAACGCCTACACTGCCGCAAACACCATCGCTGAGGTCGCAGAAACACTTAACACCAACAGTACCCCCCACGACACCAACCCACACTACCACCTCACTCACGGAGCAATCGCCACACTAGCTCATAACAAACACACACCACAGCGCATCCTCACAAGCTATATCTTACGTGCCATGAAACTCGCAGGCTGGCTCATCTTCACTGCCACCTGCACACACTGCAATCAACCCATCACCACTGGGTACCACCCAGCAGGCACACGTGGCATAACAGGAACCCTCTGCAAAACTTGCGCCCACCAAAATGACACCCCCACAACACCCATAACACCCACCGAATACAACTACATACAAGCTCTCTATAAAGGGAACTGGGACACTATAGATAAAGTCTCACCTCTCACTGCACGCAAAATACTCAACCTCACCCTACACACCACCCAAAACTACCTCGAAACCCCCCTCAAGACCCTCACCTACCTCGAACTAGAAACCTAAAAAACACCATCAAACACGGTAAAATACTGTATTAACACACCATCAACCCGGAAAGAATCCCATGCCACAAAAACCACCGGCACACCCCTCCGGAACAACTCCACCACCCATACCCAAAAAATTCATTCCTCAACACGTTGCTGTTGTCATGGACGGCAACGGACGCTGGGCCAATGAACGCGGACTCCCACGCAATGAAGGACACCGAGCAGGCGAAGCAGCCCTCCTCGATATCGTTGCAGGAGCCATAGAAATGGGCATACCCTATATCAGTGCCTATGCCTTCTCCACAGAAAACTGGAAACGCTCACCCAGCGAAGTATCCTTCATCATGCGGTTCTCCACCGAAGTCCTTAACCGACAACTCGAAACCCTCAAATCCTGGGGAGTACGCATCCGCTGGGCAGGGCGCCGCCCCAAACTCTGGAAAAACGTTATCTCACAACTCGAACAATGCGAACGCGAAACCATCAATAACACCACCTGCACCCTCACTATGTGCGTTAACTATGGAGGACGCGCAGAAATCGCAGACGCAGCCGCAACCATTGCACAAGACGTACAAGCAGGCATCCTCAAACCCTCATCTATCACAGAAAAAACCTTCCAAAAATACCTCGATGAACCAGACCTACCAGACGTCGACCTCTTCCTCCGATCATCAGGCGAACAACGAATATCCAACTTCCTCCTCTGGCAAAGCGCCTACGCCGAATTCGTCTTCATGAACGTACTCTGGCCAGATGTAGACCGCCTAACCCTCTACGAAGCCGTCGAAGAATACGCCAGCCGCGACCGCCGATACGGAGGCGCCACCGACAAAATTCCTAACCCCAAAAACTAACACCACACCACAAGGAGCAAATAATGCGACTATACCCAACCTTCTTCAAAATCTTCTTCGCAGGCATGGATCCCGAAAAAGCACACCACATTGGTTTCTGGGGAATACAAACCCTCAAAAACCTAGGTATTACTCGCATCCTCAAAAGCTACCTTCAACCCAATCCCGGCCTCCGCACCACAGCCATGGGACTCACCTTCCCTTCACCCTTCGGACTAGCCGCAGGCTTCGACAAAGGTGGGAAAGGTATCGCAGCCCTTGCAGGACTAGGATTCGGACACATCGAAATCGGCACCATCACCGGACAGGCACAACCTGGTAACCCACAACCACGTTTATTCCGCCTCATCGAAGATAAAGCAGTCATTAATCGTATGGGATTCAACAACGACGGTGCCGCAGCCGCAGGACCCCGAGTCGCATCAGCACGTGCCGATCTAGAAACCGAATACCGTCCCGAGAAACGCCCCATCATCGGCGTCAACATAGGAAAAACAAAGATTGTAGAACTAGAAAACGCCATAGAAGACTACCTAATATCAACACGTACCCTAGCCCCACAAGCAGACTACCTCGTCGTCAACGTAAGCTCCCCCAACACCCCAGGACTACGTACACTGCAATCCATCGCAACACTCCGCCCACTCCTACAAGCCGTACGAGAAGAAGCAAACCGAGTCTCACCCCACCGCCACGTGCCTCTCACCGTTAAAATCGCTCCAGACCTTGTAGACGAAGACATAACAGCTGTCGCTCGCCTAGCCCAAGAACTAAAGCTTGACGGGATCATCGCAACCAACACCACAATCGCACGCGAAGGCTTAGGACTTCACACCACCAAAGAAAAAATTAACGCTATAGGCGCAGGAGGACTCTCAGGAGAACCACTTAAAACCCGATCACTCGAAGTCCTACACCTCCTCAAGAAAGAAATAGGCAACAAACTAGCCCTCATCTCTGTTGGAGGAGTAACCAACGCCCAAGACGTACAAGAACGACTAGACGCAGGCGCAGACCTTGTCCAAGGATATACCGCCTTCCTCTACGAAGGCCCCTTATGGGCCGCCCACATCAACCGAGGACTCTACAAAATCCGTCGCTCGCACCAAAAATAAACCTCACAAAAAGGGTGAGAAACCAAACACGGTTTCCCACCCCAGAAATCATTAAAGACACAGTATTTACTTTGGATACTCCCCATACTTAACAAGAGGATAAGGTCGCCGCATCCGACGAATCATCATCACACGGTTGAACGCATACATACCACTACCACGCTGTACCTCGCCAAACTTAGCAATAACCATCTGTTTAAGCTTGCGCCACATTAACCAGTAATCAATAACCCACAACAGCATCAGAGCATACATGCCATACATAGTCCCGTAGTAGACAGGAGCAGCAGCTACGCCAAAACCGCTCACGACCCACGACGCAACAAGAAAAACAATGAGCAAAATAAGCATTATATCGCCCAAATTCCGGCGAGCATCAATATAGTCGCGAATGTACCGCCGCTGAGGCCCCTTATCCACTATCGGTAGATACTTCTCATCGCCAGTACGCATAGCCTCCCGCTGCCGTGCCCTAAGCTCAGCAGCAGCCTCACGATCAGCAGTCTTCGCCGCGCCACGATCAGCACCGACTATAGGCCTCCTTCGCGCCGCAACTTGCTCTTTACGAGACGGTGTAGGACGCCCTTTCTTCGGCGTGAACTTAGAGTTCTCAGGAACCTCATGCTGTTTCTCTTCTTCAGGCTCGACAGCAGCCTCCTGCGGAGCCTTACCTTTTTTACGACCAAACACCCTACTAGAATAACCAAAAATAATTTCCTACGCCGAATACCAAGACCAAAAAATAAAAAAGTATGCGCCACCCCTGTATAAAGCGTATTGTTAGACGCATGGCCAATTTTCCTCATAAATTCCCAGAACATGATGCGCTCACAGAGGCGCTTGAAGCCCATTTTGATGAATATCTTACTGAGCTGAAGGATCTAGTCTCTATCCCATCCATCGCGTGGGAAGCTTTTGATCTAGCCCAGGTCCAACGAAGCGCTGAAGCTGTGTACGAGCTTGCGAAACGGTCAGGTTTTCAAGAGGTAAAAATCCTTTCTGCGTCGTACCACGATGAAACGGGGGAGACACATCAAGGTATGCCAGCGGTAATTGCCACTAAACCAGCTGTTTCAGGGTATCCCACAATCCTGTTATACGCTCACCATGATGTACAGCCTCCTGGCGATAACACGCAGTGGGAAACTGACCCGTTTACCGCAGTTCAGAAAGGCGCTCGCCTCTATGGCCGCGGTGCTGCAGACGATAAAGCAGGGGTTATCACCCATATGGCTGCTTTCCGTTTAGTATCGGAAGTATTAGGCCATGATTTCAACGTTGGCGTAAAGATCTTTATCGAAGGGGAAGAAGAAGTAGGGTCACCCTCTTTCCGCGAATTCTTAGCTGCCTACCAGAGGGACCTAACCGCTGATTATATTGTGGTAGCAGATTCTGCCAACTGGCGAGCTGGAGTTCCGGCATTAACTACCTCATTACGTGGCGTAGCTAGCGGGGATATTGAAGTTCGAACTGGTAATCACGCAGTACACTCTGGTATCTTTGGAGGCCCTTTTCTAGACGCACATACGGTATTAGCCCGTCTGCTGGGTACTTTTCATGATGACGAAGGTGCAGTTGTTGTAGAAGGCCTGTACCGTGGTGAAGACCCTAAGGTCGAATATCCTGAACATGAATTCCGCGCAGATGCTGGAATCTTAGACCAGATGCCTCTAGCAGGATATGGATCAATTACATCTCGGCTCTGGCAGCAACCTGCACTTTCCGTTATAGGTATGGATATTCCGTCAATTGCCCATTCTTCAAATACCCTTGCTGTTACTTCGCGAGCTCGTATTAGTGTCCGGCTGGCTCCTGGTGATTCTCCCGAAAATGCGCACAAAGTTCTGGCAGACCATATAAAGAAGCATGCACCTTATAACGCGCAAGTTAGCTATACTCCTGTCGACTCAGGGTTACCCTTTGCCACAGATGTTGAGCAGGATGGAGCTCAAATCACCTTGTCAGCAATGGCTCAAGCTTGGGGTATATCTCCTGTGCAGACAGGCATAGGAGGCTCAATACCTTTTATAGCGGATTTGAAGGAGAACTTCCCCGACGCCCAGATTCTAGTAACTGGTGTTGAAGACCCAGACACCCGGGCACATAGCGCCAACGAATCGCTGTATGTACCTGATTTTAAACGAGGAATTTTAGCGGAGGCACTGATATTGAGTGCTCTCAGCAGGAGTAAGTAGATTAGGAAAGGAAAGCAACTCAAGGAATATACCTCACACACTAAGTACAGAATTCTACAAAGTTGGTATTCTGGACGTAAGAGACCTTGATGCCCTTAGTGAACTTGTGAGTCCGCTGTTGTCGTGAAGAAGTAGGACAGCGTAATCTGACTTTACGAAGGGGGATATTGTCAGGAAAGGATAAACATGACTGAGACTGTAACTGAGCTACCAACACACGGGGTTAACCTTACTGAAGTTGCTCAGAATAAGGTACGTACTTTGCTCGAACAAGAAGGACGTACCGATTTGCGCCTCCGGATTGCTGTACAGCCCGGTGGCTGTTCCGGGCTAATCTATCAGCTCTACTTCGATGAGCGAGTACTTGATGGTGACGCAGTGCGTGATTATGACGGTGTGCAGGTTATCGTAGATAAAATGAGTGCCCCTTATCTAGATGGCTCAACGATTGATTTTGAAGACACGATTGAGAAACAAGGATTCTCAATTGATAATCCGAACGCGGCAGGATCATGTGCCTGTGGCGACTCTTTCCATTAGGAGCATTGATATAACAGAACCCCTAAAAAACCAACTTTAGGGGTTCTGTTACGTTAAAATTCAGTAATTTTCCAGGAAACTTACAATTTCAGTGACAGAGTGTCACCGTAAGAGCAGAATTCGCGGTAAGCTCTAAGGGATAAGTTTTTTATAATTGCCTCAGGTTTACCTGTAGACCTGAGCACTAGCACACACTGCAAGAACAGGAAGGGCCGTCTGTGAGTTCGCAATATCGAACCGGCAGTCGTCGTAAGCGTGCAAGTCTTGTTGGCCTCGGGACTACAGCGACGCTGCTGATGACTGGTTGTTCAATGGATAAGGCAGCTGTAGGCTGGTTACCTACAAAAGCTGGGCATCCGGCTACTGATAATGCCGAGAACCTCATGCATCTCTGGGTAGGCACTTGGAGTGCAGCTCTTGTTGTCGGTCTTATTACTTGGGGCTTGATGCTATGGTGCATCATTGCCTACCGTAGGCGTAAGAACGAAAGTGGCTATCCTCGTCAGCTCAGCTATCACCTGCCTCTGGAAATTTTTTATACTTTCGTTCCAGTCGTCTTGATCGTCAGTATGTTTACGTTTTCAGACCGAGTCGAGCGTCAAGTAACTGGTCCTAAAACTGGTGCCGATCGACAGGTCACTGTTGAAGTGTATGGCAAACAATGGGCCTGGGATTTCAACTACACAGATGAAAACGTGCATGTAACTGGTGTACAAGCTCACCTTGATGGTTCACCAGGTAAAGAAGCAGAACTTCCAACGCTTTATCTGCCCGTTAACTCAAATGTTGACGTAGTCCTCAAATCGCGTGATGTGATCCATTCGTTCTGGGTTCCGGCTTTCCTAGAGAAACGGGATACGATCCCTGGTATGACGAACCATATTCATATCACTACCAAAGAAATTGGTGATTATAAGGGTAAATGCGCTGAACTTTGCGGTGAGTACCACTCTGAGATGTTGTTTAATGTCAAGGTGGTCTCACAGGAAGACTACGACAACTACATCAATTCCCTTAAGCAAAATCCCGAGAATCAGGGTATCGCTGGGGACGAATACAACCGTAATCCCAACCAGAACGCGACTCCGCGTCCCGCTAACCAATAAAGGGGTGAAATAGACGTGACTACCCTCGAATATTCAACTGAGAGTGCAACGGCTGTTGCGCCGCGCGTGGTTCCTAAGTCCAAGGGACGCATCTTTGTCAATTGGATTACTTCCACGGACCACAAGACCATTGGGTACATGTACCTGATCTCTGCCTTCATCTTCTTCTGCATGGGCGGAACTATGGCTCTGCTGATGCGTATTGAGCTTTTTGAGCCCGGTATGCAGATCCTACAGACGAAGGAGCAATTTAACCAGCTCTTTACGATGCACGGTACCCTTATGCTTCTCATGTTCGGCACCCCTTTGTTCACCGGTTTGGCGAACGTGCTTATCCCGCTCCAAATTGGTGCTCCCGATGTGGCATTCCCTCGCTTAAACGCATTGGCTTTTTGGTTCTTCCTTTTTGGGTCGCTAGTAGCGATTGCAGGTTTTATTACCCCACAAGGTGCAGCCTCTTTCGGCTGGTTTGCATACGTCCCACTAAATAGCACTACTTACAGCCCGTCTGTCGGTGGTGATTTATGGGTCTTTGGTCTTGCGTTGCAGGGGTTCGGCACAATTATGGGTGCGGTTAACTTCATTACTACAATTGTGGCAATGCGCGCCCCTGGCATGACTATGTGGCGTATGTCTGTGTTTACGTGGACAACTCTGATTACTTCAATCTTGATTATTATGATCTTCCCGCCTCTGGCATCCGCTTTGTTTGCTCTAGGTATGGATCGCCGATTCGGAGGACATATTTTTGATCCAGAAAATGGGGGAGCGGTGCTCTGGCAGCACTTGTTCTGGTTCTTCGGGCACCCTGAGGTGTATGTGCTTGCGCTACCTTTCTTTGGTGTGACTTCGGAGATTATCCCTGTATTCTCACGTAAACCCATTTTTGGTTACAAAGGTCTTGTTACAGCGACCATTGCTATTGCGGGCCTGTCTGTAACTGTGTGGGCGCACCATATGTACGTAACTGGAGCGATTATGCTTCCGTTCTTCTCGTTCATGACCATGATGATTGGTGTTCCAACCGGCGTGAAGTTTTTCAACTGGATTGGGACTATGTGGCAGGGGTCCATTACGTTTGAAACTCCATTATTGTGGATCTATGGATTCTTAGTAACCTTCCTCTTTGGAGGTCTGACGGGTATTATCCTGGCTACTCCGCCTCTAGACTTCCATATCTCGGATACTTACTTCGTGGTTGCACACTTCCACTACGTGATTTTTGGAACCATTGTTTTTGGTATGTTTGGTGCATTCTACTTCTGGTGGCCAAAATTCACTGGCAAGATGCTCAACGAACGGATCGGTAAGATTCACTTCTGGCTGGTATTCTTCGGGTTCCACGCGACCTTCTTGATTCAGCACTGGGTTGGCGTTGATGGTATGCCTCGTCGATACGCTGACTATCTGCCCGAAGACGGTTTCACCTGGATGAACCAGTTCTCAACTGTTGGATCCATGATTCTTGCCGTTTCAATGATTCCCTGGTTCTGGAATGTTTACATTACTGCTCGGTATGCTCCGAAAGTCGAGGTAGACGATCCCTGGGGATTCGGCGGATCTCTCGAATGGGCGACTTCTTGTCCTCCGCCCCGCCACAACTTTACTGCATTGCCTCGTATCCGTTCCGAACGCCCGGCTCTAGACCTACATCATCCCGAGCTTTCAACGAATCATGATGTTGCCGCTGCAGCTCTTGCAGCACAGAAGGGAGAGTAAACCGTGAAAGTTCTCGGGAAGGTCTTCCTGTACCTTGGTATATTCTTTACTCCTGTTGGAATTATTTATGGGTTTATGACCAATTTTGATGAGTGGGCCGGGTTTCCCGCGCTCCTCGTGACGGCGCTCATGTGCTTCTTCTTGGCTTTCTTCCTCATGTTTACTGAAAAGAAGCTAGGAAGCCAACCCATGGATAACTACACGGGTGAAATCGCTGAGAGTGCTGGTGAGTATGGGTTCTACTCACCATGGTCTTGGTGGCCGTTCATGATCGGTTTAACGTGCATGATTGTTGTTCTTGGGGCAGCGATTGCTTGGTGGGTACTAATTCTTGCGTTGCCTATCGTAGCAGTCGCCGTTATCGGGTGGGTATATGAATACAACCGCGGTGATCACGCACACTAATCATATACAGTAAAAGGTGGGGTTACATCATCTATACGGATGATGTAACCCCACCTTTTCTATATTCCAGAGATTCTCGAATAAAGTTCTATCTGCCCCAGATATGTACTAAAAAGGGAGGTAAGAAAAAGCTAGTTGGATTAATTGTCTGTATTGGCAGTTTATCTGAGGATCATCGAAGCAGCGAGGTGCCTATCGCACGATAATAGTTTTTGCAGAGGCAGTTTCGCTCGCTTATCAGTACGCTCGGCTCGAAAGAAAAGACGGCAATTTTATGCTCGCAGAAGTGCTCTCTCTGCAAGAATTCTAGAGTCTCAACCTCAAACCTAGGTTATTGCTACTTTTATCTGTTAATCCGCTAGGCTCCTTCCTGCCTCTAAGACCAGCGGCATGATAGTTTGTGTAAATTTCAGGGACGGGGTGCGCTTAGCACATATGAAGTTATTCCATTATGGCATCAGGTATATAGCGATCGCTGATAAGTAAGCAAAGATTCTTAGTTTCAGGAATAGGGCATGCTGCTTATGAGAATTTTTCATGAGAAAGTCTGGACTCCTGGCCTTAGAAGATGGATATGATATTGGGTCAACAGCAACATTGCTGGAAGAGATACATGCGGTACAAACGTTGAGGGTTGGTCCCACAGTTTTGTGGCACCAACCCTCAAGTAAACTTATGAAGTTGTAACTTTAGCCCTTAATCTCGGGGCTATCAAAGGAAGCTCCCTCAACCCTTTGAGCTTCATTATGTTCATGATGAGCTTCTTCTAGCTCAGTAGGAGTTACAGGAAGAACACGATCAGTAAAGAACAACTTCGATAAGGTGCCTCGTGCTTTCTCAAGCATTGTAACCTTCCCCTTAGCATTGGGGCGTGCAGGTATTACATCTGGTGAATCGAAACTAACTAGCTTGTACCGACGATACTCGTCAAGAGGCCTGTGCACCTCAATAAACTCACCATGGGGGAGTTGCACCACTTGACCAGTTTCGATGCCATGAAGCACTAGCTCACGATCTTTACGCTGCAAGGAGAGGCAAATCCTTCGGGTAATCTCGAAACCAAGGATGGGTCCAAGGAAGAAGAGCGCACGCAATACATAAGCTACATCATTTAGCGAGACGTGGAAATGTGTTGCGATCAAATCAGAAGATGCCGCGATCATCAAAACTGAGTAGTAGATGATACCGGCAACACCGGCGCCTGTACGGAATGGAGCGTTACGCGGGCGATCAAGAATATTATGAACCCGATTATCTTTGGTGACCCAACGTTCGATCCAAGGCCACGTGAATAAGAATCCCATCAAGACGCCTGCGAGTGCAAAAGGCAGTAGGACATTCAGAACCCATGTTCCACCGATTTGCCATTCCCATGACCATGGCCAAACACCAGGCCATAGACGTAATGCACCGTCACCAAAGCCTACGTACCAGTCAGGCTGAGTACCTGCTTGAACTGGAGATGGATCGTAGGGACCATAGTTCCATATTGCGTTAATAGTGAAGGTGGAAGCTAAGAAAGCGATGATACCGAAAACTATGAAGAAGAAACCGCCTGCTTTTGCAGCATAAACCGGACCTACAGGAAAACCAACAACGTTATTGTTGGTACGACCTGGCCCTGGATATTGGGTGTGTTTATGCAGGACAACCATGAACATATGTAGTCCAACGCACAACAACAGAACTGCCGGAATGATCATAATATGCAGGCTGTATAGGCGGCTAATAATGTGTTCACCTGGGAACTCGCCTCCGAAGAAGAAAAGCGAGAGGTATGTACCTACAAGCGGAACTGCGACCATAATGCCATCGACAATTCGCAAACCGTTACCAGAGAGCACATCATCGGGGAGGGAATACCCAGTAAAGCCCGCCATAATACCCGTGACAAAGAGGACGCAACCTACAACCCAATTCAGCTCACGTGGACGACGGAAAGCCCCTGTAAAGAAGACACGAAGCATGTGGATACAGATGGCCAACATAAACATGAGAGCCGCCCAGTGGTGAATCTGACGGATCAACAGGCCTCCGCGAATATCAAAAGAGATATCTAAAGTAGACGCAAACGCAACAGACATTTCTGTACCCTTCATGGGTACATATGAACCGTCATAGGTAACTGCAGCGGTTGATGGGTTAAACCAGAATGTTAAAAAAGTTCCTGAAATAAGGAGCACTACAAAGCTGTATAGAGCCACCTCACCGAACATAAAGGACCAGTGATCTGGAAAGATTTTTCGGCCAAATTCTTTAACAACCCCAGACATGCCAACACGCGTATCAACAAAATTCGCGATACGCCCAGCGTTGCTTTTAGGTTTGTACTCGTAGCCAGTTGTTGTAGACATTACTTATTTCGCCTCCTTCTCACGCTCTGCACGCATTTCTTCGACGTGCTGACCGCGTTCCCAATACGCGGGACCAACTGGCTCATGGAAGTCACTCTGAGCCACAAGATAACCATTATCATCGACTGTAATCGGCAACTGTGGGAGTGCGTGACCTGCAGGGCCGAATACAACCTTGCATTCATCTGCCGCATCAAAAGTAGACTGATGGCACGGGCACAGCAGATGGTGCGTTCGCTGCTCGTACAGCGCGATGGGACATCCAACGTGTGTACAGACCTTCGAATAAGCGACTATACCGTCAACGTGCCAGTTTTTGCGTTCTTCCGAAATCTTCATCTCATTGGGGTCAAGACGCATCAACAAGACAACTGCTTTAGCTTTTTCCTCTAGATAGCCATTTTCATGGCTGAGGGACGTGATGGTCTCCGGCAGAACGTGATAAGCGGATCCGATCGTAACGTCAGAAGCTTTAATCGGAGTCCCAGAAGGGTCGCGTACAAGACGGACACCCTGATCCCACATTGTGTGTTTAAGAACGGCAGGATCATTCGGCCCCAGATCGCGCAGGAACGTAATAAAAGTTAACGGAGCCAGAATAACTGAGCCAATGAGAGTATTGCGCAGGAGAGGACGGCGTTTAATACCTGACTCATCAATAATAGTTTCGATGATTTCTTCTGCCTCGGCGCGATCCTCTTCAGGACGCAAATCGTGCCGCTCCTCAACGAGTTCATGGTCAGGCATAAGCGTACGTGCCCAATGAACAACTCCAATACCAATGCCGAACATAGCGAATGCTATACCTAAACCAAGCAAGAGGTTCTGCAGCTGCAGTTTACTGGTAGGCTCCGTATTGTTTACATCAAAGAAGTTACCTTCAACTGATATACCGAAATACGCGACCCAGAATAACAAAGAGCCGAGCATTGATAGTACAAAGAGTAGAATAACTTGGCGCTCAGCACCTTTAGCACGCTTCGAATCCACATCTGTCAGACGTGGACGATGTGGGGGCAGCCCAGGATTCTGAAACTGCTCCTTTGAATCCTCTGAAGAGGTAACTACGGTAACGCTCTGAGCGTCTTGACCGTCACGATGGTTTCCCATGTGTTGCCTCAAATCTTTTCCGATACGAATAGTATGTGCGTATTTATGCTGAGCGAGAGGTCAGCCAAATAACAAAGATAAGCACGATCCCTAGACCGACGCTCCAAATCAACAGACCTTCAGCGACAGGACCTAGAGAGCCTAGCTTAAGACCACCAGGGGAAACATTTTTTTCCTGTGCTTTCAAATAGGTGATAACATCACGCTTCTCTTGCGGGGTAAGGTTTGCGTCGTTGAAAACAGGCATATTTTGAGGTCCAGTTTCCATGGCTTCATAGATATGTTGTTCGCTAACACCCATGAGAGAAGGAGCAAACTTCCCTCGGGTAAGAGCACCACCCGCACCAGCCGCGTTATGACACATTGCGCAGTTGGCTAGGAAGACACGGGCGCCATTTGCGGCATCGCCTTTGGTGGTATCTAGATTCTCTGCTTCAGGTATTGCAGGACCGGCGCCCAACGAAGCAACATATGCAGAGAGCTGCTTCGTCTGTTCCTCGTTGAACTGACCAGGTTTGACTTGAGCCTGTGTACCTTGCATCTGCATAGGCATGCGGCCGGTACCAACCTGAAAATCAACTGCGGCTGCACCAACACCGATGAGCGAAGGACCATCAGCGGTGCCTTCAGCGTTCATTCCATGGCAGGTTGCACAGTTGGCTTGGAAGAGTTTTTGACCAGCGTTTACATCATCTTGAGTGTATGCATGGCTTGACTCGGCCTTGGCCTGATTGGTGGCAGTGGCAACTGTGTAGAGACCACCAGTAAGGATGAGAGCCAACGCAAGCAACACAATAGCTGCAAGCGGGTGACGCCGCTTCTGTGAAAGTGCCTTCACGTCTTTTGTTCCTTGTGTGTGCTAGTAAAAATGGATACGGACGGGGCGAGAGTGTTGGACTGTTATTTGACGAAGTACACTACGGCAAATAGAGCGAGCCACACGACATCTACAAAGTGCCAGTAGTACGAGACAACGATTGCACTAGTTGCTTCGTAATGACCAAATCGCTTAGCGACAAATGCGCGACCAATGATCAGGAGGAAAGCTACTAGACCAGCTGTCACGTGTAACGCATGGAACCCTGTTGTGATGTAGAAAGCGGATCCGTAAGCGCTAGATGCAATGGTTACGCCTTCTGAAACCAAGGTTGCGTACTCATAAGCCTGACCGCAGACGAAGATTGCGCCCATGATGAAAGTCAACACAAACCATTCAGCCATGCCCCATGCCTTAATATTCAGCAAAGAACCGGAGCGGCGTGGTTTGAGCTGTTCTGCGGCAAATACGCCCATCTGGCATGTCACAGAACTCAGCACAAGAACGATTGTGTTGATAAAAGCGAAGGGAACGTTAAGGATATGTACATTATCAGCCCAAATGTCAGGACGTGATGCCTTAAGGGTGAAGTACATAGCAAAAAGCCCGGCAAAGAACATCAGCTCTGATGCCAACCACACGACGGTACCAATGGCGACCGTGTTGGGTCGGTTAAGAGCCGGATGTGCCGGCCTGCTGGGGTTATTGGTTACAGTTGTCACATAGACATTATGTCGCTAAAACTTGCGAAGAGCGAATACATAACCTCTTAAATCTTGCGGTGTGTTGGGAAAATCCTTAGAGTTCCCTGTAAACTAGCGGTTTTCACGAGATTTGTGCGACACGCTCTATGTGTAATGTTTTGGTAAGTTCGTGGGGGAGAGAAGCCTCAAAGCTGTGGCACCCTATGCGCTGGCAGCAGATGAATCCTGCAGGAAGGTTAAAATCGGGAGTATGGATATAACTGCACATGAGTCATTAACCTGGAAATACATTTTGAATCAGCTCATCTCTGGGCAGGATCTCGGTTCTCGTCATGTGGACTGGGCTATGGATGAAATTATGACTGGTTCAACGCCTGAACCTATACTTGCTTCCTTCCTGACATCGCTCCACATGAAGGGGGAGACCTCTGAAGAGTTAGGCGCCCTTGCGCGAGGAATGCTTGCAAAAGCTGAAACTATTGATCTTGACGTACACGCGGTTGATATTGTAGGCACTGGCGGAGATCAGCAGAATACCGTCAATATATCCACCATGGCAGCCTTGGTTATTGCTGGTACAGGTGCGACAGTTGTTAAACATGGTAACCGGGCGTCAACCTCTAAATCAGGGTCGGCAGATGTCTTGGAGGCGCTAGGTATTCAGCTAGATATGCCGATTAAGTCTGTTGCCGCGTGCGCTCGGCAAGTAGGAATCACCTTTCTATTTGCAATGACTTTTCATCCCTCTATGCGGTTCGTAGGGCCAACTCGAAAAATATTAGGTATACCAACGGCTTTTAACTACCTAGGACCCATGACAAACCCTGCGCGAGTGTCATCATCTGCAATTGGGGTAGCTAATCCGCAGATGGTAGAAAAGATGGCTTGGGTTTTCGCGAATCGAGGCGACCATGCCCTTGTATTCCGGGGGGATGATGGGCTTGATGAATTGACAATTGCTACAACTTCCCAGATCTGGGAAGCAAGTGGGGGTACTCTTCAGAAATATGTCTTTAATCCCGAAGGCTATGGGATTGAGCGTTCTTCATTAGATAACCTGCGAGGGGGAGATGCTGAGTATAACGCCAGTGTGTTTCGCGCAGTATTAGCTGGGGAGGGCGAGTCGGCAAAAGACTCGTTGCATGCAATTCGTAATGCAGTTCTTATTAATGCGGCGGCCGGTCTGATAGCTTACCGAAAAAACGACGGCAGGAGCTTTGAGGAACGGTACACAGAAGCTTTGGCGGATGCGCGCCAATCTATTGATACTGGGGCAGCAGCTCAAGTTTTGAACGCTTGGGTAGAGTTTAGCCACCTGGTGGTAGAAACCCCGAGTCCGTAAAGCGCCTATTCATGTAAATAGAAGATTTTGGTGTATCTGTAGCTTTACTGGACATTGAGGAGAAAGAAGCTGCTGGGGTGAAACCGTCTTTACGAGGGCGCACTGGCAGCTAATCCGGTTCAATTGCACGGAAGGTTGAGTGGCTGGGGTGTGGTTTTCTGACTCTACTTTACATAATGTATATTATCGGCTATTTGTAGTGTTGTGAGTTTGTGTGAGTAAACTCTTTGATTGGTGATGCACCTCATGGAATAATGTTTGTATAGCTTGGGCGCTCTATACGTTGGATCATTGTGCCTACGATGAGGAGGAAAATATGGATTGGCTCTTTAACAGCCCATGGACATTTTGGCTGATACTAGCTTTGCTCTTTGCGATAATTGAGATGCTGTCTCTAGATCTCTTTTTCTTGATGCTTTCCCTATCTGCCCTCATCACATCGGCTATTTCACCATTGATCGAACATTTTTTCGCTCGAGGAATAGTTTTCGCGGTTTTGTGTATCCTTTTTGTGCTTATTCTACGTCCGCCTCTTCTGAAACGCCTCAACCGCTCTGCCGGAAATACTGTTACAAATGCCAAAGCTCTTCGGGGTAAAACTGTTCTTGTGACAGAGGATGTCACTGCTGAGTCTGGTTTAGTGCGTCTTGAAGGCGAAATTTGGACAGCACGCACTTCAGGAGCTCCTATCCCTTCCGGCTCCTACGCCCAGGTCGAAACTATTAACGGTGCTACAGCGTTTGTGTACCCGCATGTATCAACTTTGCCAGAAGGATCAGCTGTTACCCCTGAAGCTGAATAAAATGTTCCATCTACGCCCCTAAATTTTGTTATTAATCACCGAAAAGAAAGTAGGTAATGAAGATATGGTCCCAGTTATTCTTCTTGTGATTCTCTTCATTTTTGTTCTTATCTTGTTGGCTAAAACCATCCGGGTGATTCCTCAAGGTCGAGCAGGAATCGTTGAGCGTCTTGGTAAGTTCCGAACCGTGCTAGAACCCGGTTTGCATATGGTGGTACCGATTATTGACCGCGTGCTGCCTCTAATTGATGTCCGTGAGCAGGTTGTCTCGTTCCCTTCGCAGTCCGTGATTACCGAAGATAACCTTGTGGTTGGGATCGATACCGTTGTTTACTTTCAGGTAACAAGCCCCAAGGACGCAACCTATGAAATTACGAACTATATTCGTGCTGTTGACGAGCTCACCAGTGCGACCCTCCGTAACGTAGTCGGTGGTCTAAACCTTGAGCAGACCTTGACCTCTCGCGATCAAATCAACGCGGAATTGCGTGGAGTTCTTGATGCTACAACCGGCCGTTGGGGACTACGAGTATCTCGTGTCGATATTAAAGAAATTCAGCCTCCACACTCTATCCAGGACTCAATGGAGAAGCAGATGCGTGCAGAGCGTGATCGTCGTGCTGCCATTCTGACGGCCGAAGGTCAGAAGCAGTCAGATATTCTGACGGCTGAAGGTGAATCTAGGGCTGCTATCCTTCGCGCGGAAGCTGAAAAACAGGCTCAGATTCTTCGAGCTGAAGGTGACGCTCAATCTGCAATCCTTCGAGCTGACGGTGAAGCTGAAGCTGTTCATAAGGTATTCGAAGCCATCCATCAATCTAACCCGAGCCAACAGCTACTCACCTATCAGTATCTGCAAACCTTGCCCAAACTTGCTGACGGCCAAGCTAATAAACTCTGGTTTATCCCCACAGAACTTGGCGATGCTCTACGAGGTCTTGGTAACGCATTCGGCAATTTGCCGGTATCGGACATAAACGATGGATCGACAAAAGCAGCGTATACAAAGCCTGATACTTTTGAGAACCCATCTCAAGGATATGGCTTCAATAGTTAAGATAGTTTAGCTTGACTTCGCGAATAGCTGTCTCTAATAGTTGGGCGGCGGAGAATATTCTCGATATAATGGATGTTTTAGACGTTCGAGGGAATAGCTCTCCCCCGCCCAACGTTATGCAGCCGCTGAGTATCTGCGGAAACCCTTTCTGGAGTCTGGAGGAATTGTGAGCGATCGTAGCCTGCGTGGTATGCGTCTTGGAACTCAATCTATGGAAACCGAGTCCAATGTACAGCCTGCACCCCGTCAACGTGTAGAGTACCGAACCACTGATGGTGACCGCGTATTTGTGACCTTTGCTGCTGAAGCTGAAATTCCACAGGTCTGGGTTGCTAAAACTGGCAAAGAAGCATATCTTGTCAACGGCGAGAGTGACGCCCAGAATGACGATGATAAGCCAGCTCGTACACACTGGGACATGCTAATGGAACGACGTAGCGTTGAAGAGTTAGAGAAGACTCTAGAAGATCGGTTGGAATACTACCGTTCTCATTATGCACTGTAGGATACATTCATAATGCATAAGGGAGAGGAACCCTTTTAGAGGCTCCTCTCCCTTTCTTGTGCACATGAGAAATAACTAGTCAATCATATGCTCTACCTCCATCGGGACCTCGCCTTTGAAGAAGGCAGGACGGAGGCAACGTTGATACACCATAACGCAAATTCCTAAGAGAAGAATCGCGACACTTAAGCAGAAAACTAGCCCGACTCCCCCAATTTCAGACCCCGAGCCATGATGGGGATCCATGGAATCATAGGTCGTCTGGATGAAGAAAACAAGAAGCATAATGCCTCCCAAAAGGGGAAACAAAAACTTGTTCACAAATGATTTAAAGCCTGATGAGAAGACCACCTTCCGAAAATACCATACACAGGCAAATGCCGTCACGCCGTAGTATAAACAGACCATCAAACTCAAAGCGGAGATAGTATCCCAAAGCACAGAGGTTGAAATAAAACGCATAAGAACGTAGAACAAGGTAGCAATCAGACAGGAAGCGATGGTCGCATAACTAGGTGATTGGTACTTTGGGCTAATACTCGCAAACTTAGGCCCGAGTGCCTTGTAATATCCCATGGCTAGCAATGTTCGAGCTGGTGAAACTGCCGTGGATTGTAAAGAAGCTAAGGCCGAAATAAGAACTGCGAAAGACATAATAATTCCGAGAGAACCTAGTACAGGCCCCGAAAGAACAGCAAAAATATTCTCCTGGTTATCAGAGTTTCCTAGACCCAGACCTTCTGAGGACGTACCCGCAAATGCCAAAGTGCCCACAGAGATTAACAGGTACAGTAGAACTACTGTGAGGATAGTGCCAACAGCTGCATGACCGCTAGTTGTATGCTCGCCTTCTGTTTCTTCATTCATGGTGAGGACAGCGTCCCAACCCCAATATATGAAGAAGACAAGAGATATGCCGGAAGAGAAAGCTGAGAATGACTCGATTCCGAAGGGGTTAAACCATTCAAGAGTCGGAGCAAGGTTAGCAAACCCAGTATTTGTGACCGCTTTATAGAGGGCGACACCCGCAAAAATAGCGAGTACGACAAGCTGGAAAATAATGAAAACAGTTTGGATTTTCTGAGTCGCATCCAGCCCGCGGTATGTGATGTAACACCCGAAACCCATCAAGGTTAAGAATGTGCCGATATTGATAAAGGTATTACTTGAAAGAGTCGCTAGATCTGGGTTAGAAAAAACCTGAGACAAAGCCAGGTAAAAGAAATCTACAGCTATACCTGCGAGGTTTGAGAGAACCAAGATGGTAGCTGCTAATAATGCCCAGCCTCCGAGCCAACCAACCCACGGACCAAATGCTTTGGTTGTCCAGGTGAATGTTGTTCCCGCATCCGGCATAGCAGCGTTAAGCTCTCGGTAGCCAATAGCTACCAATAGCATAGGGATAAACCCAACGAGAAAGATCGCGGGCATGTGCTCCCCCGCTACAGCTCCTACAGGACCCAGGGCCCCCGATAATGAGTATGCGGGTGCTACCACAGAGATACCAATAATAATGGAGCCAAAAAGAGATACAGATCCGGAAGATAATCCCTTTTTGTTAGCGGCGCTTGTATCAATAGCACCGTGGGGGTTATTTGATGCAGAATCTTTGGCTAGACTCTGACCTTTATGTAACTTGTGGGGTTGATTATTCTGAGACAAGGTGCTCTCCCTCTATCGGAGTGTCGTCGCCAGACGGTGTGTGCTTATAGCGACCTGCTCAATATGCGATTTAGTCTAATTGATCCAGAACAGTAGTAAAATCACCTGAATTTTTGTCTACAAGGTGTGCGCATAATAGCTATAGGTAAATAACTGGCGCATGTGTGGAGTAGGATTAGCTGTGACAAGAGCCCCGATCGTTATATGAGATATGACCGGGGCCCTGTAAGCCTCCAAAAAATTATGAAACGCTTCGAATACCTTCGATAAGAATATTCATTGACTGTTTTAGGAGCTCGTCACTGATAGTAAGCGGAGGAAGCAGACGAATAATGTTGCCGTAAGTACCACAAGTAAGAATAAGTACTCCTCGTTGCTGACAGTAAGCAGCAATATCCTTGGCCGCCGTGGGATGCGGGGCTTTAGAAATAGAGTCTGCTACGAACTCCAGTGCGAGCATAGCACCACGTCCGCGGAAATCCCCTACAATGTCTAGCTCATCAACAAGCGGGGCTAACGCTGCTGTCACCAGTTTCTCAATATGCAGAGCTCGTGCGTTCAAATCAAGATCCTGCATAGTTTCAATAGCCGCAAGAGCAGCCGCACAAGATACAGGATTACCACCGTATGTTCCGCCTAATCCTCCTGGCTGAACTTTATCAAAAAGCTCTGCCCGACCAGTGACGGCTGAAAGCGGCATACCACCAGCAATGCCCTTAGCAGTGGTGACCAAATCGGGTTCAATGCCCTCGTACTCACTCGCAAACCATTTGCCAGTGCGGCAGAAACCAGTTTGTACTTCATCAGCGATAAAGACGATACCTTTTTCGCGTGCCCATGCAACCAGCGTTGGTAAGAAACCATCGGCGGGAACAATGAACCCTCCTTCACCCTGGATAGGCTCGATGAGAATTGCGGCTACGTATTCTGAACCAATTTGCTTCTCGATCATGTTGATGGTGCGTTGAGCTGCCTCTTTACCATCCATGCTCTGATCGTCCCGGTAAGGGTAGCTCATAGGAGCACGATAGATTTCAGGAGCAAAAGGACCAAAGCCTTTCTTATATGGTGCTACTTTTGCAGTCAACGCCATTGTTAAATTGGTCCGCCCATGGTAGGCATGATCAAAAACAACTACGGCATTGCGACCGGTAGCTGCACGAGCAATTTTTACAGCATTTTCGACTGCCTCCGCACCAGAGTTGAAAAGTACTGAGCGTTTCTCAAAGCGTCCGGGTATTAGCTCGTTTAGTTTTTCAGAAACTGCGATATACCCCTCATAAGGAGTAACCATAAAACAGGTGTGGGTGAAGTGTGTGACCGATTCTTGAACTGCTTGTACCACCTTGGGAGCTGATGCACCAACAGTTGTGACTGCGATACCCGCTCCCAAATCAGCCAACGAGTTACCATCAACATCAATAATGACGCCACCGTCTGCATCAGCCGCGTAAACTGGGAGCCCCGAAGCGACAGATGCAGGAACAGCTTGTGAGCGACGATGTGCAAGAGCACGTGATGAGGGGCCGGGAAACTCTCCAGTAAGTTTTATCTCTTGAGGAAGACGATACATCTCTACCATGAGACTACCTTTCAAAGGAAAACGTAGCATAAGCTACATGGATAATATGTGAATTGTGAAGAGACGGTACAGCACCTAGACAACAGAGCTGTACCGCTCCACAAGCTCTTCTCTAACGTGTGATGACGCAGGAGCTCTTTTTGCCGAATTGAGCTTGGAGAAGCTGTTCTTTATGCGCTCAAATCACTCATGACGTGTTTAACACGTGTGTATTCTTCAACGGAATACAGGGAAAGATCCTTACCGTAACCCGAGTATTTGAATCCGCCATGAGGCATTTCAGCAGTCAGAAGTACGTGTGTATTAATCCAAACTGCTCCGAAATCAAGATCGCGAGAAACTCGCATAGCAGTACCATGATTTGACGTCCAAACTGATGACGCCAACGCATAATTTACATCGTTAGCAAGCTCAACGGCTTCTGCCTCTGTAGTAAATTTTTGGAGCGTAAGAACTGGTCCGAAGGTCTCTTCCTGGACAACGGCATCGTCTTGATTGACTCCGCTCAGCACCGTAGGTTCCACAAAAAAGCCACGG
Organism: Rothia sp. HMSC08A08; assembly: GCF_001808385.1. Lineage (NCBI taxonomy): Bacteria > Bacillati > Actinomycetota > Actinomycetes > Micrococcales > Micrococcaceae > Rothia > Rothia sp. HMSC08A08. The sequence continues at coordinate 68,118 of NZ_KV793078.1, forward strand.
GTGCCGCACTGTTTGCCACCGGTTTCAACTGTGACATGTTCAGGGAGGCTGTTGAGCTTATTCATGACGGTCTTAAAGTGGTTGATGTTGTTCAACGGACCGTAGAAGTTCTTTGAATCGTCTTCGTGCCCAGTAGCTGTGTCTTTTGCGGCAGCTACCAGCAGATCTCGGAACTTGTCGTAAACGCTGTCTTGAACGAGTACGCGAGTGACTGCTGTACAATCCTGACCAGCATTGAAATAACCGAAATCTGCGAGCATGCGCGCGGTACGAGGCAAATCCGCATCTGCAAAAACAACTGCTGGTGCTTTACCGCCAAGTTCCAAATGAGAACGTTTCAGACCAGCTGCAGCGCCGGTGGCAACCGCCTGACCTGCGCGTACTGATCCGGTAATAGAAACCATGGCAGGAGCCGGGTGCCCTACCATAGCTTCACCAGTTTTACCGGTTCCCAGCACAACGTTGACAACACCTGCGGGGTATATTTCCCCTATAAGCCTTGCCAACTCGAGGGTGGATTCTGGTGTGGTGTCAGATGGCTTGAGAACTACAGTATTCCCGGCAGCGAGCGCGGGCCCCAGCTTCCATAATGCCATCATGAGGGGATAGTTCCAGGGGGTTACTTGGGCGACGACGCCGATGGGTTCGCGCCGTACGTATGAGGTATGTCCTTCCATGTATTCGGTTGCTGCTTTTCCTTCTAGGGTGCGTGCTGCCCCTGCGAAGAAGCGTAGCTGGTTGGCGCCGACGAGGACTTCTTCGTCACGGATGAGTTCTCGGGGCTGACCGGTGTTGCGGTGTTGGGATTCAACGAGTACGTCGACGTTTTCTTCGAGCGCGTCTGCGAGTTTGAGGAGAAGTAGCTGGCGATCTGAAGGGGTCGTATGCTTCCACGTTTTGAATGCGTCTTGAGCCGCATGCATGGCGGTGTTGACGTCGTCGTCAGTGGATATTGGTGCTTGTGCTATGACTTCGCCGGTTACGGGGTATACGATGTCGAGTACCTCATCAGAGGTGGAATCGACGAACTTGCCGTTGATGAAATTCTTCAAGCGCTTCATAACGTTCTCCTTTGGGGTTGGACTTATGTAGGTTTGTAAGTTTGTGTGTGCTCGTTTTTCCTTGTGGGAAGGTAAAACGAACCCTTCGAGAAATTGTTGTGTTGTGCGTATCTTGGATGGTTTTTGGGTGGTTTAGCTGGCGTATGGGTCTTTGATGCCGATGTATTGTGTGTAGGTGTATTCGGCGATGCCTTCGGCGGCTCCTTCCCGTCCTAGTCCGGAGTGTTTAACGCCTCCGAATGGGGCTGCAGCGTTTGACATGATGCCGATGTTGAGGCCTGTCATGCCGACTTCTAGGCGGTCTAGTGTTCGCAGGGCACGGGATGTATCTGTTGTGTAGACGTAGGATGCTAGCCCGTATTCTGTGTTGTTGGCAAGTTGGATTGCTTCTTCTTCGGTAGAAAAGGTGATGATGGGTGCTACAGGGCCAAAGATTTCTTCTTGGATGACGCGTGCATCGTGAGGAACGTTGATGAGGACTGTGGGTTGGTAGAAGTATCCGGGACCGTTTTGGGGATAACCGCCGACCAGAGCTTGGGCACCTCGGTCGAGAGCATCTTGTACAAGTTCGTGGATGGAATCTACTGCTTTCTGTTCTATGAGGGGGCCACAGGTGGTGTCTGGGTTTAGACCGTTGCCGGTTTTGAGATTTGCGATTTTTGTCGCTAGTTTGGTGGAAAATTCTTCGGCACGAGATTCGTGGACTAGGAATCGGTTTGCGGCGGTACATGCTTCGCCCATGTTGCGCATTTTTGCTCCCATGGCGCCTTCAACGGCTTCGTCGATATTTGCGTCTTCGAAGACGATGAAGGGGGCGTTTCCACCAAGCTCCATGGAGGTGCGTAGAACATTTTGCGCGGCTGATTTTAGAAGGGCTTTGCCAACGGGGGTGGAGCCGGTGAATGAGAGTTTGCGCAGGCGTGAGTCTGCAAGGAGAGGATCTGAGACGGCTGATGCAGTTGCTGATGCAACTACGTTGAGTACTCCTGCTGGTAGCCCTGCATCGAGCATGGTTTGTGCGAAGTATTGCGCGGTTAGGGGTGTGAGCCGTGCAGGTTTGAGGATCATTGTACATCCTGCTGCTATTGCAGCTCCGGCTTTGCGTGTTGCCATGGCTAGTGGGAAGTTCCATGGGGTGATGAGTAGGCATGGTCCTACAGGCTTATGCTTTACCAGTATTTGGTTTTTACCTTCGGGCGTGGGCTGGTAGCGTCCGTAGTCGCGTACTGTTTCTTCGGAGAACCATCGTAAAAATTCGGCTCCGTAGACTACTTCTCCTCGTGATTCTGCGAGGGGTTTTCCCATTTCGAGGGTCATGAGGGTGGCGAATTCTTCGGAGCGATCGGTGATGAGGTCGTATGCCTGTCGTAGTATTTCTGCACGTTCACGCGGCGGCGTGTGTGCCCATTGGTCTTGAACCTGGCATGCTGCGTCTAGGGCCGCTATTGCGTCTTCAGGTGTTGCTGATGCTAAGGTCGTGAGCTTTTCTTCGGTCGCTGGGTTTAGGACATCGAATGTCTCCCCTGCGAATCCTTCACGCCATGTGTCTCCGATGAGTAGCCCAGTGGGTATTTTGTTGATAAGTTCTTGAAGATGTTGTTCCATTGTTTTCCTTTTCTTGGGATGATCGTACGGCGGTGTATATCACGTGAGGAGCCGGGCTATTGTTTGATGATGGGGATTGAGCCTGTCCATGGCTGCTGCTGGGAGCCTTTGCGTCCAGGGTGGTAGTCGCGTGGTACTACGACGAGGGGAATAGGAAGTTTGGTCATGATTTTTGCGGTTGTTGAGCTTAGGAAGAGTTCCCCGCGTTGGGCTAGTTTGGAGGATCCGGCCATTAGCACGGAGTCTTCGTTCCAGTGCACAGAATCGACCGCTTCTACTATGGTAGTTCCTGCGCCTACGGCGATGCTTAGCTGTTGCGGGTTTATTGGTTTGACTGCGGATTGGTCTACGAGGTCTTGGATGATGCTGCGATAGGTTGTATCGTCTAGGTCTTTTCCTTCTTCGTAGAGTGAGACTAGACGTACTGGTATGCCTGTTCGGTTTTGGGTTGCTATGGCTTCTTCGACAAGGTTTATGGAGTCGATGTCTGGGGATACGGCGCAGTCGAACTGTTTGATCGTGTGTGAAGCGCTGTATTTACGTGGTGCTAGAGCGACGGGAATGCGTGAACGGTGTAGAAGAGCGTTCCCAACTGCGCCTAGTGAGTGCCAAAGCCAATTTCCGGTGTTACCGCCGCCCACTATGATGAGTCCGGCGTCTATGGCGTCAGCTAGTTCTAGTAGGCCACTGACTGCTGATTCGGCGCGGCGTAGGTGGAAGCGGGCGATTACTTGGGCGGGCACGTAATGTTGTGCTTCTTCAAGCCATTGAACGGCTTGCTTTTGGAGTAAGTCTTCAAAGTTGGATCGTGGCGCTGCGAGGCGAGGGTTTTGCGGTTTAATGACATATACTACATCTAGCTCTGCGCCCAGGGAGCGAGCTAGTACGACTCCCAGTTGGAGAGCTGAACGGCCCCGTGCATCGGGCGAATATCCTACGACGTATTTCATGTTTCCCATCCGTATTTTGGGGAGCTTTACTGGGTGTGTCATTCTTTGGTTCACCCAGTAAAGCTGCCCGTATGTGCGTTACGATGCGAATGAACTTATTTGAGTTTTGCAGCTAGCAGTTTTGCTGTTTTTTCTCCCATGCGTATAGCACCATCGACATGCTGGTAGCCTTCGGCAGCAATGTCTGAGCAAGACCAGTAGATTGGTCCTACTGGGGTTTCTTGGTCTGCGCCGTAGCGATGCAGTCCCCCAAGATCATAGCTGGCTGCGTATGCACCACGAGTCCATTCTTCGGCACCCCAATCTGATTCGTAGTACACCACGGGATTTTTTGTTTCTTCTCCGAGCATTTGCGCCATGGAGTCTAGGATGCGTTCTTTGCGTTCCTCGGCGCTGATGGTGAACATTTCATCCGCTGCTTCATCGGAGACGAACCCTACTAGAGTGCCGCGAGCTTCTTCTTCCCCAGTTGCTGGGTCGTAGTTAGTGTTGTCGTAAATCTCTTGTACCAGGTTGTTCGCGGCAAAACAGGTTCCTGAGAGACCCTTGTCCCGCCAGAACGGCGTGGGGTAAACAGCATGCACCTTGATAACCAAACCAAGGGACTGGTGCTGATGCATTTGATGCTGTCGGCGATCTAGCGGCGGCACAAAATGGATACGTGAATATAGGTTCGGAGGAACCGCAACAACAGCGTACTTTGCTCGAACAATGATGTTTTTTTCAGGTGAGGCCTCTCCATCTTCGGAGAAGGCTTCAGCTTCAGCAAGTACGGGATACTCTCCGTCTTCTTGCCAACGTAGAACGCGGACTGGGTGTTCAAGAATTATATTCTCTTGTCCCACTTTTTCTGCGAGGGCTAAGGAGACGGACTGCATGCCACCCAGAACACGTTTGTCGAGAATAAAATCTTCATCGACAAGGTTAGAGAACGATCCTGCAGATGCAGCCATAAGTACTGCCTGTAAAGCTGAAAATGCGTGAGCCGGTTTAGTGAGCATACCACCAGCAATGAAGAGCCCAATATTGTTGCATGCTTCTTCGTCGTTGGATTGTTCGCGGAGCCAATGGTGAAAGCTAATTGTATCGAGTTCGCGTGCCTTGGTGTGCGCCCAAGGTTTCTCGGCCCCGATCTCTGCTGCAAGCTCATCTAAAATTCCGATGAGCCGTTCCATTTCTCGTTGAGTGTGCTCGTTGGCAGGAAACATGTCTCCGTTGTACCGGTGCATGGTACCGTCAGGATCACGATAGAGATTCTCACCTTCACGGTAACGAGAGAAGGTCTTAAGTCCGAGCTCTTCAACGAGTTCGGTGAGAACAGTCTGATCGGGGGAAATCCATTGTCCACCGATTTCAAGGAATGCGCCGTCAATATGGTTGTTCCACGTGCGCCCGCCTACACGTTCACGTGCTTCAAGGACTGCAACGGTATGTCCTGCTTGCTGCAGTCGGTATGCTGCAGTGAGTCCGGAAGGACCTGCGCCGATAATTACGACGTCGCGGGTCATTTCATTCGTAGTTTCGTTCTTGGTCGTCATGGTTAAAACCTTTCGCTCAAAGAATCACAAAACGAATTGTGTTCGTTTTAGTGTATCCCAGAACACAGAAATTACAAATCTAGGGGCATTTATGAAGCGTAAAATTTCTGGTGGCATGTTTTATAACTGCTCACAGACGGGACGGCAGTACACGCCGAAGGCAAAGAAATAGTAAAGGATTTATCGTGATCTCTTCCCCCATGCGACGCGCTGGACGTCCCTCTTCGACAGTGTTAAGCGCATCCAAAATTGTGCGGTCAGCACGTAGACTTTTGGCCGATCAAGGAAATTTCACTATGAGCGCACTTGCTCAGAAGCTAGGCGTCGCCCCCTCTTCCTTATACAATCACTTTCAGTCTCGTGACGAAGTGCTGGGAGCTATAAGCGATGCGGTCATCAATGACATTACGCTTGAGCCCCTGACACGAGCGACTAAAATTCTTAACGAGCAGCACCTATCCCCCACTGAAAAGCTAGAACTCTGGACTGAATCTTTGAGTCTGTGGGGGAAGTCTTATCGAGACGCGTTCAGTGAGAGCACCGATTTGGTAACAGCGCTCGCATTGACCCCGATCGATCGGGCCCCTCAAACGTTACATATGTATGACGTCCTCATTCAGACGTTAAGAGCTTTTGGGTGTCCAGAATATAAAACTTTAAATGTTATTGAATCTTTAGAGGCATTCCTGCTGGGATCCGCAGTAGACGCCCACGCGCCCGAATCTATCTTTAACCCTGCGGCTTCAGCAGATGAGTATCCGTATTTACAAGACGCATATATAGCGATGCAGCGTAGCTCGCAGACTCCAGCAGAGAACGCATTTAGCTTAGGACTCGAAGCGATTCTTCATGGTCTGGCGCGTACAGCTATACAGGAATACAACACGAATACAGAGTGACATTATACAAAAGTGCCCGAACTATCAAAGGGTAGTTCGGGCACTTATTCTTGTGAAGTTTAGTTATTTGCCTAGCTTCTGTTTGAGCTTATTGATGCGGTTGGAAACGCCCCAAGTCGTCACTTTACGCATAGAATCAAAAATTATATTTCCGGTCATCTTTGATGCTCCGACCTCACGCTCAACAAAGGTAATAGGAACCTCAACAATTTTGAGCCCTGCTTGCTCAGAACGCCAAGCGAGGTCTACCTGAAAGACATAGCCCTTAGATTCAATGCCTTCAAGATTCAAACGTTGTAGTGCTTCACGCCTATATGCGCGGAAACCTGCTGTGATGTCTTTGATCGCAGTCCCTAGAACAACCCGCGTATAAATATTTGCTCCGCGAGAAAGAATTTGGCGTTGAATGGGCCAGTTTTCTGTTTTTCCGCCGGGTACATAACGGGAGCCAATAGCTAAATCTGCCCCAGCTTCAACAGCATGTACTAGCGATGGCAACTGCTCGGGCTGGTGAGAACAATCAGCGTCCATCTCAATAAGGACTTCATATCCCTCATTTAGACCCCAATCAAACCCAGCAAGATAAGCTCCACCAAGACCGTCCTTCACAGTACGGTGAAGAACGTGAATCTGTGAATCTTGCTCAGCCATAGTATCCGCAATCTGACCTGTACCGTCAGGGCTATTGTCGTCAACAACTAGAATATCGACGTCGGGTGCTGCCTTACGAAGACGTTCAACAACAACGGGTAAGTTTTCCTTCTCGTTATACGTCGGAATAACGGTCAGTACACGCATAATAATTCCCTTGTTTTCCTTTGTTAGAGTGAAGGTAGGGTCTAGGTTTACTAGTATAACCGGCGAAATACGGCGTAAGGGCGTATTCTGCAGATGCACGGTATATTTTCAGGTAACTTTTACGAGCTAGGAAACGTATTATTCCCCTCCCCTAGTGTACATGCGATCTAATACGGGCAATGGCACATCTGAAGCAAGAACCGGTAAAAGTGGAATACGAGCACGGGGATCAGTACTCCACGAGGCTATGCGAGAATCCGGGGCTTGGACCATAAGCTCAGTGACGTTCCAGAGCGCTATATTCGCTGGTGTATCAGGGAGTATTTGGCCCGCAAAGGGGTTCTCGTCGTGGGCTAGCCGGTAGACTCCTCGCGTAAGTGCTGCGAAACCACTGCGTGCTGAAATACCATCTGCCGGTTTTATAAGGGCTGAGATGAGCTCCCATCCAAGAGGCGCTTCAACAAGAGATGAGTCTGACCCTAGCGCGAACGCGGTACCAGCTGCATTCGCCCGGTGGGCTAACTTTGCAGTCTCAGTATCAAAGGTTGCTTGGATACCTAAGTTGATCCGTGCATCTGCGAGATCCTGAAGACGTTGATCATCAATGACTCCATGAACCATATCAAGCCGGATGTTAAGCCAAGGATGCTGTTCTCTAACGGCTAGCGCATAGCTAAAGGCATTAGTGAAACTATCTTGGGTGTTGATAGAGAGCACAAGACCGCGTTCTGCTGCTTCGGAGGCCAAAGTAGGTAGGTGGTCTAGATTTGTGGCGTGAAATCCAGTGAGTGCTATAGATGATTTATTGAGCAGGTCTTGGGCTGTGGTGACGAGCTCAGCGTACGATGCGGAGGTCGCTTGTGGCTCTGGGATTATGAAGAATCGTACGTCTGGGGCTGTTGCGTGTGTTGTATAAAACGTGTCGAGTGATGCGCGTAGGGTCGGGATGTCTCGTATTGTTCCTGCGAGTGTGTGGGTATGGTATCCCTGGGTATGTGTTCTGAGGAAGTACTCGTAGAGTGTTTTTTCGCTGTGGTTGTTTATGGGGGCGAAGGCACGTGCGAAGGTGGGCGTGATGAGTTTGCCGTTTAGATCGATAGCTCGCATGCGTTCGTCCGTGATGGAGCGAGCTCCCGCATCTGAGCCTATCCAGGTTACGGTACCGTTTTCGGTGAGGAGCGCTGTGGCGTAGGGGTCGGCGGGGCTGTAGATGCTCCCGTTGGTATAGATATAGATGCTCATGTTCTTTCCAGCGGTTTTAGGAGTCTAGTGCGATGACTCCGCGGCGGATGAGGGCTATGGCTTTTTCGCAGCTTGCTCGTAGGTTTGGGCTTATGGTGGGTATATGGGTGATCTGGTCGAGGGCATCGATGACTTGTTTTGCCCAGCGTACGAAGTCGCCGGCGGCGAGGTCGGTATCTTCGAGTACTTTTGCGAGGTGCATACCGCGAGCCCAGCGGTAGATAGGGGTGACGAGGCCTAGGTCGCAGGGTGGGGTTTGATCTAGTTCGTGACGTTCTTCGTGAACGTTGAGACGGTCTAGTTCGCGGTTGATGGTCGCGATAGACACTTGTAATGAAGGGTGCGGGTAGCGTGGGAGAATTTCGATGGTTTCCTTTTTGCCCTGGTATGTGAGCGCGGCTATGGTTGCTGCTATAGCCGCAGGATCCAGATCAGTGAGGAAGCCTTTTTCGAGACAAATAGAGGTGAGGAGGTCTTTTTCTCCGTAGAGTTTGCGCAGGGCTTCCCCCTTCGTCGTTAGCTTGAGCCCGTTATGGGAGTCAGCAGTAACGTAGCCGTATTCAGTGAGGAGCTTTGCGATGCGGTTGAATACCTGAGCAATAGTGTTGGTGCGTCGGGTAATTTGGCGGCGTAGTCCTTCTGTTTCTGCGTTGAGTTTGCGCCATCGTTCTGCCCAGCGTGCATGGGTTTCCCGGTCAGAGCACCCGTGGCAGGGGTGGTTACGTAGTTGGGTGCGTAGTGTGTCGAGTTTTTCTTGGGCATCGTTATGACGTGTGGCGATGGGGGTATTACCGAGTTTGCGGGGTGGTCGTTCATCGATGAGCGCTTGACGCATCCGTGAGGTGGTGTCGCGGCGTTCTTTGGGTGTTTTAAGGGTTATTTTCTTGGGGATCTTAATGTAGGAGACGGGTTCAATGAGCCCCGTGAAATCACGTGCGCTTGCGGTGCGCTGCTGATTGTCTTCGGTAAGGATACCAATGCGTGGGTCTGCATTGGATTCGGCACGGGTGATGACGATAGCGTAGCCGCGGGAGCGTCCGTAAGGTATGTGAATGATGTCTCCGGACATAAGTTCTTGGATGCTTTGGTGAGCTTGGGCGCGTGCATGTTGTTGGTTGGCTTTGCGGGTTTTTTTCTCTAGATCTTTGATGTTTTGCCGCAGGCGCATGTATTCTGTGAAGTCTCCAAGGTGGCACTGCATGGAGTCTCGGTATCCTTCGAGCGCGTTTTCGTTTTTACGTACTCGTGCAGCTGTTCCTACAACTGATTTATCTGCTTGGAATTGGGCAAAGGATGATTCGAGGATTTTGCGGGTTCGTTCGGCGCCATAGGCTGCGATGAGGTTCGCAGCCATGTTGTAGGTGGGGCGGAATGATGAGTTAAGGGGGTATGTGCGAGTGGATGCGAGGGTGGCAACCTGTTCTGGTACAAGACCTGGACGCCAGAGGACTACGGCGTGTCCTTCAAGATCGATTCCGCGGCGCCCTGCCCGCCCGGTAAGTTGGGTGTATTCTCCGGGGGTGATATCGACGTGGGTTTCACCGTTGAACTTGGTGAGTTTTTCGAGGATGACGGTGCGGGCTGGCATGTTGATGCCGAGCGCGAGGGTTTCGGTGGCAAAGACTAGTTTGATGAGCCCCTGTGCAAAAAGTGTCTCAACAACTTCTTTGAAGAGCGGTAGCAGACCTGCATGGTGGGCTGCCACCCCGCGGATGAGTCCGTCTCGCCATTCGTAATATCCAAGGGCATGAAGGTCTCGGTTATCAAGGTGTGCAGTGGTTTCTGCAATATAGGCACGGATGGTTTGCTGCTGTTCCTCGGTGGTGAGGACGATATTCGCGTTGACGCATTGGGTAACGGCGTCATCACATGCTGCCCGTGAAAAGATGAAGCATATGGCAGGCAATAGCCCTTGCTTGTCTAGGATACGGGCCATTTCAGGGCGAGATATGCGGTGCGGACGCAGAACGTCGGTGTCTTGGGTGAAGGTTTTATGACGGGATCGTTCGAGTGCATGTGTGTGTTTGTCATGCCGGTTGCTGCCGCGTCGGAAGCGCTCGCGTTTGGGTGCATTGTGCCGAGGGGTGTGCCGGCGAAAGCCTGGCCGCAGTTGTTTGAGGAGCGGGTTAATGCGTAGCCCCGCGGGAGCGTTTTGGGGTGATTTTGTGTGGTTTTTACGACGTTTTGTAGGTGAAGCCTCTTTCTGAGAAGTTTCATCGGGTACGAAGAGGTCGATGACACGGTTTCCTACCATGAGGTGCTGCCAGAGCGGGACGGGGCGGTGCTCAGAGAGGATAACATCAGTATCACCCCGTACGGTATCTAGCCATGCTCCGAATTCTTCGACGTTGGATACAGTCGCAGAGAGTGAGATGACAGTGACATGTTCGGGAAGGTGAATAATAGCTTCTTCCCAGACTGCTCCACGGAACCGGTCGGCGAGATAGTGTACTTCGTCCATGATGACGTATCCCAGACCGATGAGGGTCGTAGATTCGGCGTAGAGCATGTTGCGAAGGACTTCGGTAGTCATGACGACGATGGGGGCTTCGGTATTGATGCTGGTGTCACCAGTGAGCAGACCCACGCTTTCTTCACCATATTCACGCACAAAGTCATGGTATTTCTGGTTGCTGAGTGCTTTGATAGGGGTTGTGTAGAACGCTTTTGTTCCAGTTTGGAGGGCAAGGTAGATGCCGAATTCTCCGACAACTGTTTTACCAGAACCAGTAGGCGCAGCGACAAGGACTGAATGTTCAGCTTCGACGGATTGGCATGCCTGACGTTGGAAACTGTCAAGAGGAAACCCGAGATTCTTTTCGAACTTACTAAGCGCTGTTTTTGCGTGAGCGTTACGTTCTTGCGCGGCCTGATACTGCGCAAAGTAGCTCGGGCGGTCGTTCGAGCCGTGAGTGGTTTCTTGGGGGTTTTCAGCCATAATTCTAGTGTACCTGCGCCTAAAAATCCTCCGTCTTGAGTAGACGGAGGATTCTGGAGTTTTACTTTTGGGAGGGTTCCTCTTCAAGCTGTCCTAGCTTTTCAAGGTCTTCAGCGCTGGTGGCCGTATTGAGCTCGGTCTCTGTAAGACCCTTTGCTAGTTTAGCTTCGCAGCGGTCGCGCCGTTTATCGTTGAGCAAGCATATTGCTATGGCGAGGAAGAAGAAAGTTAGGAGCGGAATCATCAGGTAGAACATCATCATAATATCCGTCCCGGGAGCTGTCATGGCTGCGATGAGCGCTACTAGAACCACGATCCACCGCCAAGATTTGAGGATAGTTTTACCCCGGATAACCCCCAGCATGTTCAACCCCACGAGGATGACGGGGATAATAAATGCTAGCGAGAAGAAGAAAATAAACTTAACGATGAAGGAAATATAGGTTGGAGCGTCAATGACGTTCGAGCCGCCGGGCGGGGTGAACATTGTGAGTGCACGAACAACGCCGGGCAGACTATACCAAGAGATGAAGACACCGCAGGCAAAAGCAAAGATTGAGCCGCTGAGGAAACCAAAGAGGTATTTTTTCTCTTTGGTATGCAGCGCCGGAAGTAAGAAGCGCAGTCCTTGATAGAGCCAAACGGGTGCAGCAAGTCCAAGACCGATGTACGTACCCACGCGAATGAGCTGGTCAAAGGGTGAAGAAATTGAGCCGTAGTTTAAGGTTGCAAAGCGGTTATCTGCTGCGTTGATTTGCTTGAGAGGCTCAGAGATTGCATCAATAAAGGGCTGGTACAAGAAAATAACGGAAAGTACGGCGGCGATAGCAGTTGCAATAGCCGCTTTAATGAAGCGGTCACGAAACTCACGCAGATGTTCCTTCAGCTCCATACGGGCTTCAGGATTTAGTTTGCGGTTGCGTACATCCTGATCCGGTTTTGCCATCGTTTTCCTCGTTTTATTCTAAGCTCCGCCTCATACCTGTTATTCAAAAATTATCGATATGGGTAGATAAACTACTGGACAACCCGTGCCACCAGAGAGGCGGTTGCACGGGTTGTGTTGTTGTACTGAAAATTAGTTTTCAGACTTTTCGGACTTAGCTTTGTTGTCGACAACCTCAGCGGTGACAACATCGTCCTTATCGTCTTCCTTCTTACTATCGCTCTTCATACCCTCGACTTCGGACTTGAAGATACGCATCGACTGACCAAGACTACGTGCCATACCTGGGAGCTTGGGAGCACCAAAGAGCAGAACGATGAGGAGGATGACTACGATAATAGTTGCCGGGTGACTGAACAACTGACCCATAAGGTATGAACCTTTCTGTGCTTAGAGCAGGTCTCCGATATTTTGAGGTTGGCCGAGTCGATCTCGTCGGGAGACCCGTCGCTTGATTCGCTCAGACCTGCGTGTCTGTTTTCCATGTTCGTATTCATTGTACGCCGTGGTTACTGGGGTAAAAATCCCTAGGCTTTGCTCGGCAGGCAATTTTCGGCGGGTATTCGCTTGCGCTTCATCGAAACGAGTTTCGATGGATTCCATCCATGTTGCTACAAGATCGAGTAACATGAAGCCCCGTGTGAGTGCACGATATACGGACCACGCTAAAAACGCTAGAGAACCTATCGTTAAGGTGCCCCATAGTAATACCCAAAACCACCACGGCATAGGAATTATTATACAAGGTTGTTATTCTACTTATAGATGTCTGGGCGTGTCTTTCGCAGATATCTATGCTAGAAGCGACATCAGACGATCTTTAAGTAGAGACCGTACAGGTTCTGGCTCAAGAATCTCTAGAGCACCTCCATACGCTACAACGAAATGCAATATTTGCTCAAGACCTGCCTCGCTTTCACCAGGATAGTAGTGCAGCTCATGGTAAATCAAGGGCGTTTCAGGTTTAGAAGGCTGGGATCGTGAAACGTGAGTACTCCGCCGTTTCAAAGCACGGATAGTACTCTCTCGCCGCTCTGTTCTGAGACTTTCAACGTGGATTTTGACTCGAACATAAGGGTGTTCTGTATTTGTCTGTTGCTGCCGAGACCAAAGATGCGGGGTGTTGGGAATCTTAGCGGCGACGGCCTGATGGCTTTTACCGCCAAGCCGCGCATTTCTAATGCGGTCAAAAGCAAAATTTCGCCAGGCATTAGAATCGGCAGCTTCACGCCACAGCCCATGCAGATAAAAACGATTATTTTCAAAGATCAGTGAGCAAGTATCAACGGTGCGCTGCACCCCTGCATAGTCAAAAATAAGGGTTCGTTTCTGAGAGACTGCCCGATGTATTAAAGGAATAAGATGGTGTTCAGGAGCGAAAATTAGGCTTCCGCGCAAGCGCTCAGCATCCTTTGGGTAGCTCACCAACAGCAGCTCACGAATTTTGGAAACGCGTGCATCGTCTGGGTAGAGAACCTCAGCAGCTGACATCGAAAAGAAGAGCATGGCACGCTCTAAAGCTGACAGAGGAACGCCCTGATAAATCAGATCGTCACATGAATAGGTTAGCTCGGCGTATAGTTCACGACCCTGACGAGGCGGAAAGACTATAGGGACTGCAAGATCCAACTCTGCAGCTCCATAGTCCTCGCATACGTCGGTAAAATCACTGACAAGGTTGCTTTTAGACTTGCCGTTATCCACTTGTAGAAGTGAAGTCGCTGGTTTAAAAGGAACGCCCCCTTCGAACCAAGCCGCATCGTCTTGGCTTAGACGATGTAGTACCAAGAGCATGTCAATAAAACGGTCTGTATCATCATCGCGTTCACGGCGAGAATTTTTACGCCATGCTTCGGGCAAAACAGCCTTGTGATGATGGGTAGAAAGCAAACGTTCCACCAGGTTGTGCTGAGCTCGGTATGCATCCCGGGCCCGTTGAAGGTCTTTGCCCGAAAAATCTGCGGACGATTTTGGGACCAGTATTTTCAATCCGCGTGCGGTGGCTTTCACCGCAGTTTCTCGAACACCATATGAGTCAAGAAGCAGCTGCTCATGTGAATCTAAAGACAAGGCGGGCACGGTACGGGCATAGCCCTGAAGGTTTTCAGAAAGCATAGTTTGAAAATCAAATGTTTCACCAGGCCGAACAAAACTTTCTTGCTGCTGTTGACTACCGTTGATGCGCATACTCTGAATGCGCTCAAAACGGTGAATATACGCACGATTCGGTTCTTCCTCCGGAGCCTCAGAACCCTCGCGAGAGGGATAGTGCGCCGCAAAATACCAATTGCCGTAACGATACCCTATCCCCCACACGGACAGATTCTCGCTATGGCGAGTATTGAAGTCCCCATAGTCCATATCAATGGTTTTATGCTCGCTAAAGGCACTAAAAATCTCTTCTAGATGGGAATCATCACTTAGACGTATACGCTGGAGCGGTTCCTCTAGTTCCTCTAAACGTATAGAAGCTGAGAGCGTGGGAACGCTAAGAACGATCTTACGCATCATACGATGTGCAGAGCTCTCAAGCTCGGTACCTTCCCAGGCACGGCACAGGCTCATGAGAAATTGTGCGTCCTCTAACGTAAGTTCCCAATCAAGAAGCGGATTAGGGGCCGGAGTATACACATAGTAGCTTTTGCCGTCACGTTCAACATGCTTAAACGTGATACCAGCATCACGCAAACAGTCCTTTGCACGCTCAAACTTTTTAGCGATGGTCTCAGCTTTTCGTTTATTCCCCGAGCCAAAGATGGTGTATTCGTCTAAACCGTATACTTCTAAAAACTCTGCGCGAGAAATACCGCGCCGCGAGCTATTGCATAGCCGATGATAAATCCTAATCAACGATGAACTAGACGAAACATCTCGCGCTTTTGTTGCCATACATCCATCATACGGGGATATATAAAACCTTAAACAACTCAGGGGCTGCTGTATTCATACCCGTAAATTACGACAGCAGCCCCAAAGTTTAAGATTTTCTAGCTAACGTCTACCAAATCCACTACAAAGATCAGGGATTCACCAGGTTTAATGACCGATCCTGCGCCGCGGTCACCGTAGGCCATGCTTGCAGGAATTTCGAGGCGACGCCGACCGCCAACCTTCATGCCTAACAGTCCTTCATCCCAACCGCGGATAACCTGCCCCACGCCAACCTGGAACGGAAGCGGCTCGCCGCGGTTCCAGGAAGCATCGAATTCCTCACCAGTGGAAAAAGCAACACCTACATAGTGCGCCAAGACACGAGAACCGGGAACAGCCTCAGCCCCCTTACCTTCGATAAGATCTTGGATAACAAGTTCGGTCGGGGCATCGCCCTCGGGAAAATCAATTTCCGGCTTTTCTCGATCAAGCTTACGCTGGCCAAAAGACATAATATGTTTCCTTTTCTCTCAAGTGCCCTACCGAAGACGGGTACAGCGCTTATCGGCAGAGCTCGAATAGAATTTACTGTTTGGTGGGATCAGCCGTAGGCGCCAAGCTAGAGGGGATAGCTGTGGGGGAAGCTGAAGAAGACTCCTTGGTCTGCTGAGAAGGCTGCGCTGAAGCGTGGGCTGGGCTCATGGGAACAGTCGCTAAGATATCGACAACAAATACTAGGGTTCCCTTGGGTCCACCATTCTGTCCCTCTTCCCCATAAGCAAGTTCAGCAGGAACAACAAGCTCAACTCGAGAACCTACTTTCTTACCCTTTAAGCCCTGTTTCCAACCCTTAATAACTCCGTTAAGCTGGAAATTTGCGACCTGTTTATCGTAGTTCCCATCAAAGACCTTACCATCAGACCACTGAGCGCCAATATAACGCACATACACTGCATCGTTCTCATTGACTTCGGCACCGGTACCAGTAATCAAATCTTGAGCAACAAGCTCATGCGGAGCCTCTCCCCTATCATCTGCGAACTTCAGCTCTGCCTTACCCGTAGTCTCATTCAGAGAGAAGGCAGGAAGCTTCGGATTGGGAGTTTGCTCAGTACCCTGAGCATATTTAGGAAGATCCTTTTCTGTGGGAAGCTTCCGAGCTACGGTATAAACCTCAAGATTGGTTGGTGCACCAGCTTCGACAGTTGGTCGTACTGAGGAAGCAGACTGCTGTTGCTGCTGCTCGTGGGACACGTTCGTACTATATACAAAAGAACCACCAACCTTCATCTTCTTCATAACTTCGTAAATAGTGGGTTGTATCGTTTTTAATCGACCAACTTGAATGGGTATAGATTGCTCATTTTCGTTATAAGAACTGCCTACCAACGAACCATTTTCACCATTAAAAATTGAAGCATTGACGAGAACAGTATCGCTATCCTGAAGGGAGTCACCTGTACCTTCATCCAGTACCCTGGCAACTTCCCGATCTGTAGAAAAAGGTGTAGAAAAAGATACAGCGGGAACCTGAGTTCCGCCCTTAAGATCTACCTGTACTTTGTCAAGTGCTTCTGAGCTACTCACAGTGTTTTCACTAGTAGAAGCGGACGGCGAAGATTCGTTTTGACCCGAGTCACCAGCGCCGCAAGCGCTTAGCAACATCGAAAGAGTGAGTACTGAAGCAGCCAAGGCTTTTTTCGACACAAAGGTTCCTTCCCTAGGTTTTCTTTATTTCGGAGTTGAACGTTTAAGATACGCCGAAATTATGTGATGCTCTATAACTCAATATTAAACGGGCGAAAACCCGACAAATACAACGGTGTAGAGCAAATCAATAAGAACATAAAACATACGTAAAGTATCAAACCCTAGAATAAAAAGCTAGTTGTAGAACCATATTGTGGAACATTACACCAAAGGCGGAACGGACTGAGGCGGGTTCTTATGGCGAAGCATCTCAAGAACCTTTGTGAGTTCGGAGCTCTCCGTCTGAAAAGGATCTTTAAATACTAGGGTGTGCTGTGGGTATGCGTTGAGTTTAAGGTGTACCCAATCTACGGTAGACTGTTCCCCCGCATCTTTAGCCGCCTCTACAAACTGTGAACGTAGTCGTGCGCGGGTTGCCGGAGGCTCCTGCATCGCGCGCTGTGCGGCATCAGGCGGGAGGATAGTTGTGATGGCTCCACGCCGGACTAGAGCATGGTAAACCCCGCGGTGGGGGTCAATATCATGGTAAGCAAGATCAAGCTGTTGGATGCGAGCGCTTGCATAGTCTGTCGGAGTTCCAGCCGCGTTGCTACGGGCGATGTATGCGTCTAGGAGTTTCTTTTTGATAGCCCAGTCGATTTCGGTGTCAATACTGCTGTAGTCACCAGTTTCGATGGCGTCGAGGGTGCGCTGCCAGAGGTCTAGTGCGTAATCGACGCGATGGTGGTGGGCCCCGTATTGCGTGATGTATTGGCGGGCGGCGTCGAGGTAGTGCTTTTGAACGCTTAGAGCTGTGTAGCGTTGTCCGTCTGTGGTTTCAAAAGCTGCGGTTCCGGTGAGGTCGTGGCTGATGGTGCGTAGAGCTTGCGGAACCGATGCGAGTTCTAAGCTGGTAACAGGAAATCGGTCTTCGAGCATGCGTAGCACAAGGTCGGTGCTGATTATTTTGAGCAGTACCGTGGGTTCCGCCATATTGGAGTCGCCGTTGATGACATGCATACGGCGGTATCGTGAGGCATCGGCGTGGGGTTCATCGCGGGTGTTAATGAGGGGTCGGGTGCGGGAGGTTGAGGTGCTTGCTGCTTCCCAGATATGGTCTGCTCGCTGTGAGAACGAGTATGAAGGTATGCCTGTAGTGGCTTGTGGATCTGTTGAACCTTGTAGGGGCCCTCCGTTGGGGTGGGTTTTCCCTGCGCCTACAAGGATTTGGCGGGTGACGAGGAATGGTACGAGTTGTTTAACGAGGGTAGGAAATTCGAGTTTGCGGCTAATGAGGTAGTTTTCGTGGCTGCCGTATGAATTGCCGGCGGAGTCTACATTGTTTTTGAAAAGGTAGATCGTGCCGTTGAGAGGACGATCGTGGTGTGTGCTCAATTGCTCTTGGGCTTGTTGCGCTAGTTGAGCGAAGAGGAGCTCGCCCGCGCGTTCTTGGGCGAGGAGTTCGTCGATGGTGGCGCATTCGGCGGTGGCATATTCAGGGTGTGAACCTACATCGAGGTAGAGCCGTCCACCGTTGGGCAGGAAAACGTTAGTAGAGCGCCATTCATCAAGGACGGGCTTGAAGAGCGCTGCAGCTGTTTCTTCGACGCTGAGCCGTCCTAGCCCCTGGGGTACGTAGCTAAGTCCGAATTCGCTTTCTATGCCAAATATGCGTTGTTCCATGGTGTGTTTCTAGTAAGGGGACGAAAGTGCTTTGAGCAAGTCTTTGAGTTACTGACCGCCCTTTTGGACGAATCCGGTGACGAATTCTTCGGCGTTTTCGGCGAGCAGCCCGTCGATTTCGTCGAGGATATCGTCGACTTCGCTTATGTCATGTACAACGGTCGTGTCTTGTTGGGTGAGGGATTCCTCCTGTTCAGTGAGTTCTTCGTGGTACTGGAGCTCTGAAGCGTGGATGCGTTCACGTGACATGTTTTCTCCTAAAGGTCTTTATGGGGTGTCGTGTTCTGTTGGAGGAGTTGAAGCAGTTCGTCGGAGTGGGTAACTCGTGGTAAGAGCGGGTCTACTTCAGATTGAGTGTAGCGTGTGGGCTCAGGCATGACGAGTCGGGTAAGTTCGTGGGAGTAACGCCCTCGGCAAGATACGGTATCCCAGTTGATACCAATGATTTCATCGGGCCATCGGCTCATCAGGGTTCCTCGGAGATAAGCACGGGTGTCTGATGGTGGGGTGTGGGCGGCGTCTTCAATGTCTTGAGGTGTGAAGAGGGTGCACATCCGACCACGCGCTACGAGGCGGTGGTAAAGACCCCGTGTAGGATCTATATCTGCATAGTGTATGTCAAGGGCTTTGAGCTTTGCATCGGTATAGGGAACACCTTTGGCCACATAGCTGCTGACGAGCGCATATTTAGCGACCCAGTCGAGACGATCTGCAAGTGCGAGAGGATTTGTTTCTAGAGCATCGAGTGTTTCTTCCCAGAGGGCGAGTATTTGTTGGGTGTCGTTATCGACTCCGGTGGGGTTCTCTTGTTCGTGGCTTTTACAGGCGTTGAGGTATGCGCGTTGAATTTCTAGAGCTGTGGCGAATTTGGTGGTGCTGTCAGAATCTTCTGTGAGCGGGAGCTGAGCACTGAGTGATAGGTCGTGGCTGGTGGTGTGTAACGCTGTTACTGGGTCGGCGAGGTGTAGGTTTGGGGCGCGTCCGGATTCTATGAGGTTTAGTACTAGAGTGGCTGTGCCGAATTTAAGGAGGTTTGAATAGTGGGAAAGGTTGGCGTCTGCAGGGATGACGTGCAGACGACGGTAGCGCTCGGAGTTGGCGTGGGGTTCATCGCGGGTGTTAACGATGGGCCGTCGAATAGTTGTTTCGAGCCCGACAGGGCGTTCAAAGAAGTCGGCTCGTGAGCTGATTTGGAATCCTGGAATTTCGCCGTTAACACCTATGCCTACGCGGCCTGCCCCGGTATAGATGATGCGTGTTGCAAAGAAGGTTAGGAGTGTGCTGGCAACGTCTTCGAAAGGGATATCGCGGCTGATGAGGTAGTTTTCGTGTGCACCGTAGGATTGTCCCTTGGAATCGGTGTTGTTTTTGTAGAGTTTGATGGTTGGTAGGTTATCATCGGTGTGGTGCGCTACTTCGGTGATGGAATCGTAGGCTATTTTGTCGCCCGCAGCATCGTAAAGTACTGCTTGGAGCGGGGTGAGTACTTCGGGGGATGAGTATTCGGGATGGGCGTGGTCGACGTAGAGTCGGGCGCCGTTGGCGAGCATGGCGTTCATGGTGACTCGGTCCCAGTCGAGGCGTTCCGGGTAGCCTCCTCGTCCGTGGATGAGCTCTTGGGATCCGTCAATTCCTGCTTCTCGTAGGGCTTCAAGCGCTATATCTTCGCTTGTGAGTTCTCGACGGGTGTGTGTGAGTTGTGAGGAGTGTGCCTCTTGTTCTTTGACGGTGTGTCCGAAGGCGTCAGTGAGCGGGGACTCGGATTCTGTAGACCAGTACGTGCGCTGTGCTTTTTGCGCGTTATCCTCAATGGTCCGGCGTAGAGATTCTGTGCGCTTCGCTTCCAGTTTTTCGTACGTATTGACCACGATAGCGGAGAGTATCGTGGGGTTTGTGTCAGGGGCATCCGGGGATATGACACCGTATTCGGTTTCTGCTCCCATGATGCGGTGAATACCGTAGACGGGCTGGAACATGAGGTTACTTTCTTGGAACGATTAAGGTGTAGTGGCGGTATGTGGCGGCGTGATGGAAAGAATCCTGCCTCGTATTCCGCGTACGGTGAGTGCATCTTCAACATCAGGTAGGGGCGGCAGCTCAACTTGATCTTCAAATTCTGCGCGTACCGCTTCGAGAAGGTGTCTTGTGGTAATACCTTCTGGTTGGGGTTCATGGGCAATACCGGTGGGAGGTGAGCTTGTGTAGCTGAGGTGTTCCTTGATGGCATACTTTTTAGCGCGATCCACAATGTTGCGGATAACGGCGCCAGAGACAAAGTCACCGCGATATAGGGTCTCTTCGTGCAGGCGGGGATTATCTGCTGTGTTAATACCCTGGTCCAAAGTTGCTGCTACATAGGCGTTAGCGGAAGTACGAGCATAAAGCTGCGCGACGGCAGCAGAGATCATGGCTGCTAGCGTCGCCTCTGCCGAACCGTGCTTGGCGACTTCGTGGGGATCTAGAGGCAGATCGTCCGTGAGATATAGCCCGAAAATCTCGGTAGCTCCAGAGGCATCTGGACGGTTAATACGGATTTTCAGGTCGAGGCGCCCTGGGCGCATAACTGCAGCGTCAATGAGGTCTTCACGGTTTGTGGCGCCGATGACGATAACGTTCTGTAAGGATTCAACGCCGTCGATTTCAGCAAGAAGCTGTGGAACGATGGTGGTTTCTATATCTGAAGAACGCCCCGTGCCACGGGTACGGAATAGTGACTCCATTTCGTCGAAGAACACAACGACTGGGTGACCAGCTTGGGCTTTTTCCCGCGCCGCCACGAAAATATCACGGATCTGCCGTTCGGTCTCTCCCACGAATTTATCGAGGAGCTCTGGGCCTTTGATATTAAGGAAATAACCGCGAGTATTTGTACCTGGGTTTAACGCGGCAGCACGCGCCGCCAGTGAGTTTGCCACAGCTTTGGCGATCATGGTCTTACCGTTTCCGGGCGGTCCGTAGAGCAATATACCTTTGGGCGGTGCCAAATGGTAACGCTCGAAAATCTCTGGGTGCAGATAAGGCAGCTCAACGGCATCGCGGATCTGCTCAATTTGCGCTCCGAGGCCACCAATATCTTCGTAAGAAATATCCGGAATCTCTTCGAGAACGAGTTCTTGAGAGCGGCTTGCCGGAACTATCCCGGTAACCATCCGGATGCGGCTATCTAGGGTAACTGCATCGCCTGTGCGCAGAGTGCCGGCATCAAGCTCCCCTGAGACACGGGCAACTTGCTGAGCACCAGAAGCAGTATCGATGAGCACTTTCTGGGGATTCAGAACCTCACGAATCGTCACAACGTCCCCATAGGATTCATATCCAAGGGATAGAACAGCTTCAGACTGTTCATTGAGGAGCACCGTCATACCCGGTGCCAAGTTTTTACGGTCCAAAAGTGGGGAGAGAGGAACGCGCATAAGACGTCCCCCAACCTGAACGTCAAGGTAATCTTCAACTTCAGCGGGGGTTTTATCGTCAACAGCCTGCGCATAGGTCATACGCTGTCCCGTACTGACCGCAAGAATAATTCCTGAATTCAACGGGGGCATGATCTCTTGCGCTAGTGAAGCCCGTAGCCGCTCAATCTCATATTTGAAGTGAGTAAGTGCCTCAACCAATTTACGATTTTTCTCAGAAGCGGCTCGTAACTGCCGGTTCATATTAGTGCGAGTCGACTCAGCAGCACTTACACGCCTCAGTAAAGCCTCATACTCTTGGGGGCTTACAGCGCGAGAAGAAGGAATCGGATTCTGGCTCTGAGCTGCAGAATAATGCGGCGCGGGGCTTGGCTGACGAGCCGACGACTTGGGATCTGAAGACGATTCCCGAGACGGATTTATATGTTCAGGCGTCAAATCCTTTTCCTCTCATCAGCAAACTTGTCATGGACGGTGTTTTTGCCCACCGCTGCGGGCCAGAAATATTGGTCAAGCCTACTCGGGTTTATCTAAACCATTGGGTATAGAAGTTTCTTCCTGAGATTCAGCTACAGCCACCCGATGGGCATGCACTGCATGCTCCGCAAGATTTTTAGCGTCCCGTAGGGCACGGCGCACCTTCTTATCAGTAACCTCTCGCTCCCCCACATTCATCGGAATCCAGGCATTCATATCATCATCGGTGAAGTCGTTTTTAGAAGCCCGACGCTTCGGAGAAAGACGAACTGCACCATCTGCAAGGCGCCGGGCTACGATCAGAAAAGCTGTATGCGCAACCATCCGGTGATCTGGACGAACCGCTAACCCCTCAACATGCCAGCCGCGTACCATAGTTTCATCGCACTCAGGCTCTGTAAAACGACCATCCGCACGCAGCCCTTCCACCAGCCGAGACATTTGGGTTACCGTTGCCACATAACAAATTAACACCCCACCCGGTGCAAGAGCCTGCGCAACAGCATCCAAACATTCCCAAGGCGCAAGCATATCAAGTACCACACGATCGACACTGCCGGGCTGCTCAACTTCGGGAAGTCTCTCTTGGAGATCGCCAATGCTCAGCTTCCACGCTGGATGCGTTCCCCCGAACATAGTCTCAATATTTGCACGCGCGACCTCAGCGAATTCTTCGCGACGTTCAAAAGAATGCACACAGCCATCATCGCCTACAGCTCGCAATAAAGCGATAGAAAGAGCACCGGAACCAACACCGGCTTCGACAACACGAGCCCCCGGAAAAATATCGGCCTTCACAATAATCTGAGCGGCATCTTTGGGGTACACCACGGCAGCACCACGCGGCATAGACAACACAAAATCTTTGTACAGAGGGCGCAGCGCCTGATAAAGAAAACCGTGAGTGTTCTCAATAACAGTTCCTTCAGGCGCACCGATGAGTTCATCGTGTTTGAGGAACCCTCGATGTGAATGGTACTCCCCACCTTGCTGCAGAGTGATGGTGGTGATGCGACCACGCTCGTCGGTTAATTGCACGCGCTCGCCGGGGCGGAATGAACCACGGCGGTTAATGGCACCGGTGGGAGTGGTCATATGCTGTGTGTCTCCTTGTCACGTAGTTTATTTCTATTCTACCGGTTCTATGGATAAACAAAGGTTCCCATATCAAGACTCAAAGCTTAGTACGGGAACCAGTCGTTCATAGTAGAACCTGTTTTAGAGCACAACTCCTAGGCGTGCTGAGAGCGTGTCTCGAATAAGTTCTCCGCCGCCACAAGGCTCAGCGTTACCATCGCGCACCTGCTCAAGAGCCGAAATAGCCCAAGCGTCAAGTGCCATGAGCGCACCTGATGTTTTCAGATCATTCGCCAGATACTCCCGTACCTTCTCTAGCGCCTGTTCAGCCGCAGATGAATCAGTACCGTTAGCGCTTTCAACCGCCTGACGGTAAAGATCTAGGCGAGCCTGAGCCTTCTTAAGATCCTCATCAGTCCAGAACCAATCTTCACGGTAGTGGTGATCCATAATAGTGAGTCGGATCGTATTGGGGTCAACACCCGCTGCACGAAGTTTAGAAACCAGCACGAGGTTACCGCGGGATTTACTCATCTTATGACCATCAAGTCCCACCATCCCAGTGTGCGCATAGTGCAAAGCATGTGGGCGGTTCGAGACGGCCCATGAATGTCCGGCGCCCAAATCATGGTGCGGGAATTTTAGATCGGAACCACCTGCTTGAACCGTCAGCGGACCATCTATAAATTTACGAGCAATCATCGTGCATTCAATATGCCAGCCGGGACGGCCCTCCCCTAGAGAGCCTGCATCCCACGAAGGCTCACCTTCACGCTTAATACGCCACAAAAGCGGGTCTAAAGGGTCACGCTTGCCCGAACGCTCAGGGTCTCCCCCACGTTCAGAGAAAATATCGAGCATCTCATCGCGGCTCATGTGGCTGACTTCGCCAGGAGTCCAGGAATATCCGTCCTCATTCTGTGGAAGTGCCTGTACCGCCTTTAGATCAAGATAGATATCACCGCCGGGGTGCTGCACACCCTTTTCATCGACATACCCCGCCACACGATACGCCAGGGAACGTTCAACAAGATCCTCAATCACCGGGAAAAGCCATTGAATGGATTCAACGACGCCCACATAATGATCAGGCGGAAGCACATGAAGCGCCTCCATATCGGTCCTGAAAAGTTCAGTCTGCTCTTCGGCAAGTTCTTGCCAATCAACGCCAGTAGCAGTGGCACGCTCTAATAGTGGGTCGTCCACATCAGTCACATTTTGTACATAAGTGACAGTTACCCCGGCATCACGCCAGGCACGATTGAGCACATCAAAAGCAACATAGGTTGAAGCATGGCCCATATGCGTTGCATCGTACGGGGTTATCCCGCAGACATACAACCCTGCGTGTTGGGGCTCTTGAAGCTGAACCACAGTGCCCGTCGAAGTATCAAAGATCTGCGGTAGTGGTGCCGACCCCGGCAGAGACGGAACTGTGGGCGTATCCCAAGCTCGCATAGGGCTTCCTTTCAACGACCAAAAATCTACCTACAAGCATACCCGCCCAGCTCAACCTAGCGGACGGGTATAACATGGTGAACGCTCAAAGCGTACTACGACGTAATAAAGCCTGTACCCAGGCCTACGAAAATTAGCGTGCCCAGAATAATGCGGTACCACACGAAAATACTGTATGACCGAGTCGATACGTACTTGAGGAACCAACCGATGATCAAATAACCAACGACAAAAGCAATCACAGTTGCGATGAGCGTGGAGAGCAAACCGTAATACTCTAGGTGTTCTTGACCGATAACCACTTTACTGGCCTTATAAAGCCCAGACATATACACAGCAGGCATCGCCAGCAGGAATGAGTAGCGGGCTGCAGCCTCACGAGTGTATCCCATGAACAAGCCAGCCATAATGGTGCCGCCCGAGCGAGAAACACCTGGGATAAGAGCTAAGGATTGTGCCAAACCATAGACTAGACCATGATTCATATTGAGGTCTTTAAGCTCTCGTTGTTCCTTACCGAAACGATCGGCCACCGCAAGGAAGACAGCAAAAACGATCAGAAGCGCCCCGACAATCCACAAAGACCTGAACGAGGTGTCGATGTAGTCTTCCAAGAGGAAACCCAGAACACCAATGGGGATTGAACCAATAATAATGAGCCATCCCATACGTGCATCAGGGTCATCTCGCTTGACTTTACCGGTGAGCGAACCGAACCAGGCACGAATAATACGCACAATATCACGCCAGAAAAAGACTAGAACCGCCGTCTCAGTCCCCAACTGGGTAATAGCGGTAAAAGCGGCACCAGGATCAACATTTTCGGGCAACAGTTGACCGACAATGCGCAAATGGGCAGACGACGAGATCGGAAGGAACTCGGTAAGGCCCTGTACGAAACCTAGAATAATTGCTTGAATATACTCCACGATAATCAAGAATACCGTACCTGATAACGCATGTCTGGGTTTGTGAACCGTCGTCCTCACGCGTTCCCTAACAAACAGCAGGGTTCTAGCAGCACATGTACCACTAGAACCCCGTGTTTACAGGCAGGATTTACCTTTAGATGGATGATGAATGCGCTTCATCACGCAACGCACGGTTCACAGCTGAAACCATAGCCTTCAGCGCTGCACGAGTGGTCGAGTCATCCACCCCGATGCCCCAAAGCACACGCGCATCAATAGCAACCTCAATATAGCAGGCAGCGTTTGCGGTTGAACTGGAGGACATGGTGTGTTCAGAATAATCGAGCACACGCAGATCTACGCCTTCGTCACGAAGAATACTCTGAAGCGCATCCACGGGACCAGTTCCCGTACCGGTACGGGTAAAGAGATGACCATCAATATTCAGCCCTACGCGAAGGGATGTCGAGCCCGTGTCAGCAGACTCAATATTGATCGACTCAATACGATACTTACCCCAACGAGGCTGATCATCAGGAGCAGGCAAGTATTCATCCGTGAAAATATTCCACAGATTTTGCGAGGTCATCTCGCCGCCGTCGGCATCAGTACGAGCCTGCACAATCTGTGAGAACTCAACCTGGGCACGCTTGGGCAAATCCAGGCCGTAATCCTTCTTCAGCAGATATGCAACACCGCCCTTACCAGACTGCGAATTCACGCGGATAATGGCTTCATAGGTGCGTCCCAAATCTCGTGGATCGATAGGAAGGGACGGAACTTCCCAGAAAACCTCGTCCACAGTCTTACCCTGCTCGGCCGCACTAGTTTCAAGAGCTTCAAAACCCTTCTTGATAGCGTCTTGATGCGAGCCAGAGAAAGCGGTAAACACCAGATCGCCGCCATAGGGGGAACGCTCATGAACCGGCATCTGGTTACAATATTCAACGGTTTTGCGGATTTCATCAATATTAGAGAAATCAATCTGAGGATCGATCCCCTGGGTATAGAGATTCAAGCCCAGAGTAACCAGATCGACATTACCGGTGCGCTCCCCATTGCCGAAAAGACACCCCTCAATGCGGTCAGCACCCGCCAAATATCCTAATTCGGCGGCGGCAACACCCGTACCACGGTCGTTATGGGGGTGTAGGGACAAAACGATGTGGTCACGGTTATTGAGATGACGGTTCATCCATTCCACAGAGTCTGCGTAAACATTAGGCGTTGCCATCTCAACGGTAGCAGGCAGGTTTACGATGAGCTCGCGACCATTGACGCCGACCTCAAGCTCATCTGCGACGGCATTACATACGCGCGCCGCATACTCAAGTTCGGTCCCCGTAAAAGATTCCGGCGAGTACTCATACAGAACCTTGGTATCCGTAATCATTTGCTCTTCGTATTTCTTACACAGGCGTGCACCCTGCAGAGCAATATCCAAGATACCGTCTTCATCTTGACGGAATACTACGCGGCGCTGCAGCACAGAAGTTGAATTATAAAAATGAACAATGGCTCGAGGAGCGCCTTCGATGGCTTCAAAGGTACGAGCAATCAGATGCTCTCGTGCCTGTACCAAAACCTGAATGGTGACATCTTCCGGAATATGTCCGTCTTCTACCAGAGTGCGCACAAAATCAAAATCAGTTTGTGAAGCTGAGGGAAAACCAACCTCAATTTCTTTGTACCCCATACGAACGAGTAAATCGAACATCGCCAGTTTGCGTTTTGTGTCCATGGGATCGACCAATGCTTGGTTGCCGTCACGCAAATCAACTGCACACCAACGTGGCGCTTGAGTAGCTACATGTGAAGGCCAAGTACGATCCGGCAGATCGACTTTAATCTGCTCGTGAAAAGGACGATACTTATGTACTGGCATGGACGAAGGCTGCTGGAAGTTTTGCATACTAAATTCCTTGAGAATCGTGCCTTGAAATTAGGCTCATAAACGGGTGTGATAAATCGCGAAAATGCGCCGCACAAAATACCCGGAACGGGTGCGGAAATAACTAAGCCCCGTTCCGGCGAATAAGGAGAAGCAGATGCGAAACTGCACAGTCGCCGAGAGTCTTCATACCTCAACGCTACCACGAGACAGAAGAGGAGCTATTTCCCAACACTCCTATCGTCCATCATATGGAATAGAAATTTTCCAAGACGTACCTGCCTGAAACAGAAGCGGGAGGTGCAGCCTAAGGTTTTAAACCTTAGGCTGCACCTCCCGTAAGGTAGGCGTCAAAGCCTTACTACATTAGTAAGCAAATGCATGCTGGCAGGTGGCCTGATCAGCAGTCTGACCGGCAGCTCCACCCGCGATCTGCGAATCTTGTTTCTCCATCGCATCGCCACTGGGGAAATCGGTGCCGATGGTAAGCGTTACGCCGATAACCTGAGCGTTCGGCTCTACCCGCGTGATATTCATCTTTGCAGCAATTTCGCGCGCCTCAGCTTCGTAACCCTCGCCATAAGAAATTGTGGTGGTAGAAACAGATTCGGCAGTACTTGCCGGGGTTACACTTGTGTATCCAAGATTACCGATGATACGAGCAAGGGCTGCAGCACGACCGTCAATGCCCGTAGCGTTATACACGGTGATAGGTATCGACTTATCAAGCTGTGCAGGTGCACTATCGCCTTGCTTCGCTTCTTCAACCTTCAACGACTTATCATCACGAAGGCGCTGGAACACCGACTGTGCCTCAGAGGTAAGCTGCAGGCGGTTGGGATCTTGGTTCCACGGCTCGGTTGGGATAGTTGCAAAAACCACCTCGGACAGGTCGATGCCGCCAATAGTCGCACCAATACCGGCAATCTCGTTGGGATTGCCCAGATCATCATCAACCGTGACGTTCTGGGTGATAGCCTCCGCAATATTCAAAAGTTTATTTGGATTATCGAGTGTTCCCTCGGCCTTGACCTTACGAAGCAGAGCTGACAAGAATCCCTGTTGAGCTTGAATACGACCAATATCAGAGCCATCACCAAAGCCGTGGCGTGAACGCAGGAACGCAAGCGCCTGCTCTCCCTCGACCTTCGAGTTGCCAGCGGGTAGATTCAATCCGCTGTACTCGTCATTGACGGGGTTATCTACACAAACTTCAACGCCGCCTACTACGCGAGAGAGTTCTTTAACAGCATTGAAATCTACCAGCATGAAGTGGTCAATGTGTACGCCCGTGAGTTTGCTGATAGTAGCTGCCGTACATCCCGGACCGCCGCGTGCCAATGATTCATTGATTTGTATATCATCCTCAGCTTCATAGGCTTTATTAGTCTTGGGGTCGGTGCATTTTGGGATCGAAACCACCAAGTCACGAGGAAAGGACAGCACATTTACGTTCTTACGATCTGCGCTGATCTGCAGGAGCATCATCACATCGGAACGAGCTTCTGAGTTGCGGTCATCATCGTTCCCGTAGGCGCCATTATTACCTTTACGGGTATCCGATCCGATAATCAGAATGTCGAGTGCACCATTCTCAACTGCACCCGTAAAGTCACTAATATTTAGCGGCTCAGTATGCAAGTTTGCGCGCAGACGTAGCAGAATAGCTCCGCCGAAGCCCATGAGGACAACCAACATGCAGACGCTCAAGAGCGCAATCCACTTGTTACGCGCCGACTTCATGATGCCGTGGCGCATATGGCGACCACTACTCTTCATAGAAGGTGCCTGAGGCATACCAACTCTCTTTCTATGTATCAGGACCGCTTAAAAACCTAAACGATTCAGCGCTCGGGGATCAGATTGCCACTCTTTAGCTACCTTGACATGAATATTGAGGTATGCACGAGTGCCTAGCATAGCCTCAATCTGCTCACGCGCTTGTGTACCAATCTTCCGAAGATGAGAACCACCCTTGCCGATAATAATGTACTTTTGCGATTCGCGTTCCACAAACAGGTTAACATGTACATCCAGCAAGGGGTTATCTTTTGAACGGCCTTCTCGAAAGTTCATTTCCTCAACAGTGACGGCAATAGAATGAGGCAGTTCTTCACGCGCGCCTTCTAAAGCGGCCTCACGCACAAATTCTGCGATCATGGTAGCTTCAGGTTCGTCTGTAAGTTCACCCTCAGGATAGAGCGGAGGTGAAACCGGCATGTAACTTGCCAAAACGTCAGCAACGGCATCGACTTGAAAGTGCTGTACCGCTGAAACCGGGATAATATCAGCCCAACCACCCTGACCATCATGGACTGTGGGCTCATAATTTTTGCCAGTTCGTCGTTGAGCTGCGGGACCTGAACCTTTGGCAAAAGGTATATTTTTATTGTCTTTTTTGCTACGCGATACACGATTCTCACGATGCACAGCTCGGCGGGCTCGATCAGCGCGTTCTGCGCTCATTACCTCTTCACCAAGAGCCTGCACCTTTATAAGCTGTTCGGAGAGCTGGTCGCTACCGACAGTATCAGACTTTGTGACTATTGCCACGACAGGTTTATTACTTGAAGCCACCAACTGAGAAGCAATATAACGGTCACCGGGACCAATTTTCTCGTTTGCTGGGATGCAAAACCCCAGGACATCCACTTGAGAAAGAGTGCCCGCAACAAGATCATTAAGTCGCTCCCCCAAAAGGGTACGAGGGCGGTGAATACCTGGAGTATCAACAAGGATCAGCTGATAATCGTCTCGATGCACAATACCGCGAATCGTGTGGCGTGTTGTTTGGGGGCGACTTGATGTAATCGCCACCTTCTGCCCTACCAAAGCATTCGTAAGGGTCGATTTTCCAGCGTTGGGACGCCCTACTAAAGATACAAACCCTGCACGATAATGCTCAGGGAAAGCATGCTGAGCAGAGCCGCCACGTTCGATATCCATGATTCCTCGTTTCTGATGAAATGCTAAGCGTATAAAAATTAGTTAAATGTTTGCTAAGAAGAAGATGAATCTAGCGGCGTATTGAAACCTGCGCCTTGCGGTGAGTTTGATTCTTCGCCTAAGTGAGGCTGCGGTTCTTGACGGTACACTCGCAACATATCGACTTGATGGCGCCGCCCGCTGCTACCAATGGCACGAATGGTAATACCCTCAACCGTGACTTCAGACCCCACGATAGGTACTTTTCCTAGGTGCTTCGCTAACAAACCGCCTACGGTATCTACATCTTCATCGTCAAGGTCAATCCCAAAAATTTCTCCAAGATCTTCAACGCTTAGACGCGCCGACACTTTGAAGCTTCCATCTTCCTGAAGGGAATACTCAGGTTTCTCGTTGTCATATTCGTCCGAAATATCGCCAACGAGCTCTTCGATAAGATCCTCAAGCGTGACCATACCGGCGGTACCGCCATACTCATCAACCACGACGGCAACGTGCGTTGATTCCCGTTGCATTTGTCGCAAAAGATCCATAACTTTCTTCGATTCAGGCTCAAAACGTGCCTCACGCATAAGAGAGATAATGCTAGGATCTGGCGCATCACCGCGGCTATGGGCAAGATGAGCCTGCATGCAGTCCTTGAGATATAGGATGCCAAGCACATCGTCGTTTGATTCCCCAATCACCGGCATACGCGAATATCCCGAACGCAGAAAAAGGCTAAGCGCGTTCTCGATACTCTCATTAGCCTCAACAGTCAACATATCTGTGCGCGGCACCATAATAGAGCGGATGCGCGTATCATCAAGCTCGAAAACCGACTGAACAATCTGTGCCTCATCATCTTCAATAGTCTCAGCATCAGAGGCACGATCCAGGAACTCGCGAAGCTCATCTTCGGCAAAAACACCGGCGGGACCATCTAAAACACGCTGTGGTGCTGCCTTATGTACAAGTGCATCAAGAAAAGACGATAACCACCCGAGAGTAATCGCGGTGAAATGTACAGGAGCAGCAAGACCTTTTAACATCACGACCGCGCGGTTACGGCCTAAAGCCCGGGCCAACACCGTAAGCAGCGGATATCCCACTAACGCGACACATGCCAGAGTAATAAGCCCAGCCAGCCAGTGATGCTCGACTATGTTAAGGATAGCGACCATAAAGGCAAGAGTAGCCACCCCGGTCGTAAGAACCCGCGCCAACCGCAAGGGATGCGTATACCGCTCGTCATTTCCGGTACTTGCTTCGGTCAAAACCCGTGCAAAAACACTATGTGGGTGTTCTTGTGCGACTTCCTCTGCCTCAGTGCGTGGTAAATAGACAAAGGCGGTTTCCGCAACAGTGATTGTAAACGCTAAAACCGTTGCGATTAGAGCAAGGATAAAGAGTAATAGCCCAGCCATAAATACCCCTAATGTCGGGTCTCGACGGGGGCAGCGCGTCCCAAGAAGCCTTCAAGTAAAGAGCGTTGAAGCCTAAACATTTCAGCTTCTTCCTGTGCAGTCCCATGATCATACCCCAAACAATGGAGAATCCCATGCGTTGTCAGCAGACATAGCTCATCAAGCGTGGAATGCCCGGCGTCAGCACCCTGACGAGCCGCAACCGGCGGGCAGAGCACAATATCGCCCAGCATACCCTGGGTAAGCTCATCTTCAGTGCCGGGAACAAGCTCATCCATTGGAAAGCTCATGACATCGGTTGCCCCAGGTAAGTCCATCCATTCCAGATGAATCTTCTCCATCTGCTTCTCCCCAACAACGGCGATAGAGAGATAAGTATCTTTGCTTATGAAAAGCTTCGCGAAGATGTAATCCACCAGCTTGCTGAGAAATTCGGTATCTACTGACGCAAAAGCATCATGAACAAGCTGAGTCGTGACGTTACCAGGCTTCTCATTAATAATGTCCTCAACATGAAAATCAAGTACAGCCACTAGCGTTGTCCACCCTTCTGCTGTGACTGGTTCTCCCCAGACTCACCACCGTTAATTCCGGCTCGATCCAAAAGTTTCTCAGCCGCAGCTTCAATCGTGGCGCGCTTAACTTTACGATTACGTTTACGTTCCATAGCCTTTTGATCTTCGCCCCACTGATCGTACGCGGAGACAATGTTAGACACTAGACTATGGCGCACAACATCAGATGAATCCAGGGTGCTAAAAACAATGTCATCAACCCCGGTCAAAATATTACGCACCTGTTTAAGCCCCGAAGCTTGACCACCCGGCAAATCAACCTGTGTAATATCGCCGGTGATTACCATCTTGGAGCCAAAACCTAAACGAGTCAGGAACATCTTCATCTGTTCAGCCGTCGTGTTCTGTGCTTCATCAAGGATGACGAAAGCGTCATTCAATGTACGCCCGCGCATATATGCGAGGGGTGCAACCTCAATTGTTCCTGCCTCCATAAGCTTAGGGATAGCCGCCGGTTCAAGCATGTCGTGTAGAGCATCATAGAGAGGACGCAAATAAGGGTCAATCTTATCGTTGAGAGTTCCCGGTAAAAAGCCTAGACGCTCGCCTGCTTCTACTGCGGGGCGAGTTAAGACAATTCGGTTAACCTCGCGGCTTTGTAGGGCTTGCACTGCTTTTGCCATAGCCAAATATGTTTTACCGGTACCAGCGGGACCAATGCCGAAGACAACAGTATTTGCGTCAATAGCATCCACATATTTTTTCTGGTTTACCGTCTTCGGGCGAATCGTCGTACCGCGTGTTGAAAGAATACTCGCTGAGAGCGTATGCGCTGGATTTGAAAGTTCATCACCGAGCATACCCATCAGACGATGGATAACTTGTACTGTAATCTGTGTACCGTGACTAGCGAGTACACGGAGTTCATTGAGAAGCTTCGCAACCGTGGTAACAGATACGGACGGACCGGAAATAAGAAGATCAAGATCCTTGGGACGAATTGAAATATTGTCGAAATAGTCCTCAACAATAGTGAGATGCGCGTCTTGAGGGCCAAGAACCGCTATCATCTCTGCGGCGCTTTTGAAAGATACGGTACGTGCCGTTGAGAGGGGTCGTGAGGTAGTCGTCAAAAGTAAGCTCCTTGGCTTGTTGGTTCTTAAATAAGTGTAACGTTACTTACCAGCGTCCCAACACTACGTTGATAGTGCACAGTGCTGCGGCACCAGCAGTGGAGGCTCGCAGAATTTCAGTTCCTAACAGTGCCTTGTACGCACCCGCCCGCGTGAAAAGTTCGATTTCCCGTTCGGTGATGCCTCCTTCAGGTCCTACAAGAATATAAATTCTGGTGGGATTATCAGGGCTGTACCCAATCTTTCGCAGATATTCGCTTAAGGGTTCAGTGGCCTGTTCATGCAGAATATAGACATACGCTCCCTGATCCGTGAGCTCGCGTATGTGTTCTGCGAGTTCCTGCGAAGAATACAGCTCTTCCACGGTAGGAATGAGCGCTCGACGCGATTGCTTAGCGGCGGCAGAGACAGTATTTTGCCACTTTTGGTGAGCTTTAGTAGCGCGTTCCCCTTTCCACCGCACGATAGAGCGATCGGCACTCCACGGGATAACGCTCCGAATTCCAAGTTCGGTGCCGGTCTCAATTGCCAATATGTCTCGGTTATCTTTGGCGAGTGCCTGCACAAGGGAAACTGAGAGGCTGTTATCATCCTTATCTAGGTTTTGGACTGTAACTTCAAGTCCTTCAGAGGAAATCGCTGAAACAATACCGTGGATACGATGCCCTTGGCCGTCTGCAAGGTCAAGGTTCTCCCCTATAGCTAAGCGTTTCACCTTGGCGTGATGCGCTTCCGGACCAGTTAGAGTAAATGTACTCCCTGCCGTGCAGCTGGCTAGCTCTTTGGCGGTAATGTAGAAAATGGGGGCGCTCATAAGATCCTTGATAAAGCTGTATCCGAAGTGTTTCATCTTACCGTACTAGGATTTTCAGAACACTTCGGATACAAAGAATGTTGTCTATTTAAATTGGTCTTTGAGTCGCGAAAAAAGACCATGTTTTTGTTTGACGTGGGTGCCTTCGTGCAAGTCTTCTCCACGAAGTTCAGCGAATTTTTGGAGCAACTCACGTTGTTCGGAGTTTACATTGGTCGGTGTTGTGACCTGAATACGTACCTGTAGGTCTCCGCGTTTATCGGAGTGAAGGCGGGTAACACCTAAGCCGTTCAAAGTTACGATGTCGCCGCTTTGTGCGCCTTCAGGGATGGTGATCTCTTGAACCCCATCGAAGGTTTCTAAGGGTACGGTGGTTCCTAAAACGGCTGCGACCATAGGAATATTCACCGTTGTGGTGAGATTATCACCATCGCGAACAAAGTATTTATCGCGCTTAACGTTGAGATCAATATAAAGATCGCCATTGGGACCACCATTGAGTCCAGCTTCGCCTTTACCTCGCAGACGTATGCGGGCTCCGTCATTAACACCGGCGGGAACGGTGAAGGTCAGCGGGAGTTTTTCGCCCACACGGCCCTGTCCGTGGCATTCTGGGCAGCGGTGTTTGATGACGGTGCCATATCCCTGACAGCTGGGGCACTCTACCTGCTGCATGACGGTTCCTAGGATGGATTGAACACGGCGCTGCATGAATCCCTGGCCATGACAGGTCTCACAGGTTTCGGGGTGGGTTCCGGGAGCGGTTCCTTCACCTTCACAGGATTTACAAGTGACGGCCGTGTTAAGCTCTACAGTCTTTTCGACGCCAAAAACTGCGTCTTTAAGGGATATCGAGACGTTGATAAGTGCGTCTTGTCCCTGGCGTACGCGGGATGCGGGACCGCTTTGTCCACCGCCTCCGGTAAACATATCGAAAAGGTCTTGGAACCCGAAACTTCCTGAGCCAAAGCCGCCGAACCCTCCTGCGCCTCCAGGGAATCCTGCACGACCCTGTTCATCGCCGGTAGCGTCGTAATTACGGCGTTTCTCGTTATCTGAGAGTACTTCGTAGGCGAGGGTTACACGTTTGAATTCCTCAGCTGCCTCTTCGGATGGGTTAACGTCGGGGTGCAGTTGACGCGCCTTTTTACGGTACGCTTTTTTGATCTCTTCGGGGCTTGCATCCTTCGAGACTCCAAGAGTTGAGTAGTGATCGCTCACGTGTTTCTTCTATCCTTTTCGTACCGGAGTGCTCCGGATATGGTGTCAATATAAAATCGGTAAGTTTACGGGGTTCTGAGGAATTACTCGCACGATGTCATGATGCTCGTGTGCCTAAGACATGACCTAGATAGCGAGCTACCGCGTTCACCGCCGCAATGTTACCACGGTAATCCATGCGGACTGGACCCACCACGCCAAGTTTTGCCGTATGCTTCCCCAAGGCGCCTTCATTATCTGGTAAATGTTGTTTGCCGTATGAAACTACAACGGGTGAATCGTATTCACCAGTGACAATAGAAGCTCCTTGAAGCGCTTGCTCCGTATTCTCGTGACCGATCCTTACACTGTACCCGGCTTCTTGAACCGATGCGTGAGACAGCACGCGAAGCAGCGTAACTTGTTCTTCGAGCGCATCCAAAATGGGAGCTATGCTCGCCGAGAAGTCGTCGTGACTTCGTGCTAGGTTTGAGGTGCCAGAGATCGCGAAGCGAATATCTCGTTCAAAATAAGGTTGTGCTCGCAGATGATCCACGATAGCTTCGGTAAGCTCCGGAGAACGACCTCGCAACGCTGGATGATGCGCTTCTGGCAGCAATGCACTTATGTTTTCGAAGGGTAAACCCTGAAGCATTTTAAGCAGGTTTTCTTTAATCGCTGCAAGAGCTGACACAGTTTCATCATGCGATAAGGCTGTAGTCTCCGGCAATATCACGGTAACCCGGTGGATTGTGCCAAGATCACTGATAAGCAATGCTAAAAGCGTGCGTGAATCTAGGGGTACGAACTCAAGATGCAAGAGAGTTCCAGCGTTACGTGTTGGGTACTGGATAAGTGCTACCTGATGCGTGAGATGCGCAAGTGTTCGGGTGGCGGCTTCAATCATGTCTTCTACGCTGTGTGCGCTTTCAAGAATTTGCCGTAACGCCGAAACTTGGGTTGCAGAGAGAGCACGCGGCGCGGTTAGAGCATCGACGAAGAACCTGTATCCCTGTTCTGTAGGAATACGCCCAGCGCTGGCGTGCGGTGCGCTCAAAAGTCCCTGTTCTTCTAAAGCTGCCATATCATTGCGTATCGTGGCACTGGATACTTGAAGATGGTGGCGCTGTGCCAGCGTCTTTGAACCTATGGGTTCGCCTGTGCGCACGTAGTCTTCAACGATTGCCTGCAGTATGCGCATGCGGCGTTCGTGTGACATGGTACTCCTTGCGACCCTATCGGTGGTTAACAATCTGGAAAAGCATAATCTGGCACTCTTGTTGAGAGAGTGCTAAAAACTACTTTTATCATAGCCGGGTAACCCCTAACGGTACTAGTCTTTCGCCAGAAGCGAGTTATCAATACTTTAGAATTGGATGGGTTCTGCCAGAAGCTAACCTGCGGAAACCAGGCAATATCCGTGGTGCCGTTGTACGAAGGATGCAAGATATGAGTGAACGATACGCTTGGGGTGCACAAGATCTATCACGTGCCTCAATAAATAACAGGCCTGCTTCTCCTCGTCGGGTCGAGCTAAAACGCGGGATGGTCCTTGAGGATCTTAACGGGTGGGTTGGCGAAGTAGTGCGTGCCGAACGTATCGGTGGAGAAATATTTTTCGGGCTTGAAGACGCTCACGGACGGGTCAAAAATTTTCCTTTAGGAATCGGGTACTTTCTTGAGGGCGAACCGGTTGAGATTGTTGCCCCAACACCACGAAAGACCTCAGGGCGCAAAATTTCTCGTTCTGGTTCGGTAGCAGTTGAAAACGCTCCAGCACGGGTGGCGCGCGCATCCAGAATCTGGGTTGAGGGGCTTCATGATGCGGAACTCGTCGAGAAAGTGTGGGGCCATGATCTGCGGGTTGAAGGTATTGTGGTCGAGCCCCTTCATGGTGTTGATGATTTAGCAACTGCCGTTGAAGAGTTCTCCCCCGGTCCAGAGCGACGACTTGGAATTCTTGTGGATCATCTTCTGAAAGGCACCAAGGAAGAACGTGTTGTGGCGGAGGCTTTAGCTGTTCCCGGCGCTGCTGGAAATATTAAGATTGTGGGGCACCCTTTCATTGATATTTGGCAGGCCGTCAAGCCGCAGGTTCTCGGAATTCCGGCATGGCCGCAGGTGCCTCGAGGTGAGGACTGGAAGAAAGGAATTCTACGTCGGTTGGGACAGCCACATCAAAACCAGGAAGACGTGGCAAACGCCTGGAAACGTATTCTTTCCCGAGTTGACTCTTATTCTGATCTTGATCCTACGCTGCTAGGACCTGTTGAGTCGCTCATTGATTTTCTGACTGAATAAGGTAATGTGAGTAGCTCAGGTTGTCTATGCCGCGCCTCTGGCAAGGCGTTCGGTAAAACACGTTACAATAAATAAGGATTTTAGGTTGTACAGGTGCACCAACTGAGGCATGTGTACGGCAGAGCAAAATAGACGAGTAATAATCAGGATTTCTGTGGTTCAAGATACTCGCCCGGAGGGGCATAAACGAAACATTACACCTTTGCCTGTGTCGCAGGACCGGAGCATGGCGACTTTTGCTCACTTTAGCGGCATCATCGGGTTTTTGCCTGCCGCTGCTATCTACTATTTGTATCGTGACCGCGCCCCCTTCACTGAGCAAGAGTCACGTGAAGCCATGAACTTTACGCTTCTGCCTTCAATCATGATTCTTGTTCTTCTCATTTTGAGCTTCGTGCCCGGCATGGCAAGCCTCATGATGTTCTTTACTGCTATTCTGTGGCTTTATATGGCGATCAGTTCCGTAATTGCGGGCATCTACGCCGCTCAAGGAGAACCTCATAGGTACAAGCTCAACCTGCGTATCCTTGACCTTTTCCTCAAGCCTGCTGAAGACTTCAAAGAAAAGAAGAAGCAGCACCGAGAAGAAATGGAAGGGCAACAGCAACAACAGGCAGCCGAGCGCCGCGTATAAACAGACTTATACATCGTATAAGGCAAGGCATCCAGGGTCACTATTTCGATATGGAATATGTGGCCCTTTATTTTTACGCGCATATTACATACCACATAAAACACCTGTTAACGATTGAAGGCCCCTGATACACAAGGGACCTTCAACCGTATTCACTCAACTTCAGCAAAGACGACAACACGCTGTAACATATACCGTCCTGCCAATATAAACTCTACCTTAGTTTCAACCTAATGTCTAGTAATTCAATTATTTTATCCTGAAAGTTAAGGCAATTATATTTTTGGGGTAAGTATTCTCGCATATTTTACGAGACATTTATTTTATATCTGGAAGTAATTCTCGAGTAACAGCATCACCTAAAAGTCGCCCCTGCAGTGTGAGTTTTACCGAAGCATCAGGGTTGGGCGCACCAGTATTTGTAAAAATGTCGGGTTCAATGAGACCTTGCGAGAGCAACCACCGTAAAGAAGACCCCAGGTCAGCGGCAGGATGCACGGCTAGAAGCTCGTGCATAGGCAGCCCCTCACGTACTCGAATCAACAGCATAATCGTCTCAAAAGAACGAGAATCTGAGTCTAAAATCTCTCGCGCTGCGGCCGGCGACTGCCCAGCTCGAACGCGATGCGCATAGGGAACGGGATGTTTAATATTCCACCACCGGGTACCGTTTATATGTGAATGTGCTCCCGGTCCTATTCCCCACCAGTCTTGATTACGCCAATACGCCATATTATGGTCACTTCGAGTATGCTCAGACCGAGAATAATTCGAGACCTCATACCACCGATATCCGGCTTGCATGAGAAGATCTTCTGCACGCAAATACATATCTGCCATGAGGTCATCATCAGGCATTGTATATTCACCGCGCCGAATTTGTGCGGCAAGTTTAGTACCGTCTTCAACAATCAAAGAATATGCAGAAATGTGGTCTGGCTGATAAGAAATCGCCGCTTGCACACTTTGCTCCCACTGCTCCAGCGTTTCTGACGGAGAGCCATAAATTAAATCTATCGATACTTGAAGACCAATATCTCGCGCCCACGCCACAACTTTAGGAACATTTTCGGGCGTATGGGTACGGTCAAGAACTTTCAAAACCTCGGGCACAACAGATTGCATACCAAAAGAAACACGCGTAAATCCGCCGTCTTTTAACGTCTGCAGATCCTCATAGGTGACAGAGTCAGGATTAGCCTCGGTGGTGACCTCAGCACCATCTTCGATACCGAAAATATCAATTGCAGTTCTCAGGATGCGCACCAAATCATACGCAGGGAGTTTCGTGGGCGTACCCCCGCCGAAGAATACCGTATGCAACGGCCGCTTTACCACCCCGGATGCTTCAAGAGCGCGAGCGGCAAAGAAAATCTCAGCTGTAGCATCGTCCGCATACGTACCCAGCCCTATCCCGTCACCAAAATCTTCGGTGGCATAAGTGTTGAAATCACAATACCCACATCGCACTGAGCAGAACGGAATATGTACATAGAGGCTAAAATCACGGTTTTGGCACCCGTGCGCACACGAGGCTGGGATGCGTCCATCACGCGGCGCGGGCGCGCCAACCGGTTGCGCGGGTGCCATACGATGCCTCCTTCATGAGAATCTAGCCGAGTGCATGTGCGTAAAAATGATGGGTAGAGACGCTCTTTTCTTGGAGTCAGGTCTCTACCCGCAAGAAAGACGGTAAAGATTTACTTCTTTTTGTCTTTCTTCTCTTTCTCTTCGCCCGAAGATAGGGCGGCGATGAATGCCTCTTGCGGTACCTCGACGCGGCCGACCATCTTCATGCGCTTCTTGCCTTCCTTCTGCTTTTCCAGCAGCTTGCGCTTACGCGAAATATCGCCACCGTAGCATTTTGACAGCACGTCCTTGCGCATAGCGCGGATATTCTCGCGGGCAATGATGCGAGAACCAATAGCAGCCTGAATAGGAACCTCAAATTGCTGACGAGGTATTAGCTCACGGAGTTTACTCGTCATCATCAAACCGTACGAATAGGCCTTGTCGCGATGGGTAATAGCCGAGAAAGCATCCACTTTCTCACCCTGAAGCAGGATATCGACCTTCACCAGGTCAGCCTCTTCCTCACCATCGAACTTCCAGTCCAAGGAT
This sequence comes from Rothia sp. HMSC08A08, assembly GCF_001808385.1. Classification (NCBI taxonomy): domain Bacteria; kingdom Bacillati; phylum Actinomycetota; class Actinomycetes; order Micrococcales; family Micrococcaceae; genus Rothia; species Rothia sp. HMSC08A08. The sequence goes on from NZ_KV793078.1 coordinate 108,635, forward strand.
GCATACCCACGAGTACGGGACTTGAGCTGATCGAAGAAATCAAAGACAATCTCGGCCAGCGGCAGGCGGTACCGCATCTCAACGCGATCCTCAGATAGGTAGTCCATGCCGCCCATTTGCCCGCGGCGCGACTGGCACAACTCCATGATCGCCCCAATATAGTCGCTGGGGGCAATAATCGTACATGCCACCATCGGTTCACGAATGGTTGCGACCTTACCCTCGGGGAACTCGCTTGGATTAGTCACGCGCTTTGCATTACCCGATTCGTCCACAACATCGTAGATAACGTTGGGGGCGGTCGAAATAAGGTCGAGATTGAACTCGCGTTCCAAGCGTTCGCGCACGATTTCAAGGTGCAGCAGGCCTAAGAAGCCACACCGGAAACCAAACCCGAGTGCTGCAGAAGTTTCGGGTTCGTAGACAAGCGCAGCATCGTTGAGCTTGAGCTTGTCTAGGGCATCTCGCAACGCCGGATAATCTGAACCATCAATAGGAAATAGCCCAGAGAACACCATAGGTTTCGGGTCTTCATAGCCGCCTAGGGATTCTGCAGCAGGTTTGACGGCAGAGGTTACGGTATCGCCCACGCGGGACTGCCGAACGTCCTTCACGCCAGTGATCAAATAGCCCACTTCACCTACGCTCAGCCCTTTGGAGGGAATGGGGTCGGGTGAAATTACCCCAATCTCAAGCAGATCGTGTTCTGCTCCGGTAGACATCATCTTGATTTTCTGGCGCGGTTCAAGTTTTCCATCTACGACACGCACATAGGTGACCACTCCGCGGTAGGAATCGTACACCGAGTCAAAAATCATGGCGCGGGCAGGCGCATTCGCTTGGCCAACGGGCGCGGGTATACCTTCGACAATACGATCCAGTAGAGCTTCTACACCCTCACCGGTTTTACCCGAAACCCGCAGAACCTCCTCAGGTTCGCAACCAATAAGGTTTGCCAGCTCCTCAGCATATTTATCGGGCATAGCGGCGGGCAAGTCGATCTTATTCAGGACGGGAATAATCGTAAGATCGTTCTCCATCGCTAAGTAAAGGTTGGCGAGAGTTTGGGCTTCAATCCCCTGTGCTGCATCAACAAGAAGCAGAGCGCCTTCGCATGCGGCAAGTGAGCGAGAGACTTCATAGGTGAAGTCAACGTGTCCCGGAGTATCAATCATATTGAGTGCATAGGAAGTACCGTCGATCTCCCATGGCATACGTACTGCCTGGGATTTAATGGTGATGCCTCGTTCACGCTCAATATCCATGCGGTCAAGGTATTGTGCCTTCATATCGCGCGGCGCGACAACGCCAGTTGCCTGAAGCATACGGTCAGCGAGCGTGGATTTTCCGTGATCGATATGTGCAATAATGCAGAAGTTGCGAATAATCGCGGGGTCGGTAGCCGCCGGTATTGGCGGATTTTTCGACAGAGGAGCCACTCGCATATTCCTTTCATGGAGGTTCATCAGGCAGCTGGCACAATTATCTTTTATTTTCCCATAATGCACGCTGGAAGCGCGAACCGGCACGGCTGGCGGGCACAAAGAATTCCCCGCCGGGAGAGAACCGACGGGGAAACCTTATCACTTCGCAATGCGCCTCATACAGAGGCTGACATTAGGAAAGTTTGTTAACCAGATGCGCTAGACCGGACTTCTTGTTAGCAGCGTTCTTCTTGTGCAGAACACCCTTAGAAACAGCCTTATCCAGCTTGCGGCTCACAAAACGCAGTGCCTCTTCGGCAGCTTCCTTGTTCTGTGCCTCAACAGCTTCCTTAACCCGGCGGGTTGCGGTCTTCAGCTCAGATTTAATAGCGTTGTTACGCAGACGAGCCTTCTCGTTGGTGAGGATGCGCTTTTTCTGGGACTTGATATTAGCCACGATTAAACTTTCTGTTTGTCTTATTGGTCGGTGAGGGCTATGCTGACCGATCATCGACTGAGCGGCGTGGGGATGCCTATGGCAACCGGCCAGCAGTGCCTGATGACCACCAGACACTCAACCACAAATCATAGCAGATAAGTGCCTGTAAGAATACCTTTTATTTCAAGGATGATATATGATTTTCGCGCTTTTGAGATAGGTACAATCTCGGACTAACGGCGGTTGTAGGCTTGTTCGATAAGGCGGAAAGTCTCGTGAGGCATAATTGCCCCTTCACGGCGCATGTTCTCAGGACGCACCCGTAGGACGCGATTGAGTTTGACCTCGGAAGCCCGACCCTGGGAATCCCAAGAGCCTGAACCAATATCTAGATAATTAGAATCTGCATGATCGCGGTTGTTGTGGTCTTTGCTGGTCATCATGAAGGCAAGCAGGTATTCCCCGTCACGCCCTACAAGGATGACCGGGCGGTCTTTCCCCTGAGTATGGTCTTCTTCGTAAGGAACCCAAGTCCACACGATCTCACCAGGATCTGGATCGCCGTCCAATGAGGGAGAATACTCAAAGTCAATAGACCCGCGATAGTCTCCTGGATAGTCTGAGCCCTGTCCCTGCGAACTCTGCTGTTGAGAGGGCGCAGACTTAGAAGCACCGGGGCCTGGTTTCGGCGCATTTGATGTCTGAGGTTGTTCAGAATCGTGGTTGGTCTGTGCTTGCGACTGTTGTGCATTATCGCGCAGAGCATCTTCTGCTGCTTTCCGAAGCGAAGGCAAAACGGCGAAGAATGCTTTTTTCAGTGTTTGTAGCATGGAGTCCATTATGCCTTATGACGCAAATCTTTCCCTAGCTCATATATGAGCAAAATAAAAATGCATTTATGAGCGGTTATGAGGCAACGCAATGGCAAGTACCGCGCGTTCAACCGCATATACTGGGTCTAGTCCCTCCCCCTTGAGCTGTGCGTCGGCATCAGCAAGTAGCTGCACGATACGGGCGATCTGTTCCCCGGTGAAACGCCTTCCGTCGCGTTGTGCCTGTTCAACCTGCCACGGAGCCATACCTACCTCACGGGCAAGTTCCTGGGCACTGGCACGCACATGATGCACGCGGGCAATATTGCGAATACGCATGGCAAGTGCCCCCAACAGAGGGATAGGTTCTGTTCCCGTTGCTAAAGCATGTCGTAAAAGCCTAAGCGCTTCTGCTGCGTTTCCCGTAACGGCGGCGTCTCCCACCCGAAAAGCAGTAACTTCGGTTCGCCCGCCATAGTAACGGTTCACGATCTCTTCGGTAATATTTCCCGCAATATCTGCTTGAAGTTGAGCACAGGCAGAGGCAAGTTCGGCGGTGTCGTTGGTAGCGGCTACGAGTAGGCGGAGGGCCCCGGGATCGATAGTGCGTTTAGCCTCTCGGAATTCACTGGTGACAAATTCCGTTTTTTCGCGCTCGGCTTTGAGCGGTTTACAGGGAATAAGAACGTGGTTTTTACGTATGGCATCAATGAGTTTTTTGCCGCGATTGCCGCCAGAATGCTGCATAATGAGCATAATGTCGGATTCTGGGGCAGCAATGTAGCTGAGAACATCGTTAAGGAAGTCTTCACTCATGGTGGCGACGTTGTCAGCATCTATTATTTTGGCAGTCCCGAAGAGCGACGGGCTCGCGAGGAGAGTGAGTTCCCCCGCAGTGTAGGTGGAAGCGTTGATGGTGACTAGGTCTGCATTTGGATAGGTGCTATAAAAAGCGGTGCGCAGACGTTCACGTGCTCGTGAAGCGAAATACTCTTCGGAACCGTGGAGCATGATGACCGGTGCGGGATCTACGGTGCGCCATGCGTTATCAAGCGTTTTATTAGCGCGTTGGCCGCGGTAGTTGCCGCGTGATGAGCTTCCCCTGGGAGTCACGGTACCTCATTGCTCGTTCGGTGTGTTGCTGTTTCTATCATACCGAAGTGTCTTTGACCGATTTGGTGCGTTGGTGATTGACGGCGCGTGCTGGTTGCATGCTGAGTACCGGGTATACGTACATAATCGAGGTGAAGCTCGCGCTTGTAAATACGGTAATCCCAGAGCCATATCAGCAGGCTACCCGCAAAGACAGTAACTCCAGCAAAAGCTACAGATGCCAGAGTAACATCTACATCGAGTGGATTTGCGGGTGCGTGTGCAAAATATTTCGCTATGTATTCGATGCCCTGTACCGGTATTCTACCGAGAATAAGAGCAATATCCGTGATGGCCGTGAAGTTGATGCTGTAGCTCAGGAACGCGGCAAGACCAGCAAACATGGTGATCGCGGTTAGTGGAGCGGCGAGCATATTTGCGGGAATGGTATAGAGCGGTATTTTGCCGCTGATACCTAAAATAACAGGGGTACACCAGAGCGAGGCGCTGGCGGAAGCTGCTATAAGTTCGGCGAGGGTGTGCGGTAGGACGCGCATCAAGAGACGCGTGAGTGAGGGTCCGAGCGCTATCAGCGATGCCGTAGCCACGGTGGAGAGCATAAAGCCGAGGTCACCGGCGAGTTTCGGCGCAGCGATGAGGCAGAACACGATAGTGGTGGCGAGCGCGCTAAGAGTATTTCTCCCGGTGCCGCGGAGCATCGCCAAAGCTCCTAGTGACCCCATGAGAATAGAGCGGATTACGGATCCCTCAAAAGTGAGAATCGTGGAGTAGAGAACGACGGCGGTAATACCCATTCCGATCATAAGGCGGCGTGGAACGCGCACGAGAATTCCAAAACGGTAGCCAGCCATGAAAATGATGGCGATATTTGCTCCAGAGACTGCGGTAAGGTGACTGAGCCCGCTAAGCTTATAGTTTTCCTTACTGGTGTTGGGCATTGCGGAGTCATCGCCATAGGCGGTACCTAGAAGTAACGCCGTGGTTTCGGCATCGAGGTGTCGGCGGGCATAATCGCGCATCCTAGTGTTTAGGGCGCGTGTGTGCTCAAGATTTTGGTTCGGTTGAGGGAATATGCTTGCACCTTTGAGGAATGCGGTGGTGCCTTTATTTTCAAGGGTTCCGAGCGCGTTAACCCGGGTTCCGGGGTTAAGCTGCTGTTTTTGTGTGTTGCTGTAAATACGAATATCTTCATGAATTGGTGCTCGAAGACTACGGTATTGAGCCGTGTCGGTGCTGAGAATGATCATATTCGTATGCGAGTCAAGAGGGCGTATTTCCCTGATGACTCCGGTTATACGTAACGAGGTTCCTTCAGCATCTCTTAGGGTCGTGCGGCTGGAATCCGTTCCGGTCAGCATGAGCAGGACAGCTTGCAGAGTCACCAAGAGCATAATGAACATGAACTGCCCGAGGATAGGACAAAGAATATGGGCGATTTTGCGTCCATAGAAGGTATTAAGCGTTATGGTGATTATTCCAAGCAGGCTAATAGCCACTAAAACGCAGTATTTATAGGGCTGAAAAGTACCGTGATACATGGCGGCCAGCGTGAAAATCCAGAGTACGACCGCCGAGACTATAAGCCGTATATCAAGGTGAATAATGGCACTAACAGCGCGAAACCATTCGTGGTTATGGTCGCGGCGATAGCGCATCCACTCGGTACGGGCGAAATTTCGGGTGAGATATGGTTTGAGCTTAGGCGGAATGTGCAGAAAACTCATGATGCGGCTCATTACCTATATTGTTTGACGCTAACGGATTTAGACTGTGACGAGCGGGCGCAACGAACTCATGAGAGAGGGACCGATGCCAGGTACTGCATCCAGCTCATCAACACTTTTGAAGCCTCCGTGAGCATCACGCCAAGAAATAATGCGGGCGGCTAGAGAAGGACCAATGCGCGGCAAAGTCTGCAGCTGCTCAGCAGTCGCAGTATTCAGGTTGATAGGAGAACCCGGTGCGCCCTGCTGCCCAGTGCCCGCAGAAGATTTCGGTGCCGCAGGATTTTGCGCGGCTCCCGGAGAACCGTTGGGTGAAGCACTGTTTCCTCCGGCTGGTGCGGCAAGTACCGGTGCAGCGGTCTCCCCTGTCTTAGGGATATAAAGCTGTGTGCCGTCGCTAAGGCTGCCCGCGAGGTTTACCCGGTTGAGGTCGGCATCCGGGGTTGCGCCTCCTGCGGCTTCAAGGGCATCAATGGCGCGGGCATCAGCAGGGAGCGTTTGCACGCCAGGAGTTTTGACTGCTCCAGCTATATGCACTCGAATAGTGCCATTCTTATTCGGAATTTTATTCTGCGCAGATGAATCCGAAGGGGTGGCACTCGGAATTACGGATGAGCTAGCCCCTGGCGCCGCCACCTGGGCGCTACTGGTAGACTCTTCGTTTGCTTGCGGAGTGGGTGTAAATCCTAGCAACCCCCAGAGAATAATTCCTAGAACGCCCAAGGCTAAAACGAAGACGGCATAGGGCGGAACCTTCCACCGAAAAGCACGGGTTTTCGCTGGTGTTTCCCATTCGTCCCATTCATCCTGAATGAGCTCTTCGGGCATATTCTCACGCTGTGCAATAACGTGAGTAGTGCGCTCGCCGCGCTGTTCATTGGCAGGGTTGTGCGCAGGTTTTACCGCGGAGATCTGCTGCTGTGTGCCCTCGTAGTAGCTTTCCGCCAAATCGTCTGGTTCGGTGCTATGAGTGGCGCGTTGTCTAGCTCGTCTTAAAAGCTGTTCAGATGCCGACTCATGCTGCTCATACACGGTTTGTTCGTAAGAATCTGAGTAGAGTCTTCGAGGGCTCTTCCCCACCGAGGCAGAAGAAGCAGACCCTTCCGCAAAATCATCATGCGGCATAAGGCGTTCTGTGGGCTCGTCATCCCAGATCCCATAGGGGCTTTGCTTCTCTGTCTGAGCTTCCTGTGCTGGTACCGACGTCTCAGCTCTTTCGGGTAGCGTCTGCATAGAAGAGCTTAGTGGGTGAAATGCTTGGTGGGCGTTATCGCGGGTCATAGTGCAAGCCTAGCCGCGTGCTTATGCCCCTGCCGGGCGGTTCCTATATTCTGTGGATAACTATCCGAGCGGGACATAAAAACCGGCTATCCACAGGGATTGCGCCAATTTTTGCGGGTGAATCGGGTAATTTTAGCGGCTACACAAAGAAAAATGACATTCTCACATCGCATGGCTAATAGATGACAGCGGCAAGTGCACCCAGTCCGGAATGCGCCGCCAATACGGGCGGGAGAGAGCTAAGAACCGCATCCGAAGCGAAGGCTCCCAACGAATCTTGCAAGGCTTTAGCCTCCGCAAAGTTACCCATATGGTGAAGCGCCACCACATGACCGGTTGGCCGCACGCCGTGCTGCGCAGCCGCAGCTGCAGGATGCTTTTTTACCGATTGGTGCTTAGTACAAACGTCACGAATAATCTGCGTGAGGCGTTCTTTCGCGCGCGTTGCGGTACGGGGGCGCTCAACATAGGTCAGTTTTCCATCCGCGACCGTGCCGATAGGCTTGATCTGGAACATCTGCCCGACCATCGCCAACGCGGGCGAGACACGACCCCCGCGGCGAAGCGCATCGAGAGTAGGAATGTAGAAATAAATGTCGGTCTCGGCGCATATACCGGTAACTACTTCGGCAAGTTCCTCAGGACTATCGCAAATATCGGCTACATCATGGGCATGCAGCGCCGCATGCCCATAGGCTCCGGCGACGGTACGGGAATCAAGTACGGTCACTCGCGCTTTAGAAAGCTGCGCACCCACTCGCGCTGACTCAACGGTTCCAGAGAGCTCTCCCGAGAGGTGTATCGACAGAATATGCTCGTACCCTTCATCAACGAGGGCATCGTAGGTATCGGCAAAGACACCGGGGGCAGGGCCGGAGGTATTGACCGTATTTCCGAGGACATGCGCCATTAAAATGGCTTCGTCAATTTCCTCGAGGCTAAGACCGGTTAAATCGCGGGTATTCGTCTCGGTTCGTGTGCCCCTGATGCCTGCGCGTGCGGGCGTCTCTTGAACGGATACCGGCATGGGTACCACAGCAAACCCACCGCGTTCTTGACGCTCCTTAAGAATTTCAGGAGCAATAGCAGCGGCTGAGTCTGTCACAACAGCGATGCGTCCCATAAGGCACCCTCCTGAATCTTAAAAATACGGCAATTTGCAATAACCGACTTTCTCATCATAGCTAAAAAGAATGGTGCCGCCGGAAGCAAAACCCGAAAAGTTTTCTTCCGGCGGCACCGCATCAACGTTCTGAAAACTCTAGATGACGATATTCACCAGTTTGGGGACTCGCACAATCACCTTACGGATTTCGGAGCCTTCCACCAGCTTCGCGATAGTCTCGTCCTCCAGGGCTTGTTTTTCAAGCTCAGCTTCAGAAATATCCTTTGATACCTCAAGGCGCGCCTTCACTTTGCCCTTGATCTGCACGATTGCGGTGACGGTATCATCCACGAGCAGGGATTCATCTACCTGCGGGAAACCTGCGGTCAGCACCGGGTTATCGTATCCCAGCGCGTGCCACATGTCCTCGGCGGTGTACGGCGCGTAGAGTGACAACAAGATCGCAATAGTTTCGGCGGCTTCGCGCACCGCAGGGTCCGCTCCCCCAGGGCCCGAATCGATAGCCTTACGGGTAGCATTCACCAGCTCCATAGTCTTGGCGACCACCACGTTGAACTTACCCGAGTCAAGAAGCTGCTTCACATCATGTATGGTACGCGCCACCAGCTTGTGCAGGTTCGCATCGCCGGATGCCGCATCCACACCAGGTTCGGAGGTAACGTCCTGAGCAATACGCCATGCGCGCGCCAAGAACTTCTGCGAACCGGCGGGCGAAACATCCGCCCAGTCCACATCATCTTCGGGCGGCGAAGCGAAGATCATGGTAGTGCGCACTGCATCCACACCGAACTTATCAAGCTGCTCACCCAGGTTTACACCATTGCCCAGCGATTTCGACATGGCCTTACCGCCGTTGAGAACCTGACCCTGATTCATGAGAGCTTTGAACGGCTCGCCGTGCTCAATCAGCCCCAAATCACGAATAACTTTCGTGAAGAAACGCGCATACAGCAGGTGCAGAATCGCGTGTTCCACACCGCCCACGTACATATTGACCGCGCCCCATTCCCTGATCGCCTGCGGGTCGAAGGGGCCTTCGGCGTAACGGGGCGAAACATAGCGCAGGAAGTACCAGGAAGAATCCACGAAGGTATCCATCGTGTCGGAATCGCGGCGGGCGCTCTTACCGCACTGTGGGCAGGGAACTATAGCCCAATCATCGGCGGCAGCAAGGGGCGACTGTCCCTTGGGCGCCAGCTGCTCGCCACGCAGATTATCCGGCAACAGAACCGGCAGCTGTTCTTCAGGAACCAGCACCTCGCCACAGTCCTCACAGTGAATCACGGGAATAGGCGTGCCCCAGAAACGCTGGCGCGAGAGCAACCAGTCGCGCAGGCGGTAAATAACCTTACCTTCGCCGGTGCCGGCAGCCTCAACCAGCTCGGTAGCCTTCGCAATAGCCTCTGCCTTAGGAAGTCCGGTTAGCTCACCGGAGTTAATGAGTACCCCATCGCCCGCAGTGGCGATACCCGACTCGGCAGGGTCTTCCTCGCCCTCAACATCGAGCACCGTCACGATCGGCAGGTCGAATTTCTTGGCGAAGTCAAGGTCACGCTGATCGTGCGCGGGCACCGCCATAATAGCGCCGGTACCATAATCGGCAAGCACATAATCTGAAGCCCACACCGGCAACTTTGCGCCGTTCAGCGGGTTGATTGCGTAACGCCCAGTAAACATACCGGTCTTTTCACGCTCGGAAGACTGGCGGTCAATATCGCTGAGCGCCTTAATCTGCTCGCGGTAGTCCTCTAGCGCCTGTGCCTGTTCGGGTGCCACAATCTGCTCGGCAAAGGTCGAGTCAGCGGCAACAACAATAAAGGTTGAACCGTAGAGGGTATCTGGGCGGGTGGTGAAGACCGTGAAGGATTCGGCAGGCTGTGCCTCGGTAGCCTCAATCTCGAAGCGAACCTCAGCACCTTCGGAACGCCCAATCCAGTTCCGCTGCATCAGCAAAACACGTTCGGGCCATTTGCCCTCAAGCTGCTCCATATCGTCAAGAAGCTGCTGGGCGTAATCAGTAATCTTGAAGTACCACTGATTTAGCGACTTCTTAGTAACCGTGGTGCCGCATCGTTCACAGGCACCGTTAACCACCTGCTCGTTCGCGAGCACGGTCTGATCTTTGGGGCACCAGTTCACCATCGAGTCTTTGCGGTAGGCCAAGCCCTTCTTATAGAACTGCTCAAAAAGCCACTGGGTCCACTTATAGTATTCGGGGTCTGAGGTGTGCAGGCGTCGATCCCAATCCACGGCGATAGCGTAACGTTTAAAAGATTCTGCCTGCGTGTCAATATTCTTGTAGGTCCACTCTTTTGGGTGGGTACCGTTCTTGATAGCAGCGTTTTCTGCGGGCAAACCGAAGGAATCCCAACCGATAGGGTGCAGAACATCGTAGCCGCACTGCTTGTAGTAGCGGGCATTCATGTCTCCAATAGCAAACGCTTCTGCGTGGCCCATATGCAGGTCACCTGAGGGGTACGGAAACATGTCTAGCACATAGCGGCGACCTTTCGCGGCGTTGCCGGTTGGTTTGAAGACACCCGTTTCTTCCCAGTAAGGGCGCCATTTCGCTTCCTGTGCACGGAAGTCATACGCATTCTCGATGCGTTCGGTCTCTACCTCAGCAGACACTACTACGATTCCTTTGACGTTTGATTTTCGCTAACCAACCTATTCTAGCGTGTACCCACAAAGGTTTCTTGATGTATTCATAAACTTACGAGTTCCCGTTTCATATCGTGGATGCGCCTCACCGCCCGCGCCCGCTTCGCCTTCGTTGCCGCCAGAGCAACCCCGCGCGCGTAAACCATTTTTAGCCGTATACGACGAAAAACTCTGAATATTGTTTGACTTTTCATCTAAATCTCCAGCACCTACACAGAAATTCCACGTACACTGAGAGAAATCATTGCGTGTGTAAGCCGGTTTACGCACGCCCTCCGTGAATCTCCCGCAGGGATTTACAGCGACCGAGCCCGCAACACACGAAAGGCACCCGCCGTGACATCACCCAGTACCGTTCTTGAAGGTGTGCCGGGGGCACTCATCCCGGGCACTAGATTTGAAATAGAGCTGTTTGGGGCAACTACACGGTATTGGCAGTATGGTGCGGGCATGGGCCCCGGCGTTTTTCCTGTCGAAAGCTCTCCAAAGATCCTGCTGATTCACGGGTTCCGCGGCGATCATCACGGGCTTGAGATTATTGCGAACAGGCTTCTGAAGCTTTTACCCGAAGCTAGTATTATCAGCCCTGACTTACCGGGTTTTGGGCGTTCAGAAGACCTGCCCATGACTGTTTCTTTGCAGGGCTATACCGCATGGCTGCACGCGCTTATTGAGCAGATAAACCCTGCATGCCCTGATGGCTCTGATATTCACGTGGTAGGACACTCGTTTGGATCTATCGTAACCGCCGCTTATGCCGCCGAATATCCACATGGACTTGACCGCCTAACGCTCATTAACCCCATTAGCGAGCCCGCACTTGAAGGGTCACAGAAGATTGCCTCGCGGGCGGCATCGTTCTACTATCGCGTGGGCGCTGCGCTTCCCGAAAAAATTGGTTATCCATTGCTGCGTTCACAGCTGATTACCCGTGTGACGAGCGAGTTGATGATGCGCACCCGCGAACCCGCCATGCGCCGCTTTATCAATAACCAGCACGCCGCCTATTTTGGGTCTTTCGGCTCGCGTAAGGGTGTTTTGCAGGCTTATGAGGTTTCGATTTCGGCAACCGCTGCCGAGTTTGCCCCGCAGATTCGGGTTCCCGTGCAGATGCTTGTTGCTGAAGATGATGATTTGGGTACCCCACAGACGGCACGCGCCATGTTTGCCGCGCTTGAGGGGCGCCCGCACTCCCCTGGTGAACGTTTTGAGATGATTCCTGAGGTTGGGCATTTGATTCATTATGAGACGCCTACATTGGCGGCAGGTTTGATTGCAGAATTCACGCACGAAGATTTTACGGTGTAATCCCAAGGAGAATCCTATGAAACTTATGGTTGACGCCCGTTATACACGCATTGGCTTTCACGACGGCATTAGCCGGTATACCGCTTCGCTTTTGGGCGCGTTGAAGGATTTGATGGATTCCGGTGCTCCTGAGGTTGCCGATCTGCAGTTGGTGATGGTGATTAGTGATGAACGCCAGCTGCAGATGCTGCCTGATCTGCCGCATGTGAATATTTGTTCGCCGACCGGCCCCTTAGAACCGACTGCTGCCCTTCAGCTCAATAAGTACAACCCTGATGTGGTGTTTTCCCCTATGCAGACTATTGGTTCGGTGGGGCGCAAGTTCAAGCTGGTGCTGACCCTGCATGACCTGATTTATTATGCGCACCCGACTCCTCCGGGGTTTTTGCCTGCACCGGTGCGTGCTGGGTGGCGGCTATTCCATAAGAGCTATACACCGCAGCGCATGCTGCTGAACCGGGCAGATGCCGTGGTGACGGTTTCGGAGTCTACGGCGCGGTTGATTCGTGAGCACCGGCTGACGGAGAAGCCGCTACATGTGGTGCCGAATGCCCCGCAGCCGGGGTCTGTGGTGAGCGAGGATGAGGCTCTGCACCGTGCAAAGTCACGGGCTGAGGGCGCGAGCAGGCACCTGGTGTATATGGGCTCGTTCATGCCGTATAAGAATGTGGAGACTCTGCTGTATGCCATGCGTGAGCTGCCGGGGTACACGCTACATCTGCTGTCGAAGATGCCGGATGCGCGCCGCGCCGAGCTCGAAGATCAGGAGTTACTCTCTCCCCTGGCAGCAAGCTCGAACGTGGTGGTGCACAACGGGGTTTCCGATGAAGAGTATGCGGAACTGTTAGAGTCTGCGCATGCACTGGTGACAGCCTCTCGGGCTGAGGGGTATGGGCTGCCCGTGGTGGAGGCTCAAGCGGCGGGCTGCCCCGCCGTGATTAGCGATATCGATATTTTCCGCGAGATCGCCCCGCACGCCGTTTTCGCTCCTGTCACAGAGGATCCACAGGCGGATGCGCCCGCCTGGGCTGAGGCAATCTGCTCCCTCGAAGACGATGCGGTACGCGACCGCGTCATCCTCGAAGGCTTGCAGGATGCTTCACACTATTCCTGGCGGGATTCGGCGTTGAAGCTGGTGAGGGTTTTGAAGGGGCTATAGAAGAGTTGTCCCATAAGTAAAATGATAACTACCATATTTAGATTTTTAATAAACCCCAGCGTTTATATATAATTATAAAGTATGTTATATAGCAAATAAATAAAATACAAATATACAAACTATAAGCAGGTACCATTCCCTGCATTAATAGCAGCATAATTGGGGCTATTATAGGAAAATATAGACATTTATTTATAAGTTTTCCAGAATATCCTACTAAAATTGCAGAAGAAAAAATGTATGCTACATATGAAATTAAAGCATAAATTCCCATTACATTCTTATCATACCCGTCGAAAACATTATAAAGTACGTAATTGCCGGAAAACATACTTAATGAAAATATTGCTAAGATTAATAGAAGAATAATTACTTTTAATGAAGGCTTTATTGCCTTCAGTAAAGAACTATTCTTATCTGTTAACGCCCTATAGTATACGTACTTATCTGAAATATCAATATTAATATGATTACGTACGAGTTTAAGGTTTCCTAAACTACTAATAATAGTTACAGGAATATAGAGGAGTATACACATTGAAAACACGGAACCAATAAAAGCAAGATATAATTCAGTAAATGATTTATCATTTATTCGCACATCGTAAAAATAGAATGCTAACATAACCATAAAAGGAGTGGAAGAGATATATAAAAAATTTCTTCTTCGGAGAGAGTGTTTATATATAGATTCTTCCACAGACCTATCAGGCTTAGTGCAACGATAGATATATTCAGATACTACATAGGGAACTGAGGAATAGTCTTTAAAATAATTAAGATGGACTGTTAAAGGGCTTCCGGGAATTCCTACTGGTCTTATGCTAGGATATTTTTTACTATCGTTACTATTCTTATGTAGAAAATATAGAGGAGATAAACGCCCTACTATATCATGTACGGATGAGTATTCTTCCCATACCTTTATATCTAAAGGATTAATGGTAATTTTGAGTATAATTTTACTAAATATATAAATAACTGTATGTGCAAGCATTAATATAGCTAGGAATAAGCTGAATTTAATTATATCTACCCAACCAATAAAATTAATAGCTCCTGAGGCATTCATGGACTGAGCCCCCAGTGCGCCGAGAAACATTTGAATGGGATTTAAATCAACTATAATAATCTTTATCAACTGATAAAATAGATATATAGAAGAATCTCCAAGGAATAACGTTCCCAAAATCACCAATGAGATAAATAGCAAAAATAAAAACCAACTATAAATGATCCTTTTCATAGATGCTTCTTTTAATATAGTTATTGGTATAATACCGCTACCTACACAGAACAGTCTATGTACCTTCTTGGCTTCTGGTGACTTATTTTCTAATAATTTATACGCAAGGTAACCACCTTGAGAGTGAGCTACTATAGATATCTTTTTTACTGTCTTTGGAAATAAAGATATATCTTTACGTATTCCTTCCTCTATATCTAGTAATTCCTTCTTTCCCTCTACCGCAATACGTATGTAATTAAACAATTTTATAATAGCTATAAAAGCTAGAATAATCAGAACCAGTAGTATCAAGTATACAATTAGAATAGAGGTATTAGAATACTCTCCTCTAAATATATAACGTATAGTTAATATAGGGATAGATGATAGAGACAAGCCTATGGTTATTCTGATTAGAATTCTAAATATTTTAGACAGAGTATTTTTACTCGATAAATCTCTCCAATCATAGAAAAAGAAAATTAGAATTAATGGTATTCTGATCAAAAGCCACAGTATTTTTTGTTTAGAAGCATTTTTAAAAGTATTATTATCTGACCAGTGACTTTCTCGGATATATACTTTTTTATAAGGAGATGAGAATCCGCAATCTATAACATATTCTTTACTTGTTTTCTTAAGGGGGTATTCACTTTGCCGAAAATTTTCAGAACTAGCTAGATTTGCAATTTCACCTGCAATTACTTTTCCTTGCTTGCGTAAAGTGCTACCCCTTTTTCTGTTGCCTATACCATGTATTAATAAAATGCCATGATCAGGCTTTTCTATATTTAATGACTTCTTACCTTTGCTCCTACTCATCCTTACCTTCCATCTGAATATAGAATCCTCTTCCATGATGTCCAACTAACGTACAAAGTATCGAAAGTTCACGTAGGAATCAAGAAAAAACTCATATAAGCATGAAATATTTCTATAACTTTTAGAGTAAAGTAAATGCTATCTTGTATAAAGCTTAGTGATTAGACGACATCCAACCCATCGCATCGAACCTGCACCGCTCCGACACGCTTAAGCGCTGATAGTGCCGCACGCACGGAGCGTAACTCGTGGGTGACCTGCGGTGCTTGAGCGTAGGAGAAGAAGAGAATAGCGCGCCAGTCGCCGGGAACCGCATTCTCGGTTCCTGGGGGTGAAAACTCAGATATATCGCCCTCTCCCCCGCTCTCGGTACCGGCATGCACAGGCTGGTGCGCAAAGAAATCTTCGTCCAGCGGTATAGGCCCGGTCACCCGAACTCCTTCCGGCAGGTACAGCTCCGCCAGGAATGCCTGAACATCGTCCTCGGTACCCGTAATGGCCGCCGTGCGTACCGCCGGGGGCAAACCGATCTGCGACCGCTCATCCAGCTCATACAGGGCAAACCAGGTGGGATCCCACCGAACCAACGCCTGCTCCACCGGCGATGGCGAGGCAGTCGTCACTACAACCCCACCCTGAGCCGCAGAACGCACCAGCGCGGCCGCGTTAAACCAGCGCCGCAATGCGGCCTCCGGGGCACGCAAAGAATCAAAACGAAGCATCGCATCCGCGTCCAAAAGCAACGCCGCCGCATAACCGCCAAACGCTACCGGCTCAGCCCCCGGGGTCGCCACCACCAGCGCAGATTCGGCACCCACCGAAGCGCGCACATGGTCCCCCACCGAAGAAATTACCGGAACGCCCCGGAAGGCGCGCCCCAGCTCCTCTGCGGTGCGCAAAGCCCCCACAGTACCCGAACGCCACTGATCATACCCGCACTCTGCACACCGCCACTGCTGTGCCAAACGCCCGCACCACGAACAACTCGGCACCGAAGCACTCGCCGCCAACGAGAGCGGCCCCCGACACGTATTACAGCGCGCAGGCATGCGGCACCGCTGGCACGAAAACGACGGAACATACCCGGCGCGGGCAACCTGCACCAGCACTGGGCCATGCTGCAGAGCCACACGCGCACGCTCAAACGCCAACCGAGGAATACGTGCCACAGCCGCCAACGGGTCACGCGCCAACTGATAGTCATTACCCGTCGAAAAAATGCGCGGCGAAAACTCGTGCACTATCGCCCGAGGTGCCCGCACATGCGAAGCCCACCGGGTGCGTACCAATCGTGCCGACTCGCTGCTCATTGCGTAACCGGCGAACAGTGCCGCCGCATCCGTTGCCTGGGCACGCAATAACAGCACATCGCGCGCATGGCAATAGGGCGAACGGCGCTCCACAAGCGAAGAATCGCCGTCATCCCAGCACACCACCAGCCCCAAATTAGCAACCGGGGCATAGGCTGCCGCACGAGTACCAATCACAATAGGCACCAGCCCCAGGCGCGCTTTCAAATAGGCGTGATACCGGCTATGCGGTTTATCGCTCGAACTCAACCGAACATAAGCGCCTGCTGGCACCCGACGTTTCAGCGCGGACTCAAGCCTATCGAGGGTCTTCTGGTCGGGAGCCACCGCTAAGGCACCACGGCCATTCGCAGCCGCCGTCACCACGGCAATAGCCAGCAGTTCAGCCCAATCGAACTCAGGATGCGCGGGCAGCACATTTATAACCGCGCGCGCTGGAGACCCAGCCGCTAGATCCTCTAAAAACTCAGCGCCATTCTCATAATCGCTAAAGGCACGGGAGTCTTCTGCCGAAACCTGGGCGGCAGGAGGGTGAATCTGGTAGGGCGCGAAACCGCCCAAGAGGAAACCACGAATATCATCGGTCAAAGAGGGCGAACCACTGGTCGGTGCTTCTTCAGGAGCTTCTTCCTGCGGCTCGTGGTCGGTATCTGAGTCATCTTCGGCGACCGATTCAGAAGTGCTATCTTCCGCCTTATCGGCGGTTTCATCAGATCCTTGCGGCAGACCCATGAGCTCGGAAAACGTAGGCAAAAACTGTGCATACTGTTTATCAAGAGATGCCACGCGCGGCGTCACCGCAAGCCGCAAAACATTCGCCACGGTTGAGGCATACCGATCGGCAAGCGCCTCTGCAAGATCAAAAATCTCGGCAGAAACCGCAGGAATCCTCGACAGGACCGATAAAAGCGGCTGCAGACCCTTAGCAACATCGGTCGTTTCGGCGCGCTCCGCGATAAAACCCGTAACCCGCTGCGAACCGAACCGCACACGCACACGAGCGCCGGGAACCGCATCTTCGCTCAGCTCAGCGGGAACCTGGTAGTCAAAGGTACGGTCAAGATGCGGCAGCGTATTATCCAACCGAACCCGCGCCACCGGGTACGGTACCCCGCTCTGGGCAAGCCGCTGGTGTACATCAACCGGCTCAGGCTCGGGAGGAATCAGGGCATCGCGGAGAGCAGGAAATCCCTGCAACAGATCAGGCTGTTGCAGGGATTCCTGCTGAGCGGGCTCAGAAGCCGAAACGTTCATCGACGAAGTATCGGTAGGGTTCTGAGCATCCGCGTCATTGGGCTGCATACTCGCAGGTTCACGCATTAGGATGCTGAAACCGCCGAACGCAGAGCCTCAACACGGTCCAAGCGCTCCCACGTAAACTCGGGTTCATTGCGGCCAAAGTGACCGTGAGCCGCGGTCTTTTTATAGACGGGTCGGCGCAAATCAAGGTCATTGATAATAGCCAACGGACGCAGGTCAAAGACCTCACGCACAGCCTTCTCAATCTTGAGGGGATCAACCTTTTCGGTTCCGAAAGTCTCGACGTACAGACCCACAGGTGCCGCCTGCCCAATAGCGTAAGCGACCTGAACCTCGGCACGGTCGGCAAGACCAGCGCCCACAATATTCTTGGCGACCCAACGCATAGCGTATGCCGCAGAACGATCAACCTTCGAGGGATCCTTGCCCGAGAACGCGCCGCCGCCGTGACGAGCCGAACCGCCATAGGTATCAACAATAATCTTGCGACCGGTCAAACCGGCATCGCCTACGGGACCGCCCTGCACAAAACGACCGGCAGGGTTCACAATAAACTTCGTGTTCGAGCTATCAAACTCGGCGGCATCCAGCACCGGAGTAATCACGTGTTTGATAATATCCGCACGCAAATCCGCTAAATCGTAATCGGCGGTGTGCTGGCTAGAAACCACCACGGTATCAACCGAAACAGGCTTATTATCGGCGTCATACCCCAAAGTGACCTGAGTTTTGCCGTCCGGGCGCAGGTTCACCAGCGTACCGTTTTTACGAACATTCGTCAGACGTTCCGAGAGACGATGCGCCAGCCAAATCGGTGCGGGCATCAATACGTTCGTCTCGTTCGAAGCGTACCCGAACATAATGCCCTGGTCGCCCGCACCCTGGCGGTCATAATCATCAACCGCGATACCACTGCGAGCCTCTAAAGACTCATACACACCAGCATTAATATCGGGTGACTGCTCGCCAATCGATACCGATACGCCGCAGAATTCACCATCGAAACCGCGGGTCGATGAATCGTAGCCAATACCTAGAATAGTTTCACGAACGATCGATGGAATCTCAACATAGCTTGAGGTTGTCACCTCGCCAGCAACATGAACCTGTCCGGTTGTTACCATTGTTTCGACAGCAACGTTCGCGGTGGAATCCTGCGCGATAATGCCGTCAAGAATCGCATCAGAAATCTGGTCACAAATTTTATCAGGATGCCCTTCAGTCACCGACTCGCTGGTGAAAAGGCGTAGATGATTATTACTCACGGTTTCTACTCTACTAGGTTTGGGGCACGCGGGATACAGTACCCAAGGATGTGAACTCGTGTATCAATTATGACAGAACGTTACACGGGTTCGGAGGGAGGGAGTCACAAACTTAATCGGCTCGTATTTCTGCTTTTCTCAGGGCTTTACATACTGTGCAAGAGTGCGCAATATCTGATCGGAAACGACCTGTTTAGAGCCTGAAAAAACAGGTTCCCGATCTGTGAACGAAGAGAGCAACGTAATCGTATTATCATCGGTTCCGAAACCCTGGTTTACGCCCACCGTGTTGAGAGCCAGAAAATCACAACCCTTACGCGCCAGCTTCTCGCGCCCAAGCTCAAGCGGAGTTCGCTCAGCTGACCCAGTCTCTGCGGCAAAACCCACAATCAAGTGCGCACCGGCACCTGTCTTCTGTCGAAGCTCCACGACTTCACGCAGAATATCCGGGTTGCGTACCAGCTGAATCGTGGGAGCGTCCGAAGAATCTGCGGTCTTCTTAATCTTGTACTCGGCGTATTCGGCAGGCCGAAAATCTGCAACCGCTGCAGACATAATAAGCATATCGGCGTTGTTCTGAGCTTCCAGCACGGCATCGCGTAGTTCACGGGCGCTCACTACTCGGGTTACCTGTACTCCCTCGGGCGCGGGGACTTCAAGGTTAGCGCCGATTAGATGCACCGATGCCCCTAGATCACGCGCAGCCTGGGCCAAAGCTACACCCTGTTTACCTGTTGAGCGGTTACCCAAAAAACGCACCGGATCCAAGGCCTCACGGGTGCCTCCCGCCGTAATCACGATGCGTTTCCCCGCCAAAATTCCAGGCTCAGGCTCAATACCTAATGCAAATGAGCTGCTAGGCTCTTCCGCCGAGCCAGCATTTACCAGGCGTGTGGGCGTATATCCCGGAATCTGCGAAGGATGCTGCTCCCCCTTCGGAAACTCAGCAATTACGCACTGCGCCGCCTCAAAAATATCTTCCGGCTCCGGCATGCGGCCCACACCCGAATCGGGACCCGTTAGACGCCCAATCGCCGGTTCAATCACGTGATACCCAAGTTCGCGCAAAGCCTGCACATTCGTTTGCGTTGCTGGATGTTCCCACATCTGAGTGTGCATAGCGGGAGCCATAATCACCGGTGCATGGGTAGTCAGTACTGTAGCAGAAAGCAAATCATCGCAGCGCCCCGCCGCCAACCGAGACATCAAATCGGCGGTCGCCGGTGCTATAACAATCGCATCCGCTAGCTCGGCCTGGCGAACATGGTTAACCTCAGGAACACGCTCAAAAACGCTCGTGGAAACCGGGTTGCCGCTCAGGGCCTCGAAGGTAGCTTTACCCACAAACTCCAGGGCAGCTTCGGTGGGCATGGCAATAACCTCATGCCCATCTTTTGCGAAAAGACGAAGGAGCATTACCGCTTTATATGCGGCAATGCCCCCTCCAATACCAACGATAATGCGCATGGTATTTACAAACGTTCCTTACTCAGCGGAGTCGTCAATAACAACCTCTTCAAGAGCAATAACCTCTTCGGTACCGGCAGGAATATATTCCTCCTCGATAGCACCGAAATCGGCGTCGCCCAGACCCAAGGATGTGAATTCCTCAGGAACCAGGTAACCATCTTCGTTGAAGTGCCCATCCGGCACGTGATCGGCAACAATCTGATCTGCCATAATTTCACGCATTGCAACCGAAAGAGCCTTGTCATTAGCCTCAGACTCAACCAGAGGACCAACGTGGTCGCCCGCACTCTCCTGCAGATTCGCGTAATAAGCGTTAATCTGGCGAGCACGACGAGCACCGAAAATCACCAGCCCGTACTTAGACTCAGCCTTCTGAATCAGCGCATCCGCGCTGGGGTTCACAATCCCCTCGGGAGCTACGCCATCAACGAAGTTGTAGTCTTCGTGCTCTTTGATTTCGTTTACCACAGAAACTCCAATATGTTGTCTTTGTACACTGCTGACATTCATGTACACGAACTCAGCCAAAACTAAAGCAATATTCTACCGCTAAACTCGGTAAAAATCACGTACCTTAACGAGAAAGCACAGTAATACCCGGCACGCCGCCAAAATACGTACCCTATGCTTCAGCAGATTCAGCACCCACGATGTGCACAATCTCCTGCGCTGCGCGCTCTACCGAATCATTGACCACGGTTACGTCGAACTCGCTTTCAGCCTCAAGCTCGATTTTGGCGGTCTCAAGACGCCGCTGCTGTTCCTGCTCCGATTCAGTACCGCGCCCTACCAATCGAGACACAAGCTCATCCCAGCTGGGCGGTGCCAAGAAAATCAGCTGTGCCTCCGGCATAGACTCCCGAATCTGCCGAGCCCCTTGAAGATCAATCTCAAGGATTACCGGGCGACCAGCATTTAGAGCTTCCTGAACCTTAGCACGCGGAGTACCGTATTTATTCTTACCGTGCACTACCGCATACTCAAGCATCTGTCCGTCAGCGATCATCTGATCAAATTCCTCATGCGAGACAAAATAGTAGTGCACCCCCTCTTCTTCGCCGGGGCGAGGGTCACGAGTAGTTGCCGAAACGGAAAACCAGACGTTCGGATAGTGCTCACGAATATACTGGCAGACGGTTCCCTTACCCACGGCAGTGGGACCAGCCAGAACGGTAAGTCTAGGTTGAGCAGTCATCGGGTTCTTCCTACGGTGTGATGTAATAATGCGTATTTTATTCGGCGGCGAGAACTATCGACCGCTGCGGCGGCGTGTATGCCGAACATTGCGGTTAAAATACTCCACCATTTTACGGCGTTGATGCACACCAAGACCGCCCAAACGACGGGTCGGCGCGATCTGCAGTTCTTCCATAATTTTCTCGGCACGCACAGCACCAATTCCCGGAAGGGCACGGAGCATTTGATCCACAGGCATCTTTGCAAGAGCTTGGTCGTCATCGACCAGATCGAGTACCTGACGTACCGACAGCTCACGGGTAGAAAGTGCCTGCTTAACTTCCTGGCGGCGAGTACGGGCAAGCAACGCCTTTTCACGTGCTGATGCACGCACCTCATCGGTTAGCGGCGTAATCGGCATGGGGTCTCCCATCAAGCGATATATGTATATAAATCAGCGTTCTTACGTTTTCTAACTTAGCATGTTGCACTGTAAAACGATGAACCGAGGTTCGTAACGTAAAGCCTTTCAGGCTCAACATAGTGCAATGGCGCACAGAGCAGATAAACTCTGTACGCCACTACGCGATCACAACGAGTTACGATGTGCCACGTGCACGCACTAAATCGTCACGTGCACTCTGCGCCGCCCGCGCCAGATCAGTCGGCTGCGGACCTGCAGAGAGCACGCCACGGCTGGAATTCACCAAAACCTGAGGTTCAACACCTGCAAAAATTCGGTATAGGTCCTCAGCACTAGCCCCCTGGGCACCATATCCCGGCGAAAGAATGGGACCGTTGAAAGTGCTCAGGTCTATCGCCAATTCTTTGAGGGCCTCCCCTACAGTGGCGCCCACAACTAGACCGCATGAACCCATGCGTTCCCAGGTCTGTGCAGTGTTCTCTGCGGTAGCTGCGGCAATAACCTGCTTCGCTACCGCTCCGGTATCTTCTGCTTTGCCCACATGCTGCACACTCTTACCCTCAGGGTTTGAGGTCAGCGCCAGCACGAAAGTTCCACGCTGGTTCGCAGTTGCCGCATCCAGCGCTGGGCGAAGCGACTCGAACCCCAAATATGGGCTTAGCGTGACCGAATCCGTGCCGAGTGGTGAAGAGGTACCGAGCCAAGCATCCGCATAGGCTTTCATAGTCGAGCCAATATCACCGCGTTTTGCATCCGCCACGATTAGAACCCGGTCTTCAGCGGCGCGAGCAAAGAGCTCTTCCAACACGGCAAGACCTGCGGAACCGTGGCGCTCAAACAGGGCAACCTGGGGTTTAAGCGCTGCGGCGTAGGGGACGCATCCTTCGTAGACAGCTGTGGTGAAGGTACGCAGAGATTCGGCAGAATCTTCCAAACCCCAAGCCTGCAGCAGGCTCGGATGCGGATCAATACCCGCACACAGCGGACCGTATTCGTCCATCGCAGCCGCAAGACGATCGCCGAAGGGGATCACGAAAGTTCCCCCTCACGCGCCTGTTCGTCCTTGTCCTGCCCCTGCTCGCGGGTACTGGCGGTCCGCAAAAACTCACCATGTTCTTGCAGATTTATAATCTCCCAGCTACGCTCGCGCAGCGCGGTAATAGCTTGAACAGCAGCCGCGAACTCCGAAATCGTGGTCATCACAGGGCAACCAACACTGACTGCGGCCGCACGGATTTCGTAGCCATCACTACGAGCAGCACCACCGGCAGGCGTATTCAAAATCAGATCGATTTCACCATTGCGCACCATATCAACGATCGAATGCTGACCGTTTGCCTCCGCAAACTTGGAGGCAACCGTAGAATTCACACCATTGCGACGAAGCACATCTGCAGTGCCGCCGGTGGAGACAATCTCGAAGCCCAGCTGTTCAAGCATCTTGGCATAGATGATCACATTGCGCTTATCATGGTTAGCCACCGACACGAAGACCTTGCCCTCGGTCGGCAGCGGTGACCCTGCACCTGCTTGGGCTTTCGCAAAGGCAGTATCGTAAAGGGCGTCAAGACCCATGACTTCGCCGGTCGAGCGCATTTCGGGACTAAGTAGGGAATCAACCACCACACCCTCAGGAGTGCGGAAGCGGCTAAACGGGAGAACCGCTGCCTTAACTGCAATTGCAGTATTCTGCGGCAGGGATGCACCATCCATGTTCTTAGGCAAGTATCCCTCTGCCTTTAGCTCGGCAATGCTCTTCCCCAAACCGATCATCACGGCCGCCTTAGCCAGCTGCACTCCGGTTGCCTTCGAGACAAACGGAACGGTGCGAGATGCACGTGGGTTTGCCTCAATCACGAACAGATTCTCTGAGACGTAGGCAAATTGAATATTAATCAGGCCCCGCACTCCGGTACCACGCGCAATAGCCTCGGTTGCTTCTTTAACCTTGGCGATCACATCGGGGCCCAAGGTAATTGGCGGCAAGGTGCAGGAGGAATCACCTGAGTGAATGCCAGCCTCTTCAATATGTTCCATGACACCGCCCAAGTAGAGCTCGGTGCCGTCAAAGAGCGCATCCACATCAATCTCAATAGCGTCTTCCAGGAACTTATCGATGAGTGCTGGCTGAGAGGGAGAAACCTCGGTCGCATTTTCAAGGTAGCGTGCAAGATTTGCTTCGTCATAGACGATCTCCATACCGCGCCCGCCCAGCACATAGGAGGGACGAACCAACACCGGGTACCCAATCTCATCAGCAATGCGTTTGGCGCCCTCGAAGGTATATGCGGTACCATTCTTCGGCGAAATCAGACCACCTTCCTCCAGCACGCGCGCAAACTCGCCGCGATCCTCAGCAAGGTCAATAGCTTCGGGAGTAGTGCCCAAAATCGGGACCCCAGCATCTTTGAGGGCTTTCGCGAGCTTTAGCGGAGTCTGTCCGCCCAACTGCACGAAAACGCCCAACAAACCGCCCGTGCGGCGCTCTGATTCAACAATTTCGAGCACATCTTCCAACGTCAGCGGCTCAAAATACAGGCGAGTCGAAACATCGTAGTCAGTTGAAACAGTCTCCGGGTTACAGTTCACCATAACCGTCTCGTACCCCAGAGAACGCAGCACCAGAGAAGCGTGCACGCAAGAATAATCAAACTCGATACCCTGGCCAATGCGGTTCGGCCCCGACCCCAAAATCATGATGGAGGGAGTCTCATGGTGAGCGACCTCATCCTCAGAATCATAACTAGAGTAGTGATAGGGGGTAAACGCCTCGAACTCAGCGGCACAAGTATCAACAGTCTTGAATACGGGGCGAATACCTAGGGCATGGCGCACACCGCGCACAACGTCCTCAGAAGATCCGATAATCTCTGCGATTTGCGGGTCAGAAAAGCCGTGGCGTTTTGCCAGCTGCAGGATTTCAGGGGTCAAGTTATCGCGATTTTCCCGCACAATCCCGGCGACTTCATTCAGCAGCACCAGCTGATCTAAGAACCATGGATCAATCTTGGTGGCTTCAAAAACCTGCGCAATAGATGCGCCCGCCAAAAGTGCCTGCTGCACCTGATAGATACGCTGCGTGGTGGGTATCTTGGTCTTCTCGATAAGCGCGTCAAGTTCTTCGGCATTCAGTTGCTGCTTCGTGAACGAGAAAGAAGCACCTTTCTGCTCTAGAGAGCGCATAGCCTTCTGGAGTGCTTCGGTGAAGTTACGGCCCAGCGCCATTGCTTCACCCACCGATTTCATGGTGGTTGTGAGAGTCGGATCAGCGGCCGGGAACTTCTCAAATGCAAAACGTGGTACCTTGACGACCACATAGTCGAGGGTCGGTTCAAAGGATGCGGGCGTCTTCTGAGTAATGTCGTTCGGAATCTCATCCAGGGTGTACCCCAGCGAAAGTTTGGTCGCAATTTTAGCGATCGGGAACCCGGTTGCTTTAGACGCAAGCGCTGAAGAGCGTGAAACGCGTGGGTTCATTTCGATAACGATGATGCGCCCGGTCTTAGGGTCTACAGCAAACTGAATATTGCATCCGCCGGTATCAACCCCAACTTCGCGGATCACGTTGATAGCGATATCGCGAAGTTTTTGGTACTCACGGTCGGTGAGGGTGAGGGCAGGCGCTACCGTGATGGAGTCGCCGGTGTGCACGCCGACCGGGTCGAAGTTTTCAATCGAGCAGACGACCACGACGTTGTCATTTTTGTCGCGCATCATTTCGAGTTCGTATTCTTTCCAGCCAAGAATAGATTCTTCGAGCAGAACCTCGGAGGTAGGCGAATACTGGATGCCTGCACCGGCAATGCGGTAAAGATCTTCTTCGTTGTAGGCCATACCAGAGCCAAGTCCGCCCATGGTGAAGGAAGGACGCACGACCATGGGGTAACCGAGCTCTTTGGCCGCTTCAAGAGCTTCCGGCATGGAGTGCACAATGATCGAACGCGCCGATTCGCCGCCCGCGCGCTCTACCACGCCTTTGAACGCTTCACGATCTTCGCCCAGATTTATGGCTTCGATATTTGCGCCAATGAGTTCAACATCATATTCGCACAGAGTTCCCTGCTTATCGAGAGCGATAGCGGCGTTGAGCGCAGTCTGCCCGCCCAAGGTAGGAAGAATGGCGTCTGGACGTTCTTTTTCGATAATCTTAGCGATGACTTCGGGGGTAATCGGCTCAATATAGGTGGCATCTGCAAACTCAGGGTCGGTCATAATGGTCGCCGGATTGGAGTTTACGAGGACAACACGCACACCTTCTTCTTTGAGCACGCGTAGAGCCTGAGTGCCGGAGTAATCGAATTCGGCTGCCTGACCGATGACGATCGGACCTGAGCCGATGACAAGGACGCTGTTAAGGTCGGTACGACGTGGCATTTAGGCTTCCTTTGCAGTCTTCTTGGTGGAGGTCATGAGGTCAATAAAACGGTCGAAAAGATATGCGGAGTCGTGCGGACCTGCGGCTGCCTCCGGGTGGTATTGAACCGAGAACGCGGGAATATCTTTGCAGGTTAGCCCCTCGACCACGTTATCATTCAGCCCCACATGGGAAACCATGACCTTGCCGAATTCGGAGTTGGGGGCGGTTACGTATTCACCGATAGGCGCATCGACGGCGAACCCGTGATTTTGGGCGGTTATTTCAACTTTGCCGGTGGTTTTATCCATGACGGGCTGGTTGATACCGCGGTGTCCAAAGGGCAGCTTGTAGGTCCCGAACCCGAGCGCACGACCGAGAAGCTGATTGCCAAAGCAGATACCGAAGAACGGGGTGCCCTGGCGCAATACACCCTGTAGGAGTTCAACCTGTTCGTCAGCAGTCGCCGGGTCGCCGGGACCATTGGAGAAAAATACGCCGTCTGGACGAAGCGCATTTACGGTCTCAAGAGTTGTGTTTGCAGGCAGTACATGTACACGCACGCCGCGTTCCGCGAAACGCTGCGGGGTCATAGATTTGATGCCAAGATCGAGTGCAGCAATGGTGGCAACCGGCGGAGCGAACCAGCCGTATTGGTGAGGTTCAACTGTGTAGGCTTCCGTCACGGAAACGGTATCGGCAAGTTTACGGCCCGCCATCGGCTCGGAGGCGCGCACCGCTTCCAAAAGTTCGGCTTCGGGACGATTGGCGTGGCGTCCCGAAAAAATACCTGCACGCATTGAACCGCTAGAGCGTAGGCGGCGAGTCAGCGCACGAGTATCAATGCCTTGAATGCCCACGATACTTTGGGTCCTGAGCTCGTCATCCAGGGTACGTTCTGCACGCCAGTTGGAGGCAACACGTGCGGCATCTCGTACCACGTACCCGGCAACCCAAATTTTGCGGGATTCTGCATCTACCTTGTTCACACCGGTGTTACCGATATGAGGCGCGGTCTGCACCACGATTTGCCCTGCGTAGGAGGGGTCGGTCAGTGTTTCTTGGTAGCCGGTCATGCCGGTGGAAAATACTGCTTCGCCTAAGGATGCGCCAATTGCTCCATACCCGTAGCCTCGGTAGATGGTGCCGTCCTCAAGAACAAGTAACGCGCGGTCCGTGCCCAAAGCACCGGAACGTGTCATCTCAGTCATGCTCTTACTTTCCTTTTCTCGGTGGTCTGTTCCCCTGCTTGTGCCCTTTATAAATGGAACACTGTGTGCAGGAAATTCTTGGTATGCCGTTCGCAATTAACGGGTATTTTGTGGGTGAGTCGTATGTATGTGTATTAGTGATGTGCCGTCTCTTCCCGCACCCATTTTTCGGGGCTATTGACCGCATCCGGCGAGATCTCGCGAAGCTTCTCAAGTGCGATTTTTTTCTGATCGGCATAGCGAGTGCGAAATCCGGTCTGCACGCGGTGGCCGTCAAGAGTCCAACCGATCACGATAAGTCCGTCACGTTCTACAACCTTGCCGATCATTCCCCGCCCGGTGGTAATGACCGCAAGTTTCTTCGCGGGAATCCACAGGTCTTTAGCCCCGTTGCGGGTGAAGATAATGCCGTCCGAGTAGATCAGGAGCGTGGATTTTGTTTTGAACCCTAGCTGGTCGAATCCCACACGGTTCAGTTCATCACCGAATATCGTAGTGCTCACATACTCCCCCTCAAACGCCGCCTCGGCTTCAAACCCGTCGTAGCGTGCGGGAACGTCTTTGAGCGAACCGAACATCGTGGACTGCCGCTTGAGCCGGGATTTCCAACCGCGCCAAATACCAAAGAAGCACAGTGCCACCACAGCAACGCAGATAAGGGTGGGAATCAGTTTTTCCACGGTTCTTCTTTCTTCTCGGTTTTTGGAACGATCAAGCCTGCCGGTGAGGGCTCGCGAGCTCACCATTCAAAACGGTTGGATGCCCCGCGTAAAAGGTTGCACGCACAACACCGGGAACCTCCATCCCGCGATACGGGTTGTTCTTGCCCTTCGTGGCCTGATCCTCAGGCTTAATCACACGGCTAGCCTTCGGATCAACCAACACGATATTTGCTGGTTCACCTTCGGCAAGCGGACGGCCCTGCTCAGCATCCAGGCTGCCAATTTTCGCCGGAGTTTCGCTCATAATCCGTGCGACATCGGCCCAGGTAATATGCCCCGGCTCCACAAGAGTCATCTGAATAATCGAGAGTGCCTGCTCAAGACCGGTCATGCCGTTTGCAGCACACGCCCATTCACATTCTTTGCTTTCTGCCGGATGCGGTGCGTGGTCGGTACCAATAACATCAATAATGCCGTCGGCAACAGCCTGACGCAGAGCAAGCACATCCTCTTCGGTGCGTAACGGCGGGTTCACCTTAAAAATCGGGTCGTAGGTGCGCGCCTTTTCATCGGTCAAGATCAGGTGGTGCGGGGTAACCTCGGCGGTTACCTGTACGCCGCGAGACTTAGCCCAGCGCACAACCTCGACCGAGCCTTTAGTTGAGAGGTGG
The DNA here is from genome assembly GCF_001808385.1 of Rothia sp. HMSC08A08. Classification (NCBI taxonomy): domain Bacteria; kingdom Bacillati; phylum Actinomycetota; class Actinomycetes; order Micrococcales; family Micrococcaceae; genus Rothia; species Rothia sp. HMSC08A08. The sequence goes on from NZ_KV793078.1 coordinate 137,538, forward strand.
CAAATATGCAGACGCGAGTTCAAATGCTCAGCCAGCAGAACATCGCGGGCGATAATAGCTTCTTCCGCCACAGCAGGCCAGCCGGTAAGCCCCAGATCGGCGGAAACCTTACCCTCGTTCATCTGAGCGCCCTCAGTGAGGCGGGGCTCCTGCGCGTGCTGGGCGATCACACCGTCAAAAGTCTTTACGTATTCAAGAGCACGGCGCATAATCGCCGGATCGTAGACGCACATGCCGTCATCCGAGAACACTCGAACCTTCGCCTCAGAGGTCGCCATAGAACCAATGTCCGAGAGGAATTCGCCTTTCAGCCCAACGGTCACTGAGCCGATAGGCTGCACACGGCACCAACCAGACTCTTTACCCAGCCGGTCAACCTGCTCAACTACGGCTGCGGTATCTGCAACGGGAAGTGAGTTCGCCATCGCAAAAACAGCCGTGTAGCCGCCTAAAGCCGCCGCGCGAGTACCGGTCTCAACGGTTTCAGAAGCCTCATATCCGGGCTGGCGCAGGTGAGTATGAATATCGACCAGACCGGGAAGAGCAATCTGACCAGAAGCATCAACGACCTGAGCGTCTGCGGCTTCTATATCTTGACCGATACGCGCAATTTTGCCATCCTCAATCAGGATATCGGCAACGCGCTCACCCAACAGGGATGCGCCTTTAATAAGGTACGTGCTCATATGTATTCCTTCTTTCGGATAGCGTTAAGATTCGTCGCCGGAATATAGTTTCTCGCTTGACCCGTCAGTCAAGAGCAGGTACAGCACCGCCATGCGAACCGCCACGCCGTTACTGACCTGGCGCAGCACCCAGGCGTTCTGAGAATCGGCGGCTTCGGCGCACAGCTCCAGCCCTCGGTTCATGGGACCCGGATGCAGAATTGCGATTTCTTGAGGCTGCGCCAGCAGATTCTCGAAACGTTCTTTGGTGAGTCCCCACAAGGCGGTATATTCCTCTGCCGAGGGAAAGTAAGCGGCGTTCATACGCTCTTTTTGGATGCGCAGCATCATAACCGCGTCAGGTTTTGTAGCGATTGCGTCATCAAGATCGTGGAAAACTTCAAGTCCCCAATCCTGCTTCCAACGCTCAGTATGCACAGGCAAAAGCGTAGGCGGAGCCACAAAAGCGACATCGGCCCCCAGATTTTTTAGCAACCACAGATTCGACCGCGCCACGCGAGAGTGCAGAATATCCCCCACGATCAGCACACGCATACCGTTTAAATCGGTTCCTCGCGTTGATTCCAGACCATCATGCTGAGCCTTAAACTGGCGCATCGAAACCGCATCTAAAAGAGCCTGCGTTGGATGCGCATGCGTGCCGTCCCCCGCATTCAGCACGGGAATATTGGTCCATCCGGCCTCGGCAAGACGCTGCGGAGCCCCCGAAGCCGAATGACGAATCACGAAGGCATCCGCACTAATCGCTTTGAGAGTCTGAGCAGTGTCTTTGAGGGATTCTCCCTTAGAAACCGATGAACCACGCGCAGCAAAATTGGTGATATCGGCGCCCAGACGTTTCTCTGCGGATTCGAAGGACAGTCTGGTACGCGTTGAGTCTTCAAAGAAAAGGTTGACTACAGTCTTGCCGGCAAGCACATTGAGCTTCCGGTTTTCTGCCTTAACCTGTGCCATATAGTCTGCAACGTCGAGTATTTCAATGGCCTGAGTTCGTGTGAGATCGCGAGTGTCAAGCAGATGTTTCATGAAATCTGTCCTTCCAGCTGAATGATATCAACGCGGTCTGTGGCGTTATCCGTTTCTTCGAGTACCACACGAACCTTCTCTAAGGCACTGGTCGGAAGGTTTTTCCCCACGTGGTCGGCGCGAATTGGGAGTTGCCGGTGCCCGCGATCAACTAACACGGCAAGACGCACCAGAGCCGGACGTCCGTATTCGTTAAGGGCGTCCAAGGCGGCCCGAACAGTGCGGCCGGAGTACAGAACATCATCGACGAGAACCACATTTTTGCCGTCGAGACCCCCCACCGGGATCAAGGACTCCCCCGCGCTGCGGTTTTCATATTCCTCATCGGTGAGGTCATCGCGATACGAGGTAATATCGAGAGCGCCCAGGCCATTTTTGAGATCAAAATTTGAGTCATTCGTCTGGATGCGCTGTGCCAGACGCTGTGCTAACGGGTATCCACGAGACCGAATACCTAAAAGCACTAGGTTATCAGTTCCCTTATTAGACTCAAGAATTTCAAAAGCAATACGTGTAAGAGCGCGACGGATCTCATCGTCGCTAAGGATAGTGTGCCCTTCATTGGGCGTTTTTATTGGCGCGCCTATGGGATGCGCACCAGGCTCATAGGGTACAGATGTCCCCGACACAGCCGACTCCTTCCCCGCCTCACGGGACGGATTTAAAGGTCTGTTGCTTTTACCAAGACTACCATACGTACCACGCAGTTCAGGGGTATGTGTTTCTGAAGTTTTAATTTTTTTTTGGAGTCAAAAATCCTCTATATATCATGCAATAAACGCTCATGTTCCCTGAACAAAGACTCATAAAACGTCGAGAGTCCATTATGCTAGTAAAAGCATCACCGATAGTACAACCACACCGAGGACTGCATCATGGAAGATCTCTTTGAGGGCCTGGTAAGAATTATCTTTGGGATTCTTGCAGCCCCTATCGTTTTCGTGGCGCACCGCTACTTTAAGCGCCGCAACCGAATGCGCACCCGGCAGCTTACGGAGCTTGGCTTTGCTTCTTCCACTCAGGTGATTCGGCATACTCTTGGAGAGACTCAACGCAACTCATACTTCTCGGTTATCGGTGCAGTCCTCTTCGGACTATGTACTCTCATCATGGCATGGATTTGGGTATCTTCCTCTTTTGACACTATCGCTACTGTCCTACTGAGCGTCGTTGCTCTATGCACTCTTATCTTCATCTGGTACTACCGCCGATCCTACGTTGAGTTCAGGCTATACGAGTTTATGAGATCCCGACTTGGCGAGGGCGTTATCACTCTTGACTATGCTGATATTGATGCCTATACATTTACCTACAATAAGTTTGAAACCGCTCTTAAAATCACCACGGTATCCGGCATATCATTTGAGCTCGATCCCGCTATTCAAGACTGCCGTTACCTCTGTGCCATGATCGCTATGCGTATGCGTTCTAATCGTTGGCCCGATCCGTCCTCAGACCGTGATATGAGCGTTGTGCTTCATATGATGCGCACACAACACTGGCTCAAGTTCCTACTGCACGTACGTGAAGGGTCTAACCTTGCTGTTAATAATCTCGCTTCTACCCAGCATCGCAATACTCGGTACACCCATGAGGGCAGCGAACTTTTTGAAGAGGCTAAACGCCAGCTCGGGTTCTATGCATAACCCGGCTTGATCCATATGAATGTATACTAAAAGCCGCCTCAAACCCCTAAAAAGCAGGGGTTTGAGGCGGCTTTATAACTGAGCCGTTTAAGCAAGCAGAGTCGGTTTTACCTGGCGCAGCTTATCCAAAAGACCGTTAACAAATTTCGGTGAATCGTTTGTAGAGAGCACACGCGCCAAACCGGTTGCCTCCGAGATAGCAACCGCATCTGGAACATCATCATTATAGAGAAGTTCCCACGCGCCGATCCGCAAAATTACGCGGTCGACAGCTGGCATACGCTCAAACGACCAGTCACGCGCATAGGTCTCAAGGTATTCTCGAATCTCGTCATCATGTTCACGTACGCCGCGCACGATCTCTTCGGCATAGGCCGAGATCTGAGCGGCAGTATGCAGACGGCGTCGCTTCAGCACATCAATAATGTCTTCTTGACGCTGATCGGCTTCAAAAAGTACCTCGACGGCACGTAAGCGGGCTTTGGTACGAGAGTTCATTAGTCGTTAACACGGCCCAGGTAATCGCCGGTACGGGTATCAACCTTCACCTTGGTGCCTGTCTCCAGGAATAGTGGAACCTGAATTTCATAGCCGGTCTCAAGAGTTGCAGGCTTATTGCCACCAGTGGAACGGTCACCCTGCAGGCCAGGCTCGGTGTAGGTAATTTCAAGAACAACAGAGGCAGGAAGCTCAACATATAGCGGAGTACCCTCATAGAGGGCTACAGTCGCGGTCTGCGACTCCAGCATGTAGTTAGCAGCATCGCCCACCACAGCTGCAGGAACATTAATCTGATCATAGGTCTTCAGATCCATGAAGACGTAGTCTTCGCCGTCCTGGTAGAGATACTGATAGTCGGAACGATCAACAGTAGCAGTCTCAATCTTAGCGCCAGCATTGAAAGTGCGGTCGACAACCTTACCGGAGGTTACGTTACGCAACTTGGTACGCACAAACGCACCACCCTTACCGGGCTTTACATGCTGGAACTCAACAACGGACCACAGACCGCCATCAATCTTGAGGATTGCACCGTTTTTAATATCAGTGGTAGATGCCATGCGGCTCTCCTTCGTATTGTCGACGCTTACACACAACACGATGCGTGTTGCCGCAGGCGCTAAGTTATCAATGAGCAAATAATGTCGCCCTTTAGTTTACACTATGGCACCGCTACTATGACATATCTAAGTAAAATTCCCATCACGTTCTGCATGTTTGACTGCCTAGACATGGGTACCCCCTGTAAAAGCACCTAAATTGCAGTTAGTTATTCGGCGATTTCTTGGTATGTCATATACAGGATGGAGTCATCGGGAACCTCATAAACACGCGGTTTACCCAGTTCTTCCAAAACGATAAAACGCAAAAGCGAGCCGCGCGCTTTTTTATCCCGGCGCATAGTTTCGAGAAGCTCTTTCCAGCGATCCCCCCGGTATCCCACTGGAAGATTCAAAGATTTGAGAATGGCACGGGTGCGATCAACAATTGTTTCATTAAGATACCCAGCGGCAAGCGCGAGCTCGGCCGCATACACCATCCCCACCGCAACGGCTGCGCCGTGGCGCCACTGGTATCGCTCGGCACGTTCAATAGCGTGCCCTAAGGTATGCCCGTAATTGAGAATTTCGCGGCGACCGGATTCGCGCAGGTCTTCAGAAACAACCTCCGCTTTCACCCGAACGGCACGCTCAATCAGGTCACGCACTATTGACGACTGAGAATCCCGAATCTTTTCTGGGTTAGCCTCAATACTGTCAAGAATCTGTGGGTCAGCAATGAACCCACACTTTACGACCTCCGTCATACCTGTTAAAAGCTCATGCTCCGGCAAGGTACGCAGCGTACCAATCTCGCAGAGCACTGCAGAAGGTGGCCAAAATGCCCCCACAAGATTCTTTCCCTCGGCGGTGTTAATACCTGTTTTTCCTCCCACAGCGGCATCGACCATGCCAAGAAGAGTGGTCGGAATGTGAATCACACGTACCCCGCGCAGCCAGGTTGCCGCCACAAAACCGGCAACATCAGTAATGGCTCCGCCGCCCACTGAAATAATTGCATCCGTGCGTGTAAAGTCGTTCTGACCTAAAACCTGCCAGCAAAATGCGGCCACTTGATGGTGCTTAGCTTCTTCAGCATCAGGAATTTCAGCGCTAAAAGACTGGTAGCCAACTTTACGCAGATCTTCCATAACAAGCTCGCCGGTAGCCCGTAGGGCGCGCGGGTGGATCACCAAGATTTTATGCGCTGTGTTACCTAGAATATCGGGGATTTTCTTAAGCAAATTATGCCCCACCAGAACATCGTAGTTCTCGCGTGGTGAGCTGCCTGTGACGGGTATATAGGTAATGTCTTCCTCACCGGAAGCTCCGAAAGTTGGAGCTATAGAGGTTTCGGACTCAGCGGCGTGATGTGACTGTTCAATCATGAGAGTGTTCCTTTCGGAAGGCAAGAACAAAGTTCTGAATTTCGGCGGTCATAACGCTAATATTTTTTTCTCCACGCGCATCCAAAGTATGCTGTGCAAGTTCCTCGTACCGGTGCTGCCTATGCTCAAAAATCTCAGACCAGCGCTCTACCGGGTTAGGCTCTAGAAGCGGGCGGGTTTTATTGCCGGTAATGCGCGGCTCAACCGTATCTACATCGACCAGAATGTAAACCACGCATTCGTCACGCAAAAGGTCAGCAACCGCATCAGTCATAGGGGCACCGCCGCCCAGCGAAAAAACTGTGTTGCGATAGGTTGGCGAGGTCAGCACATCTTCAATAGTCTTGCGTTCAAGTTCCCGAAAATAGGCTTCACCAAAGATTTCAAAAATCTCGGACACCTCACCATAACGTTCCACAATCAGCTGGTCGGCGTCAAGAAACTCATAGCCGTAAAACCGCGCAAAATGGGTGCCAATATAGGTTTTTCCCGCCGCCATAGGACCGATAAGAACTACCGGACGGGCACGTTCGGCAAATTCTTCCTGAAGCTCACGTACCTGCTGCGGATGTATGCGAAGGGTATTTTCCTCGCTTTTCTCCTTAGAGATGCTTTCGCGCTCTGATTCTAAACTAGCAACGCCGTGCCTCAGGTGTGCAGCCCGTGCCATACGCGCTGTAATCGCGGCAAAACTTGCGGATTCATGCGGCTGTTCAGACACAGGTGCCCGTTCCAAGTCATCATTTTTACGTGAAGCCTGTTCCGCAACGACGCGCGGGCGCGCGAAGATTGCGGGCGTCGGTATAGTGTCTGATTGCTGACCGCGTGCAGCCTTGTTCGTCTCCAATACTTCAGACTCTTCAGGAACTTGAGGACTCCCCTGTTCGTCCTGCGGTTTATGAGGTTCTACAGTAAAGCCTGCTAATTTTTCACGAAAAACGCTTGAAGCGAGAGGGGCCGGTGTGGCCGAATCAGATGAAGCATATACCCGTACCTTCGATGCAGCACGCGGGGCAGCTTTCCCAAATTTCCCAAAAACTGTGAGTGGGCTGGGAACAGCCGCTTTGCGAGCAGAATGAAGTTCTTGAGTGTGTGAGCCTACCTCATGCTGTTCAGCCGTGTTCTCCTCAGGTTCCGAAAGCTTTGACTGCGGGCGCGAGGCATTCCCCTCTCGGGCACGGCGCGCTGCTTCCGCTATGCGAGAGAAAGGGTTCGTCTCCGACGATGCGCGCCCGGAAGGCGCTGGATCCTCAGCAGCCACAGTCTAGGAATCCCATCCCGCAACATTAGATTCCCAAGCCAACGATTCGGGAATCTCTGCCAGATAAGAGTCCATATTTCGACGTGTCTCGCCGATGGAATCGCCACCGAATTTCTCCAGTGCTGCCTGTGCGACTACAAGGGCGACCATAGCCTCCGCCACCACACCGGCGGCTGGTACAGCACATACATCAGATCGCTGATGATGCGCCTTCGCGGGTTCCCCGGTTGAAGTATCAATAGTTTTGAGTGCCTTGGGAACAGTAGCGATGGGCTTCATAGCGGCACGAACACGCACAAGATCGCCTATACTCATACCACCTTCAATGCCGCCGGCTCGATTCGTATCACGAGTCACGCCATGTTCACCAACCGAAATCTCATCGTGTGCGGCGGTACCAGGACGGTCTGCAGTCGCAAAGCCATCGCCAACTTCGACACCCTTAATAGCTTGAATCCCCATCAGGGCCGCGGCAAGGCGGGCATCCAGACGACGGTCCCAATGCACATATGACCCGAGTCCTGGGGGCATACCATAAGCCAAAACCTCGACGACACCGCCAAGTGTTTCTCCATCTTTGTGCGCCTCATCAACCCGGGCGACCATAGCATCTGAAGTAGCTTTATCGAAGCACCGAAGAGGATCAGCGTCAAGAGCAGCAACATCACGGGGAGCAGGCACCGACGCTCCATCGGGCGCGTGTACTCCGCCCACTGCAACAGTATGCGATACAAGCTCAACACCAAGTGCTTTTAAAACCTGAGCTGCGACCACACCCAGAGCTACCCGAGTCGCAGTTTCGCGTGCCGATGCGCGTTCAAGAACAGGACGAGCCTCCGCAAAGTTATATTTCTGCATACCCGTAAAATCCGCGTGACCGGGGCGCGGGCGTGTCAGGGCAGCATTGCGGGCACGCCCTTCAATAAGTGCGGGATCTACCGGATCTGAGCTCATGACATCAACCCATTTAGGCCATTCAGTATTCGCGATTTCAAGTGCTACGGGGCCACCCTGCGTCAGGCCGTGCCGCACCCCGCCCAGAATACGTACTTTATCTTCTTCAAACTTCATACGAGCGCCGCGGCCGTACCCTAGACGGCGGCGAGCCAGCGCATCACGCACCATCTCGCTGGTAAGCTTCACGCCGGCGGGGACTCCTTCGATAATACCGACCAGCGCTTCACCGTGAGACTCCCCCGCGGTCAGCCAACGTAGCTCCATGTATTTCCTCATCTCCGTTTTGCCGTCTTGAGAGTTTCGGCACCGTCAAAGTTTGAATCTGTATATAAATTCTAACGTCTCTTTTAACACACAATGTCAGGAAGCTGTTCACGCGGAGCAAGATTTACAGCGGCACACATCGCATTGAGCACATCAAGCTCGTGCGGGAGATGCTGATCTATAGCATGCCCGGTAAAAACGCGTACCTGGTCGAGAGCCTGATAGAGAAGCATTTCAAGGCCCGATACGACGCGCCCGCCGCACCGCTCCCAAATCTGCGCTAGCTGAGACGGCCACGGATCATAAGCTACATCCAGTAGAACAGCGTACGGGTAGACCTTGTGTATGTTTTCAGTAAAATCATCCGCAGCATGAGCGGGGAGAGTCGAGATCACCGAGTAATACGCGGCGCAGTCTTCCGGAAACCGGGCAAGAGGCTCTGTCTGGACCTCAAGACTTAGACGTTTTGCTGCGTCATATATGGTAGAGAGCTTATGCAGTGAGCGCGCATACACCGTCACACGAGTGTACCCCAAACGGTGTAAGGCGGCTAGAGCAGAAACAGCGGTTGCGCCGCCGCCCAGGATAGCCGGTTGTGTCGTTGCTTGGTGAGTTTCAAGCCCAGCATGTAGAAGTGCATTGACGATGCCGCCGACATCTGTATTATGACCACGCGGCAACGGTACTTCGGTATCTTCCGTCTTTCTCCAGAAAACGGTGTTAACCGCCCCAGTCACCTGGGCCAAAGCGGTTGTTGAGTGAAGATACCGAATAATATCGGTCTTGAGCGGCATTGTGACCGAAAACCCGCAGATTGCTTCTCCGGCCTCTGCCTCATCCATGAGAGCCGGAAGATCCGCGGAGAGTGTGTCACGACGGGCATACGCAATGTTCTCTTTGAGTACCTGGTACGCAGCGGTATGTAAAACTGGCGAGAGCGAATGCGCTATAGGATGCCCCAGCACATAGGCTCGTCGTGCTGCCGCTGCCTTAGTCATGGTATTCCCTTCCCACGAGATGCCGTCTAGATTGTCCGTCACTTTACGCACATAAACGGAACGGATGCTCCTTCCAGTTTAGTGGAAGGAGCATCCGTTCCGTCTTACGAAGAACCGTACAGAACCTACAAATACGGTGCCTCAGTACTGACCATGCAGTATCTTACTTACAGCGACCTGAGTGTTCCTCACACCACTGGTTGTACTCGTCAACGTACTTCTGGTGTTCCTTATAGGTGCGCGAGTACTTCGTCTCACCCGTGTCAAGGTCAACTGTTACCCAGTAGTAGTATGGGTTGTTCTCGGGATTTGCTACCGCTTTGATTGAGGATAACCCTGGCGATGCAATCGGGCCTGCCGGCAACCCTGTATTTGCATAGGTGTTGTACTTATTATTCTTATCTGCCTTTTGCTCTTCCGTGAGGTGATATGAACGTACGCCCAAGCCATAGGTCACGGTAGCATCGGACTGAATCAAACCGTTAGTCTCCCCCTTGGGGTTATTGAGGCGGTTATTGATAATGCCCGCAACGGCCACATAGTCCTTAGGCTGTGCTTCAAGCTCCACGATAGAAGCCTTAGTCAGGACCTCAAAGGTTCGTTGGTCTCCGCTAACTCCTGCTTCCTGCAAATCAGCCTTTGTTCGCGAAACCATAGCCTCAATAATTTTCTTGGCGTCGGTCCCTTCCTTCGGAATTCGGTATTCGCCCGGGTGCAGCCAGCCTTCCATAGAGGGGAAGTTCTTCGGGATACCGTATTCTTCGGGGTGAGACATAGCAGCTTCAATATCGCGACGACTTATCTTGCCTTCGGTAGCTTTAGCGATAATATCGACCGTCTCGTTCATACGCTTACCCTGCTGAACCGCGATATAGAAAATATTATTATCGCTATCTACCAGGTTCTTCACGACCGAAGAGCTGCTCATTTGCTTCTGCAACTCATAGGTACCAGCCTTAAGAGTTTTACCGTTAGCCTCTTTCTGGTACACGTCAATAAACTTGCCGGGATCGGCAATAATGTCTTTTTCTTTGAGCGCCTGCGCAATCTGCGCGGTACTCTCACCCTGCTCAATCGTAAAGCTTACCGGCTCGCCATTTCCCGACCCCGAGTAGTCACGATTTTTGAAGGGGTTAATGTCGTAACGCTGCACGAAGACCACCCCAAGCACAATAAGTACCACGGCAAAGACGCTCAAAGCTGTTGCCATGATGGTGTGGCGGCGACGCTTACGTGCGCGTAGCTCCCTAGCGGTTACCACCTCATCCTCAAGGGTGATACCGCGAATGCCAGCCTGGCTTTCGGCGAGTGTCGGACTGAGAAGCTCGCTTAAGCTACTCTCTCGCGTCCGCTGTTTTGTAGGTTCTTCGGTCACTGAAGGTTCTCCGTTTCGTTGACGGGGCCGTCTATAGTCTCTTGCAGATGGGAATCTTCGCGGGGTGATTCATACACCAGATATCCAGCGACAGCTTGCCCAGCTTTAAGAGCATCCAGACTGTACTGCAATATGTTAACAGCAGCAACCTGGTCAACCATAGTCTTGAAATTTCGGCTGGATACACCAGCCTCGTGGAGGGAACGATGCGCACTCACCGTGGTGAGACGCTCATCGACCAGCCAAATGTTGATGTGTGTATTTCCTTCTGCATCCAATTCAGAGCGCAAAGCGTGGGCGTAATCCCGTGCCATGCGGGTGGAGTCCGACTCTCCTCCCCGCATGGTTTTGGGAAGCCCCACAAAGATCTCTTTCACGTCGTTAACCTCCACAAGTTTGCGGAGAACTCGACGGTCCGAGTTCTTCTTGCTGTCACGACGGAGTGTCTTGAGCGGAGTCGCCAGAATGCCGTCTGGATCGCTCAATGACGTGCCAACGCGGGCATTACCCACGTCAACACCCATCCGTACTCCTCGTTGAAATTCAGTCAAGTTATGCCTGCGCTATCGCGTTGCGAATAGCATCCAGTGCTTCTGAAACCTTCGAAGCATCCTGTCCGCCACCTTGTGCAACATCGTCTTTACCGCCGCCACCGCCGCCGAGTACACCTGCTGCGAGTCGCACCAAGGCACCGGCTTTAATGCCAGCTTCACGGGCACCTTCATTTGTGGCGACAAGAATAACCGGGCGACCATTGGTCACGCCAGTCACCGCCACAACGGCAGCTTCAGAGCCGAAGCGTGAACGTAAATCTAACGCTAGCGAACGAACACCGTTGGCGTCCAGCTCTCCCGCATGATGTGTAAGAACTCGTACGCTGCCGATGGTTTGCGCGTTTTCTAAAAGCTTACCAGCCTCAGCCTGAAGCTTCTCGCGGCGCAGCTTTTCAAGTTCTTTCTCAGCTGACTTTAGTTTCGCCAACGTCTGGTTAATTTTCTCGGGTAGCTCGGACGAAGACTGCACCTTCATCATGCCGGTCAGCTGATTGACTAGGGTACGCTCAGCGGCAAGATGCTCGAAAGAATTCATACCGACCAGTGCCTCAACGCGGCGGTTACCCGAGCCCACAGACTGTTCGGTGAGCAGAGTCAGAGAACCAATCTCAGATGAAGTTCCTACGTGGGTACCGCCACAAAGCTCACGCGAAAACTCTCCACCGATTTCGACCATACGCACAATGTTGCCGTACTTCTCGCCGAAGAGGCTCATAGCGCCTAGGGCTTTAGCCTCGGCAAGAGGCATCTCACGCGCAATAACTTCGTGGTTATCCCGGATAGCAAGGTTTGCTACCTCCTCGACTTCACGCTTAGCGGAGTCAGATAGGCTCTCACCCCATGCGAAGTCAAAACGCAGGTAGCCTTCCTTATTGAAGGAACCACGCTGAGTTGCCTCATTACCCAATACCTGGTGCAAAGCCGCATGAACAATATGGGTACCCGAATGTGCTTTTTCACCGTCTCGACGTCGCTGCACATCAACCTGCGCCACAACCTCAGCGCCCGGATGTGCTTCACCTTCACGAACAACGGCGCGGTGAACGCTCAAGCCCTTGACAGGCTGCTGCACGTCCTGAACATCAATCACGAAACCGTTTCCAGTAATCACGCCGGTATCAGCTGCCTGTCCGCCGCCCTCCGCATAGAACGGGGTTTCATCCAAAACAACCTCGATCTTATCGCCCGCTTTAGCTACGGGAACGGAAACCCCATCCTTCAGCAAAGCACGAAGATGAGTCTCAGTGCGAAGTTCGGTGTACCCGGTAAAGATAGAACCACGTTCATCCACGAGCTTACGAAGCTCAGAGAGGTCTGCGAAAGAACCTTTTTTAGCCTTAGCATCAGCCTGAGCACGGTGACGCTGCTCAGCCATCAGTTCGCGGAACGCCTTCTCATCAACCTTTACGCCTGCTTCAGCGGCCATTTCAAGGGTCAGGTCGATTGGGAATCCGTAGGTATCGTGCAGTGCGAATGCTTCTGCCCCAGAAACAGAGTTTGACCCGTCTTTCTTAGCCGTAGCAACGGCTTCTTCCAAACGCTCAGTGCCGGTTTCAATCGTATGCAAGAATGCCTTTTCCTCGGCATAAGCGATGCGGGAAATACGCTCGAAATCATCCGCCACGTAGGGGAAAGCACCAGCCATCGCATCGCGAGAAGCGGGGAATAGGATAGGCAGGCACGGTTCAGTAACGCCCAGCAGACGCATCGCACGAATAGCGCGGCGCATCAGGCGGCGTAGAATATAGCCGCGTCCTTCGTTGGAGGGAGTCACACCATCGGCAATCAGCATGAGAGAAGAGCGAATATGGTCCGCGACCACACGCATGCGCACATCGTCTTCATACCCCGGATCTTCGGGAGATTCAGAGCCGTGGTATTTTTTCCCGGAGAGCTTCGAAGCGGCGTCAAGTACCGGGCGCACCTGATCGGTTTCGTAGAAGTTTTCAACACCCTGCAGAAGCATCGCCAAACGCTCAACGCCTAAACCGGTATCGATATTCTTCTTGGGCAATTCACCCAGAATCTCGAAGTCTTCCTTACCGATCCCTTCACCACGCTGATACTGCATGAACACAAGGTTCCAGATCTCAATATAGCGATCGTCGTCTACCGCCGGACCGCCTTCTTTGCCGTATGCGGGTCCGCGGTCGTAGAAAATTTCGGAATCGGGGCCTGCAGGACCAGGCTGACCTGTAGACCAGTAGTTTTCCTTCATGCCCATGCGTTGAATACGTTCTTCTGGGAATCCTACGGTTTTAGTCCATACGTCGAAGGCTTCGTTGTCTCCTTCGTAAATGGTCACCCACAGACGTTCCGGATCTAACCCGTAACCGCCTTTATCCTGGCTAGCAGTGAGTAGTTCGTAGGCGAAAGGAATAGCTTGCTCTTTGAAATAGTCGCCGAATGAAAAGTTACCCGCCATCTGGAAGAAGGTGCCATGACGGGCGGTCTTACCTACTTCTTCAATGTCGAGGGTACGAATACACTTCTGAACGCTTGTTGCACGCGAGAACGGAGGGGTCTCTCGTCCAAGAAAATAAGGGATAAATGGCACCATACCCGCAATGGTAAACATGGCACCGGGTTCGTTTGAGATGAGTGATGCAGAAGGCACCACGGTATGTCCGCGCTTCTCGAAAAATTCGATCCAGCGCTTAGAAATTTCCTGTGAGAGCATCGCTTTCCTTAGACAATTCTGTGTGAAATTCTACGAAATCTATCAAGTTCGTCATGCCGTCATTACGGCTACGTTACAGTACCGGCTAGTTAAAGAAATCTTCACCCAGCTCTCGGTCACGTTGGATGCGGGCGGAGCGAAGTTCCTCCTCTGTAGCGGCAATCCGCGATTCCACGTCGAGCAGTTCCCGCTCGGCAGCAGCCCGATTTGTGGAAGCAATTTCTTGCTCACTCATCTGACGGTCCCAGGTATCTATAGAACCAGGACGTATATCCTGTTTCTGTCGCTCAACTTTAGCATGAAGTTCAGCTTCTTTTTCCTGCATGCCTTCACGAACACGCGCAGCAAATTCGACAGCTTTAAGCGCATAGGGTTGAAGAGGCTTACCAACGGGTGAATCGAAAAACTTTCCCACCTGTGACTCCGGGTTAAGAGCGAGTGTACCCTGTTGGTACTGAACAAGAGCGCCTGTTTTCTTTTCGGGCGATGCGCTGGCACGTTTTGACGCGAAATAGCCTACCGCTGCGCCCGCTCCCACAAGAAGAACTGACCGAAATAAACCCAATTACTGTTCACCTCCCTGTGAAGTACCAGCTGCACGATCGTCGTCACCAGGCTTCTTACCGCGGAATGCCTGACGGACACCGTATGAGAACGAAGCAACTTTAATAAGGGGCTGCCCCACAGTTGAGGTCACCAAAGAAGACAGGGCAGAAACGTTCGCGGAAGCATCGGATACGTTAGAGGTGATACCGTCTACCTTCTCAAGCTGCTCATTCGTGGTAACGACTGTTTTAGTAACTTCGTCGATCAAAGGTGATGTGCTCTGGTTGAGCGAACGAATGGTCACGATAAGTTCATCGAAAACTTTAGTCAGGCGAATAATAGGTAAAGCAAGTAACGCCACAAGAATTGCGAAAACACCAGCAGCTATCAGACCTGCAATGTCTCCACCACTCATCACGACCTCTTTCCTATATCAACCAGTAAAACACAGTGAGCGCCCGCGAGAAACAAGTTTTGAAGCGAGCACACAGAAAAACCGTACCCACGGCTTACTCCATCATAAATGAAAAACCTTGTGCATGCCCATTTTGAACGCCGCTTGTCGTCAAAATATACAGCTCTACCAGGGGTTTTATAAAAAATTTACACTTACTGCGGTATCTCGTTACAGTTCAGATTCCACGTTTATTACCCTCATCAAACTCTATAAGACATGCATAAGATGCAACATCAAGGAATAATCCTCAGGTTTAGTCATACACCACCGACCTGAATTTTGGGTTCCGAAGCAAGTAAACACCTTCAATAAATGTTGTACCGTCTATTAAACCGGTAATAGCTCACAAGACATCATGCAATAAAAATAACCCCTCCTACAGCCGAACCGTAGGTAGGGGTTACCTTCTCGAAAATTCGAGATTATGCTAGGCGTGAGTAGTACTCAACAACCAGCTGCTCATCGCAGACCACAGGGATCTCTTCGCGCTTGGGGGCTCGTTCGAGCTTAGCGTGCAGCTTCTCGATTTCGACGTTCAGGTATGCCGGAACCTCAGGCAGAACTGCCTGGTTCTCGCCCGCAGCTGCGACCTGGAAAGGAGTGGTCTTCTCAGACTTCGGGTGAACGTGAATCAGCTGACCGGGCTTGACGCGGAACGAAGGACGATCCACGCGCACACCGTCAACCATAATGTGACGGTGTACAACCATCTGACGAGCCTGTGCAATGGTGCGAGCAAAGCCCGAACGCAGAACCAGAGCGTCAAGACGGGTCTCAAGGTGCTCAACCAGGTTCTTACCGGTCTGACCCTCGACACGTTTTGCTTCAAGGTATGCGCGGCGCATCTGTGCCTCACGAATGTTGTACTGAGCGCGCAGACGCTGCTTTTCCTTCAGCTGGGTAGCGTAGTTAGAATCAGCCTTCTTGCGGGCACGACCATGCTGACCGGGGCCATAAGGACGGCGCTCAAGGTACTTTTCTGCCTTCGGGGTCAGTGCGATGCCCAAAGCACGGGACTGACGCACGGTACGGCGGGTGCGGTTATTTTTAGCCACAATTACCTTTCATAGTGCAGAACCCCCATGTATTCACGCTAAGGGCTCTTATCTTTTTGGAGCTGGCCTCCTCGGTTTACCCGCACCGGGTGGTGGGGCGGAGAGTTTGGGGCAGAGTACCCCAGCACTACGTCAGCGTTATTCCCACTGAACACAATATACTGAGCTATATAGTGGGTATAACGAGACTGCCAGACCCATCAAGTCTACCGTGGTTCGCATTCAGAATCTAGCTGAGTACCGCACAAATTTTGTGTTCTCAACCATGCGCAAGAACACATTATGACACTCCCTCAAAACTTTATGACAGAAGTTCCTTTACCGAATCTTTACCATGTCATAGAATAAAGGCAGTACACCGGATGTGCGACCGACTTCCGGGCTCATAAGAGTCTGGTGCGCATTCGGAGTTTATCTATCACATCTCACTCTAGCGGTATACACCACGGCCGAGGTGGTGCATACCGCTTTTCTGTTCGGTTAGCTATCGGCTCGATTCAGAATTTCTCGGATACGCTCGCGCCGTTCAGCCAGGGTTCGTTCAAATCCGTATGGCGTCGGCTCGTAGTAGACCTTATCCCGCAAGGTATCCGGCATATACTGCTGAGCCGCCACATGCCCCGGCTCGTCGTGCGCATAAATATATCCGTCACCGTGTCCCAAGTCGGCGGCGGCCGCATAGTGGGCGTCTCGAAGATGAGCTGGAACCTGCCCCGAAAGCCCAGATCGTACATCCGCTATTGCCTTATTAATAGCCACATATGCCGCATTTGATTTGGGCGCTAAGGCACAGTAGATCACCGCCTGCGACAGAATAATACGCGCCTCTGGCATGCCGACCAACGCCACCGACTGGGCGGCGGCGGTCGCTACTTGAAGCGCCTGCGGATCGGCAAGACCGATATCTTCACTCGCCGCAATCATAATGCGCCGCGCCACAAAGCGTGGGTCTTCGCCGCCTTCGAGCATGCGCGCTAGATAGTGGACGGCGGCATCAGCATCGGAACCGCGTATAGATTTAATGAAGGCGCTAATCACGTCGTAGTGCTGATCGCCGCCTTTATCGTAGCGAACGGCAGCCCGGTCAACGGCTTCCTGGGCATGTGCCAGAGTAATGCGCACGGGTTCTCTAGGGTTTACCTCTCCCCCAGATTCCGCGTTCTCGTCCGGGGATTCGACCTGTTCATGCTCGCTGAAGGCTATGGCGGCGGCCGCTTCTAAAGAAGTCAGCGAGCGGCGTGCATCGCCACCGGAGACTGCGGCAAGGTGGGCACGAGCATCTTCATCAATCACAGCAGCACCCTTGAACCCGCGGGGGTCTTCGAGCGCTCGGTTAATTAAAGACTCAATATCGGCTGGCTCCAAAGAATGCACTCGAAGCAAAAGTGAACGTGAAAGAAGAGGCGAAATCACGCTGAACGAGGGGTTTTCCGTCGTTGCCGCCACAAGAATAACCCAGCGGTTTTCGACTCCGGGCAGCAGCGCATCTTGTTGAGCCTTTGTAAACCGGTGAATCTCGTCAAGAAAAAGCACTGTTGTGGTGCCGTACATGTCACGGTCTAAAAGTGCTTGGTCCATAACGGCGCGAACGTCTTTAACTCCGGCGGTGATAGCGGAAAGTTCGACGAATTTACGCCCCGGCGCACGTGCGATGACATGCGCCAATGTGGTTTTCCCGGTGCCGGGAGGGCCGTACAAAATAACAGACGAAGGTCCTGCTGGTCCAGACTTATCGGCACCGGCAAGCACACGAAGTGGAGACCCTGGGGTCAGCAGATGGGCTTGTCCAAAAACTTCATCGACGTGACGCGGGCGCATACGTACTGCCAAGGGCGCTTGGGATGCGGTACGTGAAGACGGTGCGGACGTAAATTTTACGCGATCTTCGTCGTCTGGAAGGTCAAGGTCAAAAAGCGAATCTGCCATGTTTCAACTCTACCGTGCGTACATGCGGTATCTAGAGGGTTTCGCTATCGAGAATGAGGGTTACCGGCCCGTCATTAACGAGTTCAACCTGCATATCGGCGCCGAAAACTCCTGTTTCAACACGGAGCCCGATAGCGCGGAGCTTCTGGACAAAAGCCTCAAAAAGCGGCTCGCTGACAGCGCCCGGAGCCGCTTTCGACCACGACGGGCGCCTGCCTTTTTTCGCATCTCCGTAGAGCGTGAATTGACTAACGGCGAGAACGGGCGCATCAACCTCAAGCGCGGATTTTTCGCCATCAAAAAGGCGCAGGTTAGCGGTCTTATCCGCCATTTTCGCCAGTTGGGCCTCGCCGTCCTCATGGGTAATACCGACGAGTGCAAGATACCCGGTTTCTTCAATCGCCCCAACGATTTTATTCTCTACACGCACGGATGCGCGGCTTACACGCTGCAAAATAACTCGCATGGGTATGCTCTGCCTTTCGATGTTTATAAGACGTTCAGATACTTCCGCGAAGCTGTACCGCTTGCAGAAATTTCTCTGCTTCACGGGGTGTTCGGAATTCGATATATCGTTTGTCAGGGTGATTTCTGCGTGCTTCGGCCATCAGAGGCGCATATTTAGGGTAGCTGCTCCAGGTGTAGCGAATCATATTTTCGGGGTCGGTAAAAACGCTCCACAGAGGCGGCTCAGTATTTCCGGCCCAAAGTTCTTCACGAGTCACTGCTCGGTGCAGGGTTCTTCGAATAACCCGCTGCTCAACAAACCATCTCGGATAATGCAGGTAAATGACGGTATCAGCACGCTCTAGAAGACGCTCACGTACCTGCGAATACTGCCATTCTGTAATCCACGAATCCTGCGCCGCGAGCTCATCCACATCTGCTTCAAAACTGGGGCGGGGCGTCCAGTTCTCGCCCCAATGCAAAGAATCCATTTCGGTATGCGGTATGCCTAAAATCGCACCAAGTCTTCCGGCAAATGTGGTTTTGCCGCTGCCACTGGCGCCTGTCATGAGGATGCGCATAGGTTCATGCCTTTCGTACGGGGACTCTTTCCAGAATAGCTAACCCATACACGAATGCGCGCCGAAACGACGAAAGCGGGCTGCATATACACCTTGGTGTATCTACAGCCCGCTTTCCTCTCAGCGCTCACACGCAGGAATTTTCAAGTAAGAACTACTTCTCGTCTTCATCCTTCTTCTTCGGCTTGAAATCAACGCCTGCTTCCTTGCGCTGCTGCGGCGTGATCGGCGCGGGTGCGGCAGTCAGCGGGTCATAGCCGTTACCGGTCTTCGGGAAGGCAATAACCTCGCGAATTGAATCTACCCTCGCAAGAAGCGAGATAATGCGATCCCATCCGAATGCAATACCGCCCATCGGAGGTGCGCCGTACTTGAAGGCGTCCAGCAAGAAGCCGAACTTCTCCTGTGCTTCTTCCTCGCCAATTCCCATGACCGCAAAAACACGTTCCTGCACGTCACGGCGGTGGATACGGATAGAACCGCCACCGATCTCGTTACCATTGCAGACAATATCGTAGGCGTATGCCAGCGCCGAACCGGGATCCTTGTCGAAGGTATCCAAGAACTCGGGTTTTGGCGCCGTAAAGGCGTGGTGCACGGCAGTCCATGCTGAGTGCCCCAGCGCGACATCTCCTGACTCGGTGGCCTCTGCGGCAGACTCGAAGAGAGGCGCATCTACTACCCACAGGAACGACCACTCGCCGTCCTTGATAAGGCCGGTACGGTGGCCGATCTCAACACGGGCAGCGCCTAGCAGAGCACGCGCCTGTTTAGCTTCACCGGCGGCGAAGAAGATGCAGTCCCCGGGGTTGGCGCCGGTTGCTGCAGCAAGACCTGCACGTTCCTCATCGGTGATGTTCTTCGCAACAGGACCAGTCAGTTCGCCGTCTTCCTGCACGAGTACATAGGCCAGACCTTTCGCACCGCGCTGCTTTGCCCATTCCTGCCATGCATCCAGGGTGCGGCGCGGCTGAGAAGCACCGCCAGGCATCACCACGGCACCCACGTAGGGAGCCTTAAACACACGGAAAGTGGTGTTGGCAAAGTAATCGGTAAGTTCGGTCAACTCAAGACCAAAACGCAGATCTGGCTTGTCGGTACCGTATTTCTCCATCGCTTCGGTATAGGTCATACGGCGAATAGGACGGGGAATATGCACATCAATCAGGTTCCAGACAGCCTCGACAATGCGTTCGCCTAGGTCAATAATGTCATCCTGATCTACGAAGGATGCCTCAATATCGAGCTGAGTGAACTCAGGCTGACGGTCCGCGCGGAAGTCCTCATCGCGGTAGCATCGGGCAATCTGGTAGTACTTTTCAATGCCGCCCACCTGCAGGAGCTGTTTAAACAGCTGAGGTGACTGCGGCAACGCATACCAAGAACCAGGTGCCAAACGCGCAGGAACCAGGAAGTCACGGGCACCTTCGGGCGTTGATCGGGTAAGAGTGGGGGTTTCAATCTCTAGATAACCGTCATCAGCAAGCAGGTTGCGTGCCGCGCGGTTAGCGTCGGAACGCAGGCGCATGATGCGAGCGGGTTCGGGGCGGCGAAGATCGAGGTAACGGTAGCGCAGACGCGCCTCTTCACCAACCTCAACATGCTCGTCAATCTGGAATGGAAGCGGTGCCGCAGTATTGAGAACCTCGACCGCAGAAACTTCAACCTCAATTTCACCGGTTGCAAGATTCGGGTTTTCATTTCCCTCAGGGCGCTTGGTCACCTGACCGGTTACACGCAGAACGTATTCATTGCGTAGGTGTTCAAAATCATCTTCGTTATGGAACACGCACTGGGTAACGCCCGCGCGATCACGCAAATCGACGAAAGCTACGCCGCCGTGGTCACGACGACGAGCTACCCAGCCGGTGAGGGTTACGGTTTCTCCGATGTTGGCGGCGGTGAGCTCGCCATTGGTATGGGTGCGAAGCACTGCATTCCTTTCATTGCAGGCACCTCACGACTATAGACAGTAGCCGGGTGCATGCGCTTGATTTTTAAGATACGCACACTGCGTGCGCATTTTCCCATTGTAATGCCGCCACTCACTATAGTGTGGCGACACCCTCAATATTTTATGAGCTGATGCTCTCGGCAGGCACTACACGCACGTTCAGGTCTTCTTCTGGCGGCATCCAGCTCGCGGGGTCCGCAGCAACTTGTTCCCCCGAACGGATATCCTTGACCTCGTGCGCCAGCTTGCCGTCATCCTCCGTCGAAATAAACCATACGAAGGGAATACCGCGTTTTTCAGCATATTTGATTTGCTTACCGAATTTGGCTGCATTCGCCGAAACTTCACAGGCGATACCACGCGACCGGAGTGCATCAGCAACATCGTTAGCGGCAGACCAGCCTTCATCATTAGTGAGGGCGATAAATACCGCAGAGGGAACCTTACGGGTAGCCTGCGCAAACCCCTGCGAGAGGATGCGCGCCACCAAGCGGGTTACCCCAATTGACAGCCCGACTCCGGGATAGGTTTTCTTCCCGTTCGAGGCCAGCGACTCGTACCGACCGCCCGAGCAAATCGACCCCAAAGATTCATGTCCCACGAGCACAGTCTCATAGACAGTACCGGTGTAATAATCCAGCCCGCGTGCGATAGATAGATCGGCAAGAACTTTTCCGGGAGCGCGGCGGGCAGCCTCATCGATAACTTCGGCAAGCTCTGTAACACCTCGATCAAGAAGTTCATGCCCAACCTTGTACCGCTCAGCGAGTTCACGGACCTGAGCCGCAAAAGATGAATCCTCGGTACGAATCTGCGCAAGCTCTAGGGCTGCCTGAGCCTGCTCTTCAGAGGCGCCAACCTCACGCTGAAGTTCCTGCGCCACCGCATCCGCGCCAATTTTTTCAAGTTTGTCAATGGAACGCAGCACCGCGGCTGTATCGGTAAGTCCCAGCCCAAGATAAAAGCCCTCAGCAAGCTTGCGGTTGTTCACCCGAAGTTTGAAATCGGGAATAGGAAGTTTTGAGAGTGCATCCACGACAACGAGAGCGAGGGTTACATCGTAGCGGAAAGGCAGTTCACCATCACCCACAACATCAATATCAGCCTGGGTAAACTCACGTGCACGCCCTTCTTGTGGGCGCTCGCCGCGCCAAACTTTCTGAATCTGGTATCGAGAGAATGGGAAATTCAGATACCCGGCGTTTTCAACGACGTACCGCGCGAAAGGCACGGTCAGATCGAAATGCAGAGCAAGTTTTTCTTTAGCTTTAGTGGCGTTATCATCCAACAGGCGAGAGACCGAGTAAACTTCCTTATCAATATCACCCTTGCGAAGAAGCTGCTCAATAGTCTCAACCGAACGGGTCTCAATCGAAGAAAAACCGTGAAGCTCGAAGGTCTTACGCAGAGTGTCAAGAACATAGTTCTCAACAAGTCGTTCAGCCGGTAAATACTCCGGAAAACCAGACAGCGATGCCTTACGAGCCATATGCTTCTCTCCTTGAAATCGTGGTATCAGATGTGCGCCATATTATGTGACGCGCACAGCCTTTTAATGATAGCAAGGATGCGCCCACAGCGAACCGCAAAACTTCGCGCCTATTCTGGCGCGTCACATGCCGCTATAGGATGTATAAACTGTATACACCCGCTATGCTGTATAGATGCGCTATATGTTTCGACCTATAGCCATGAGACGTTTCCCCGGCATGACATAGAGCCTATTCTTCCGATTGGTTTTTCATGCCCCTAGTGAATGAGAGTTATAGCGGTGACTATTAAATCCGACGACACCCAGGTAAACCTTGAGCAGGCACGTAAGTTTGGTCGTGTATCCGATGACGGTCATGTTTTTGTGATTGTTGAGGGTGAAGAGTACGCCGTAGGGCAGTTGCCCGGTGCCTCCGAAGAAGAAGCTCTGGCATATTTCGCCCGCAAGTTCGAGAACGTTGAGGCACAGGTCTCTCTGCTCGAATCGCGTGTCGAGAATAATTCCCCGGCGGCAGATCTGCAAAAGGGTATCACCTCCATCGGTGCGCAAATTGGTGTGCGCAATATGGTGGGCGATTACGCAAGCTTGCAGGAGCGCCTGTCCGCATTGAACGAACGCATTATTAAGCTGGGCGAGGCTCAGCAGCAGGAACGTGCCGAGAACCGTGAACGTGCTCTGGCGGCGCGCGAAGAGATCGTTGCTGAGGCTGAGCAGATTGCGGCTCAGGATGTTGAGAAAATCCATTGGAAGAATTCTCACGCCCGTATGAACGAACTCTTCGATGCGTGGAAACAAGCCCAGCGTGAAATTCATTTGGCGAAATCAGTTGAAGACGAGCTGTGGAAACGATTCCGCGCCGCCCGCACCACCTTCGACCGCAACCGTCGGGCGCATTTCTCGCAGCTTGACGACCGTAACGCCCGCATCAAACGCGCGAAGGAAGAGCTGATCGCTCGCGCTGAACAGCTGTCTTCTTCAACCGATTGGTCTGAGACCTCACGTGAATACGGCAAGTTGATGCGTGCTTGGAAGGAAGTTCCGCGCGGTTCTCGCCGTGAGGACGATAAACTGTGGGCGCGTTTCCGTGCCGCTCAGGATGTCTTCTTTGATGCCCGCAACGCCGCCGAAGCACAACAGGACGAAGCATATGCCGAGAATCTCAAGGTTAAAGAGGCTCTGCTAGTTGAAGCTCGCGCCCTGTTGCCGGTAACCGACATTTCTGCCGCTAAAAAGGCTTTTGAGAAGATCCTTGATCGTTGGGATGCAGCCGGTCGAGTTCCGCGCGCAGATTTGCGCCGTATAGATTCTGAACTTCGTAAGATTCAGGATGAAATCAACGGTGCAGAAGCCGCTAAATGGAAGAAGAACGATCCCGCTAAGGCAGCCCGCGCAAACTCGCTGCTCACCCAGATCCAGGATTCGCTCGCCGAGCTTGAGTCTGAGCTACAGGCAGCACAGGCCTCCGGCGATGCTAAGAAGATCGCCAAGGCGCAGGAGGCTTTGGAGGCGCGCCGCGCCTGGGCGGCAACCCTTGAAGGTTTCAACGCCTAAAGCTTGTTCCTTCCTTTCTTACGAAGGTACAAAAATTCCGGGGTGTTCCCAATCGGGAGACCCCGGAATTTTTGTGTTTATCTGCCAAGCTATGCCCTGCTTACACGCTTTACACACTCTGAGCAGATATTTTCACGCACCTACTGTAAGACTATGCAGCCGCTGGCTTGGCACCGGTGAGACGATACGCCTTATAGACGCCCGCAACGTTGCGCACAACGTTCAAGACATGCTCCAGCATAAACCTGTCCCCTAGCTCAACCGCAAACCGGTCGATGACAGTACGATCCTCAGAGGTGTGCACGCGCGCATCCAGAATACTTACTCCGGCCTCTGAAATAGCTCGGATGAGGTCGCTGAGCAGACCCTTACGGTCCAGACCCTCCACCTGAATCTGCACGCGGTACATGGCATCAGGTGAGGAAGCCCACTCCACCGTGGTAATACGGGGTTCATCATCAGCATTACGCATATTGGGGCAGTCGCGCCTATGTACTGAAATACCGTTATACCGAGTCACCATGCCAATAATGTCATCGGGCGGAACCGGTGTGCAGCATCGCGCAATCTTCGTCAGCACGCCCTCAGCACCTGGAACGACCACGCCGTTATCGCTGACAGCACGGTGAGTCTGCTTAAGCAGGGTCTCATCAAAGTCGCTAACCTCAACCTCAGATTCTTCAATCTGGTCGCCATTATAGAGCTCGACAAGAGAGTCAATCACCTGCTTTGGCGATATTTCGTTCTCACCAATTGCTCGGTACAGCGTTGCAACGTCATTCTTGTGCAGCTGTTGAGCTACCTGCGTCATGAGCTCTGGGCTCATCATCTTCTGCAGCGGCAGCTCATTATTGCGCATGCTCTTAGTGAGAGCTTCACGCCCGCGATCCAGCGCCTCAAGACGGCGTTCTTTTGCGAAATGCTGACGAATCTTTGTTCGCGCTCGCGATGAACGCACGAATTTGAGCCAGTCCTCGCTGGGGCCAGCGTCCTCATTTTTGGTGGTCGTAATTTCGACTGTTGAACCCGTGGGCAGCACTGTATGAAGTGGCACTAGGCGCCCATTCACCTTAGCGCCAACGGTACGATCCCCCACTTCAGAGTGAATAGCATAAGCGAAATCCACAGGAGTTGACCCGGCGGGAAGAGCAATTGCTTCACCGTCGGGGGTGAGCACCACGATTTCATCGGTATCGAGAGTTTCTGCCAAAGACTCATAGAATTTATCTGACTCAGGGTTGGAATTGGAGATTTCGGCAATAGACTGCAAAATCCCCACATTCATGGCGGAGGTATGCGCCCCCGGCTCGTGTTTCTGCTGGGTTATTTTCTCACCCCGCGAAGCCGCTTTATATCGCCAGTGCGCGGCAACACCGTATTCCGCTTCCTCATGCATCTTATAGGTGCGGATTTGAATTTCCAACGGTAAATTACCCGGCCCATAAACCGTCAAATGTAATGATTGATAATTGTTATTTTTAGGATTCTTAATATAATCTTTGAAACGCCCCGGCATAGCGGGCCAGAGTGAAAGTATATGCCCTAAAACGGTGTAACATTGTTCATCCGTTTCGACCATAATGCGCACCGCGAGAATATCGTTAATCTCGTCAAAACTACGCCCTTTGGTTTTCATTTTTTGATGAATGGAATAGTAATGCTTCGGGCGGCCCGTCACCGTAGCTTCAAGCCCCACCGAGTCTAAACGCTCTGTAATTTTGCTGCGTGATTCATCAAGAAATTTTTCAAGTTTAGGGGTACGCTCCCCCACCATACGCACGATTTCGGCATATATTTCGGGGCTCATCGCGGCGAAGGATAGATCCTCAAGCTCCCACTTGATGGTGTTGAGTCCCAGGCGATGGGCCAGCGGAGCATAAATTTTAAGAGTTTCTTCGGCTTTTCGCGCCGCCGACCCTGTGGCTACAAAACGCCAAGTACGTGCATTGTGCAGACGGTCGGCAAGTTTGATAAGAAGCACGCGAATATCTTTACTCATCGATAGCACGAGTTTGCGAATAGTCTCGATGGATGCGTGCTCGCCATAGGTCATTTTGTCGAGCTTTGTCACACCATCAACAAGGTAAGCAACCTCTTCGCCGAACTCTTCTGTGAGCTCTTCCATGGTGTATTCGGTGTCTTCGACTGTGTCATGCAGAAGCCCCGCTGCCAAGACAGGACCGGTCGCGCCCATTTCAGCAAGAATCGCGGTCACGGCAACGGGGTGGGTAATATACGGATCGCCACTTTTACGCTTTTGACCTTCGTGATATTTATTCGCTATTTCAAAGGCACGCTGCAGAACTTGAATATCTTCATCGGGGTGATATTTCCGCACGGCGCGTACAACAGGCGCTAAAAGCGGTGAGAAACGTACAGACGCACTTTCGTTGGCTCCCCCAGATGTTGAAAGCATGCGGCGACCAAAAACCAAACGGTTAGGCACACGTCCGGATGCCGCCATCACACGGTGAGAGCCACGCACAATTTTCTTAGGCGGCTGCGTCTGCATGCCGCCTTCGTTATCGGGGATTACGGGAGATCCTGCTGCGCTCATCTTTCTGCCTTCTTCCTCGTGCCCTCCACGTATTGAGAATCATCGTCGACCCACGCATCACCATAAAACCTGCGATATTACGATATCTTGAGTGAGACTCTCATGTGTTTATTTATCCTACTCACTGTTGTGCAAATGCGGCAAACTCATGTAGTGAAACTTTCAAGATTTATTGTAGGTGTTACATAAACCATAGGGGGCGCTCTTGTGAGAACGCCCCCTATGATTATTCACTTATATGCCCCAGTCAAGTTATTGGTCTGCGTTTATAACGTTGACTTCAAAACTCGGTTTACGGCGTTTACGCGGTTTATCATCGTCATCCTCAGATGCGGCATCCGCCTCTGCCTGACCACTCGCGCGGTATTCCTCAACCTTACGTGTGTGGGCGAGAATCTTCCGCTCGCCCAAACGTAGGGTTCCATAAAGCGGCGCCGATACGAAGAGTGTACCGACCATGCCGACCAGAATACCGACGAACAATGACAGTGAGAGATCTTGCAGAGTACCGGCGCCCAGCATAAACGCGCCGATAAAGAGGATCGAACCCACCGGAAGAACACCAACAATAGCGGTGTTAATTGAACGCACTAGCGTCTGGTTCACCGCAAGGTTAATGTCTTCCGCAAATGTCCTGTCTTTACGGGAGAAAGCATCCTCGGTGTTCTCACGGATCTTATCGAAAACCACCACCGAGTCGTACAGTGAGTAGCTCAAGATCGTCAAAAAACCGATGATCGCACTCGGGGTAATCTCGAATCCGAGAGCCGCGTAAATTCCTACCGTAACAACTACGGTAAAAAGCAACCCGGCTATAGAGGCCAGCGACATCTTCCACGTGCGGAAATAGAACGCCATGCCGATCAGTGCAAGGATCACGAACACTATCAACCCGAAGAATGCCTGGCGAGTTACATCTTCGCCCCAGGTAGGACCAACGTAAGAAGAGGTTACGTCGTTCTCGCTCACACCATAAGCATCTTGCAGAGCTTTCTTAACACTGAGGGTTTCGTTATCAGAGAGCTTGCTCATTTGAGCTCGGATAGTTCCGGGGGCAATATTTGTAACACGCACATCCGATGCCGAGGGTGCATGCTCTTTCACGGCGTTTTCGCCCTCAGATACCTCAGTGTGGGTGGTTCGAGATACCACAAATTCCGAGCCGCCACGGAAATCAATACCCAGGTTAAATCCACCGCTTACAAGCGGTATGGCAACAGATACCACCATCAACAGAACCGCAAGTAAGAGCCAGAGGCGGCGCTTGCCGATGAAAGGATAAGACCGAGCACCCGAGTGCAGGTCATTACCGAAGCGCGCAAAAACATTAGGCTTAACTTCAGCAGCCATGATTACGCCTCCTTCTCATCATTTGTTGCTTCTTCAGCAGTGGCGGCGCGCTCAGCACGTCGACGCTCCGCAATACTGAGTGTAGATTCCTTTGACGAGCGGAAACGACCGGCGCCTCGGTATAGGGGCGCTGCCCCCAAGGATTCCGGTGAAAGCCCGGAATGGCGGTGCCCCTCGCCAAAGTATCGTGTATTTGCAAGCAGAGTAAGCGCGGGGTGGGTGAAGAGATACACCACAACCAGGTCTGCGATCGCGGTAAGACCCAAGGTAAATGCGAAACCCTTCACCGAACCAACCGAGACCACATACAGCACTACTGCCGCCAGAAGGTTTACAGCTTTAGAAGCCAGGATAGTTCGGGACGCTCGCTTCCACCCGTGACTGACAGCCGCCGGTATTGTACGTCCGGCACGAATCTCATCACGAATACGCTCGAAATACACAATGAAGGAGTCTGCTGTCGCGCCAATTGCCACAATCAAACCAGCAACACCCGCCAGGGAGAGGCGATAGTTTAGGGCCCATCCCAAAAGCACAATGGCCTCATACGAGATAATGCCCGCAACTACCAAAGAAGCCATTGTCACAAACCCGAGCAGACGGTACTGGAACAGTGAGTACACGAAGACCAAAAGCAGACCAATCAGACCGGTCAGAATACCCACTTTAAGCTGTTCTGCGCCCAAAGTTGCAGAGATCTGCTGCTCTGACTGAATAGAGAAACTAATCGGAAGAGCACCGTACTTCAGCTGATCGGCAAGGTTTTTAGCCTCCTGCTCTGAGAAGTTACCGGTAATCTGCGGCTTGCCGTCCGCGATAACCGCCTGCGAGACGGGCGACGACAAAACCTTGCCGTCGAGCATAATAGCGAAACGGCTGCGGGGGTCGTTCGGGTTCTGACCGCGAATAGCGTTCAAACGGGCCGTCACGTTCTTAAAAGTTTCACGTGCCGATTTAGACGAATCATCTTTGAACTCAATATTCACGGTCCAGCGACCGGTGTTAATGCCCTGCCCGCTAGTTTCTTGCGAGTGACTTGCTGTCGAAATATCGTTACCATTGAGTTCTACCGGGCCCAAAATGAATTTCTCGTTGCCATCGGTAGAGCACGCCACGATAGCTTTCTTGGGGTCTGCCGCTTCCGCTTCTTCATTATTGCCCGCGGAGCAATCTTTAGCCTCAAACTCTTTATAAAGCTCGGGAGTAATCCAGTTGGTATCTGAACCGTTATCCTCCTGTGGCTCTGCGGTAGGCTTTGGGAGTTTATCGTCAGGAGTGCGTGATTCCTCAGGTACTGCTGTACCGGGCGATGAGGATTGCAGCACCGCGCGGAAGGTCATGTTGGCGGATGCCTGAATAAGCTCACGGGTTTCTGGGCTGATATTTCCAGGAACCGAAACCACAACGTTGTTTCCGGAGCCGAAAGACGTTGTAACTTCTGCCTCCGAAACGCCTGCACCGTCAACGCGCTGACGAATAATTTCAACGGCCTGTTTCAGCTGCTCCTGGCTAACGTTGGTGTCGTTCGACCCGTTCACTTTGGGTGAGAGGATCATCTGGGTACCACCAGATAAATCAAGTGCTAGTTTTGCTCCCCACGACCCACCGGCTTGCGTGGTACCGAAAATACCAGCGGCCATAAGGATCATGAGCAAAACCATCGAGACGAGGGCGCCTCGCGCGGCTGCAAGCGGTGAACGCCTAGCCATATGTGCCCCTTACTAGTTCTATGTTCTAGATATTCTTATGTGCATGAGATAAGGAGCTCCCCCTTTTAGCGGCGAAACTCCTTGACCAGTTATTCTTTGGTCTCTGAAACGTCAGAGCTTGTTTCTTCGGATGCGCCAGCACCTTCGGCAGAATCTTCAGCAGCCGTAATAACCTGCGCAATCGAGTGTGGGTTAATGGTGATGACGGTGCCTTGAGCAATCTCAAGTTTGGCTTTCTGCGCCTCAGCATCAACGGAGACAATTTTGCCGTATAGACCCCCACGTGTCATGACTTCGTCCCCGGGTTTAAGCGAAGCGATCATATCCCGCAGCGCTTGGAACTGACGCTTCTGCCGCCTAAAACTGCTGTAAATTAAAAACCCAGCAAAGACGACGACAAGAATCATCATAAGCGAATTGACGTCCATATGTTTCCTCTCCGTAGGCGCAAGCCCACCGCCGCAGGTTGGTAATTCCTACGGATATTTTGACGTTTTATCTGTGCACTACCTATCCATCCTACGCGAGAGGGTTGTGTTTCCCTACTCGTTTCATGATCTGCGTGTAGATTTTCTCAAGCATTATTCGCCGTTTTGACAATGCTCGGGCACCTTTTATGCGGATAGCTAACGCACCACTTTTAGCTTATACCCCACACAAAGGTATATCCCGACAAAGACAGTGCCTGTACCTAGTCTCCGATCTCGCTGAGCAACAGCGAGTACTAGAGGCTAATTTCAGGTGCCTCAAGCCCCAAATGCTCCCAGGCGGCAGGCAGTGCTACGCGCCCGCGCGGAGTGCGACCAATGAGACCCTCACGCACCAGATATGGTTCAGCGACAGTTTCTACAGTTTCGGTTTCTTCCCCCACCGCGATGGCTAGAGTTGAAAGGCCCACCGGTCCCCCACCGAATTTGTGGATAAGAGACTCTAAAACGGCGCGATCTAGACGGTCGAGGCCGCGCGCATCCACCTCATACATATCAAGGGCGGTCGCGGCATCATGAGAGTTGATATCGTGAACATCATTGACGAGTGCCCAGTCTCGCACACGGCGCAGCAAACGGTTTGCGATACGCGGGGTTCCGCGCGAACGACCGGCGATCTCGGCATATCCTTCACTTGTGATACGCATATCCATCAAACCGGCGCTTCGGCGAAGTACAAGTTCTAACTCAGGCACAGAATAGAACTCAAGGTGCCCGGTAAAACCAAAACGGTCACGCAGCGGACCGGGAAGCAGGCCTGCCCGGGTTGTGGCACCCACCAACGTAAATTGAGGAAGCTCAAGTGGAATCGAAGTTGCTCCGGCACCTTTGCCAACCACAATATCCACACGAAAATCTTCCATCGCCATATAGAGCATTTCTTCTGCCGGGCGGCTCATACGGTGTATTTCGTCAAGAAAAAGTACCTCGCCCGGTGTGAGCGAAGACAGAATCGCAGCCAAATCACCCGAATGTTGAATCGCTGGCCCGGAGGTAATACGAAGCGGTGCCTCCATCTCAGCGGCAATAATCATTGCCAGGGTGGTTTTGCCCAGCCCGGGAGGACCGGAAAGCAACACATGGTCGGCACTGCGCCCACGCATTTTCGAGGCTTCGAGCACAAGGGAAAGCTGTTGACGCACACGCTTTTGCCCCACGAAGTCGTCAAGCGATTTAGGGCGCAGCGCCGCCTCAATCATTTTCTCTTCAGGTTCTTCTTCCATTGCAACCAGACGCTGCCCAGGAACCTGCCCTGGCGCATACCCACCGGATGTAGCGTTATCGTATGGATTCTGAGTCACAATATCGTCCTTTATGGAAGAGAACACCAAGTCTTCTTAGCCTACGGTACTGGCGTACCGCTAATGCCGCCCCACCGTATTCTGTGCCCCCAGAGAGGCAAGTACCCCTCGCAGGGCAACGCTCACGGCTTCCTTTTCTGCATCTGGGTTATGCTGCACGTAAGCGTCGATTGCGGCATCTGCGTCTTTTTCGCTCCATCCTAAAGAGGTGAGCGCATCCATAACCTGAGGCTTCCACGCGATGCCCTGGGCGGGAGCGTTTTCTTCGGCCTGACCTTCACTCAAAATGAGTTTACCAGCCAGTTCTAACACAATGCGCCGCGCACTTTTCGGCCCGATCCCCGGAACTTTGGTAAAGGCTTTATCGTCGCCGGTTGCAACGGCTCGCTCAACCTCGGTAGCAGTATGCACGCTCAAGACGGCAAGGGCAATACGCGGACCAATCCCCGAAACCGAGAGCATCATCTCAAAGACCTCTCGCTCTGCAGGTTCTGCAAACCCGTAGAGAGTCATAGAGTCTTCGCGCACGATCATAGAGGTCAACAAGGTTGCAGTGGATCCCGTGCGCAGATTTGAGAGGGTACGTGCTGTAGCCCGAACGAGCATACCAAACCCATTGACGTCAAGAATTGCACTCTCTAGCCCTACATGGGTTACATGCCCCGTTAACGACGCAATCATCTTTTCCCTCTCTTGTTACCTTGCGGACCCTACCAACGTGGGTGCCATCATCCAGTATATTAGAATATTTTTCTGAATGTACAGTTTATAGCAATCTTTATCGAAAATATTTCCGATATAAGTTTAGCGTCGTGTCTTTGCCTCAGCTTCAAGCCAGATTCGTTGTGCCGGTGTCAGCTTCGCATGCTGTGCACGCACTGGGCGTGATCCCTGGTGAGTCTGCGTATTCGCTGACATATTAATGCCAGAACCAATGCCGCCACCGCGCCAGCCATGACAGATTGCAATCGCTAGGGCGTCTGCCGCATCGGCGGGTTTAGGAATTTTTTCCAGCCCCAAAATCTTGGTAACCATACGACCAACCGAGGCTTTATCTGCACGCCCCGAGCCGGTAACGGCGGCTTTTACTTCAGAAGGCGTATGAAAGAAGACCGGAATGCCGCGTACTGCTGCGGCAGAAATAACCGCCCCAGAGGCATGGGCTGTACCAATCACCGTATTGACCTGCTCCTGCGCAAAAATGCGTTCAATAGCAAGAGCATCAGGTTGATAGGTATCAAGCCAGGTTTGCGTCACGGTAAAAATCCGCAGAATACGCTCATCAAGAGGCTCAGCGGCGGCGGTTCCCGCGATCCCCACATTGATGAAGCTGGCTTTGCGGTTGGCGGTCATGTCAATCATGCTAAGCCCACAGCGGGTAAGCCCCGGATCTACACCCATAATGCGGGTGGCGCCAGCAGAGCGCGGCTCATTGCGAAGAGGATGGTTTTCTTGCGTAGATGCGTTCATGGTCCTCTTTCGTTGTTGCGCTGGCTGCGCTGTGTATATAGTTCATGCCCGAGTGGCTGCGATGCCGGTGTCTGGCACCGCATTGTAACCGTGCTCGGGCATGAGGTTAAAAGGCTTTTACTCTGCCTCTAGCTGTTCCATGACGTCAGCAGAGACGTTGGCGTTAGAGTATACGTTCTGCACGTCGTCGAGTTCTTCGATGGCGTCTGCAAGTTTGAGGAATTTCTTAGCGCCTTCGAGGTCGAGGTCTACCTGCATGGTGGGGCGGAATACGGGGTCGTCGTTGTTGTAATCAAGTTCCGCTTCATCCAGCGCTTTGCGGATTTCAGGCAGGTCAGTGGGAGCGGATACAACCGTGAAGACATCGCCTTCGTCGAGTACTTCTTCGGCGCCTGCGTCAAGCACAGCCATAAGAACATCGTCTTCGGTCAGACCGTCGGTCTTGGTAACTTCGGCAACGCCCTTGCGTTCAAAGAGGAAGGCGACCGAACCTTGATCTGCCATGGTGCCGCCGTTACGGGTGACTGCCAGGCGAACATCTGACGCCGCACGGTTACGGTTGTCGGTAAGGCACTCGATGTAGAGCGCGGTGCCCTGGGGCCCGCGAGCTTCGTATAGGATCTCGGTGTAGTCGATGGTTTCACCGGTGAGCCCAGCGCCACGCTTAATAGCGCGATCAATGTTGTCGTTGGGTACAGAGTTTTTCTTTGCTTTGGAGACGGCTAGGTCGAGTGCGGGGTTACCAGAAATATCTGCGCCGCCCATACGAGCCGCAACTTCAATAGCTTTAATGAATTTTGCGAAAGCCTTCGCGCGCTTAGCGTCAATTGCGGCTTTCTTATGCTTTGTAGTGGCCCATTTAGAGTGACCCGACATTCGTATCTCCCTTGTCTCTTCTTCGCCCGTGGCGGCGTACTTGCCCTGTTGCCACGTCACAATACTTTTACACTATACCGGTTTCGCGCGGTTCTCGGATAGTTTCATACCTGCGTTTCGCGGGGTGCATACCGTCAAAGTTTTGGTGTGCACCCCGCGGTTTGTTTGGATGTTGTGGCGAGTATCTGCCCTAGCGGGGGCGTTTCATAGCGGATGCGCGCGCTTTTTCGACCATCGAGTCATCAATTTTTTCAGGGGTGAACTCCCCATATTTGCGTTGTGCTGCCGCCTCAATCAGATAGTCCGAAATCTTCGGGTTCTTCGGCAGAAGCGAACCGTGCAGGTAAGTACCCACCACGTTGTGCACGCGAGCGCCTTCATGATGATCTGTCGAGTTGTTCCCTACGCCTTTGGTCACGGTTGCCAAGGGCTCGCATCCTGCGCCGAGGTAGGTTAGTCCCGAGTGGTTTTCAAATCCCACGATGGTGCCGAATTCTTGTGAGTCTTCAACGATGTTGCCAATCAGACGTTCGTTGCCGCCGACCGTGTAGGCATCAAAGATGTTAATACCTTTGAGGGTTTCGCCTTCGTGGGTGCGGAATTCTTTGCCGAAGAGCTGGTAGAGCCCGCAGATCACGAGCATGGGCATGCCGTCTTCTGCATTCTTTTTGAGCTTAGCTCCTATGGCGTGCAGGTCTTCTTGAATTACGGTTTGTCCGGAGTCTTGGCCGCCGCCTCCGATAATAATATCGACGTCGTCGGGGAAGGTATCTCCGGGGTTGTAGTCGAGAATTTCAACGTCGAACCCGTGGGCGTGTGCGCGGCGTGCCAGCGCTAGGGTGTTTCCCCAGTCCCCGTAGATGTTCATATCTTTGGGGTATAGCTGAAGAATGCGCAGGGTTTTGCCGTTATTAGGGCTTGAAACCGGTTCTCCTGCAATGGTGTGGGTCATTACGAAACCCTTTCGACGTCGGTGAATTTGGTGAGCTCTTCGCGTAGGGCGAGCATTGCGGTGTAGGTGCAGAAGATTCGCATGGGTGCGTCGCCGCTGGTGGTGATGAATTTCCTGAGGGCTTCGCTGAGGTTTTCGTTGACGTCATCCACTCGTACACCGTCGTGTTCGAGGCGCAGCGCCATGTCCCAGGCGCGTACCCCTGAGACCATGTCTACACCGGTGTCGCTCAGTGAGTCGAAGTCTACGTCCCATAGCCATGAGACATCACGGCCGTCTGCGTATTGGTCGTTGATGGTGATCATGGTGGCGTAGTCGTCTGCGCTTGCGCTGGCGAGTGAGAGGCGGAATCCGCTGGGGTTCTTAACAAGCAGAAGCTGCAGCGGGCGGCCATTGATGTTGAGGGTTTCGCCGCGACCGAATGCCGGGGTTATTTTAGCGAGTTCGTCAATAAGGGCTTGTTTGTTGAGTTTTTCGCCCAGAACCGCACGGGTGAGGGCAATGGCACCGGCGGCGTTGTAGATATTGTAAATACCGTAGAGGTTGATGTTTCCTTCGCAGGTTTCACCGGCGAGATCGAAGGTTGCGCTGGTACCTGAGAACGCGGTGAGGGTAACGTCTGCGGGGGGAAGTTCGCCGCGGTTGTTATTGATTCCGGCGCGCATTTCGTCGTCCGAGGGGAAGAAGGAACGCAGCGTTTCGTTGAGCCCAAAGTAGCTGATGTTTGTTCCGGTTTTTACGGATTGCGCAAGCGAGAGGATGCGCGGGTCTTCCCGGTTGAGTACCACAGTATCAGTGGTGGCTTCGGCTACAGTGGAGAGCATGCGGCGGGTCGTGTCAATTTCGCCGAATCGGTCAAGCTGGTCTCGCAGTACGTTCAGCAACAATGCGTAGTTTGGTTTGACGGCTTTGACGAAGTGCACAGCATGGGCTTCGTCAAGTTCCAGTACGGCAATATCTGCGTCGAGTTTGCCGCTAAGATCCATGGCTCCGAGCAGTGCCGCCGCCACACCGCGCACGAAGTTTGATCCAGTACGGTTGGTGAAGACTTTGAGTCCCTGTGCTTCGAGGAGCTGCACAGCCATTTTAGTGGTGGTTGTTTTGCCGTTGGTTCCCGAAACGACGACGACGCCATAGGGCAGTTTGGCGAGTTCTTCGGCAACAAATCGTGGGTGTAGTTTTTCCATCACGAGACCGGGGAATGCTGATCCGCCGCCGCGCAGCGTGCTGGCGTAGCGAATGCCCTGTCCGAGAAGGCGAATTAGGGGTTTTGACATGTTCACCATTCTATACCGTTTGTGGTGTACTCCTGTGCGAGGGTTCTTCACAGCGCAGCACCGGCTATGCACCGGGATGGATACCGCTCCCCTGCTATAAGCACTAATAAGCATACGACGAGATTTCCCTGTACGAGATCCCTCAGAAAGTTTTGAACACGACAACTTAGAAAAGCGATGTCTGTACCGTGACGGTGCTGAGAGTATCCGTCGGCTCCACCACATAGTTAGCGAGTTCTGCGGTGTTGATCAGCACGGCGGCATCCGGATCTCCAACGTGAGCGGTCATGAATTTTCCTGTGGCTCCGGTGCAGAAGAAACCTGCTTCGTGGGTTTTGAGGATGCTGGGGAATGCGTCGAGTGGTTCCGGGTTTTGCGCACGCAACGCCGCGTAAGGGCGGTTCATTGCCACGGAGGGAACCCAGGATTCATCTAGGGCGATAAGCTGCGTTAATAGCCCAGATTCGGTAAGTGCTTCATGTGCGCGCTCCACTGTGTTTTGATGCGCTGCCCGCAGTTGAGCCCCGGGTAGCGGTTCAGTCCAGGCTCGGTATTTACTCGCTACCTGTTTGACCTGCGGAATATTGGCGATGCGAGTTACCGCATCCTCAGCTTCACGAATTAGCAACCCATCGGGCGCCTGGGCTATATAGGTTGCGGTGGCGACAGCCTGCTCATCCAGACGACGCGGTGTTGAGTGTTGCGAGCTGGTACCAACTTTAGAGCTTCCGTCAGGAAAAGTAGCGATATAAAGCCTGTGGGGTTGCTGTGCGTAGGCGCGCATTCCGGGTGTCAGCGTTCCCGCGTAAAGATGTGCGGTATGCAGAGCCGTGAACTCGTCATGCGCGGCGCAATATTCGCATTGTTTCCCGCTCTCTAGGCGGTTCCCCTGTGGGCACGCTACACGCTGTATCTGCCCGGTTTCTGTATTGCCACGTGTGTATCCGGCGCAGAACTTTTGGAGGTTCCCAGCACCGTCCAGCGCGAGCCGGAGTCCAAGAAACGCACCCGGAGTCACGGGAACGCTCATAACATCGCCGCTGGGTTTTATGCTAGTGCCGCCTGAGGCATCCGCCAACACCACGGGTTCAAGACGCAGAAAAGGCTGCCTTTCACGCCAGTACACATCACGCCAGATGAGGGCATGTGCGTGTTCGGCTGGTGTGGAAACATTAAAAATTGAGTCCAGCAGGTTGGGGTACCTCATACGTTCAGTGTAACCCTGCCTTTCACACGCGAATAGAGCTGTCGTTTTCCTCTGAGGCTAGTACTCCTCATTCTTGAAGAATTCGTCGCTGCTGAGTGAGACGGAGAGCTTTTTCAAAACTTCGAGTTCTTTGATTTTCCAGCCTTCGCCCTTCACATAGACGAACGTGGCTTTCATTTCTCGGTTCATACCGCGGTTGCGGTAGATTTTGTTGTTTTGCAGGCTTTCCTCGTTATACCAGGCGTAGCGGTTGCGTTTGTAGGAATACGTCACTACCCATTCAGCAGAGTCCCCAGAACCGACTTTTTCCGAGCTTAGAATCTCTACCTTATAGAGTGGGTTCACAGGCCAATACCCCGCCGAGGTCATATCGTCAAACTTCATGGACTCTTCGGGCGTATCCCCGCGGTCTTCGGGGGTGCGGGTGTCAAACGTCGAAGGACGCTCGGTAAATTTATAGTCTTTGGTGAAGAATTGCAGCGACTCTTCATCAGTCATTTCGTGGTTCGTAAGAATCTCATACTCATGGAATTTTGCGAGACGTTTAAGCAACGTTTCTGGCCCTTCAATACCCTGCTCTTTGACCTTAGGGTCGAATTCAGGCTCGTGAACGTTATACGCGGGGTGCTCCTCAGTAGCTGCGACAAATTCTCCGTTGTCATAACGGTTCTGTTCACTGGGTGTCAGGGGTGCTTGAGCGCCGCTAGGCAAGAGTGCAGGCCCACTGGGCTTGATCTTGGCAGGGGAAGGTTCCGCTGTCGGCGTTGGGTTGCCGCTGGCGTCGTCATAGGAGTTTCGGTTATCCTCAGATGCCGTGGAATTTCCGCCGCTGTGGCTCATGGGAGAGGATGCCACGCATCCAGGCGTAGCTAGAATACAGCCCGTGAGAGCGAGAGATAAAAGGGTACGCTTGTACCCAGCGGCGGATGTTGTCATCAACAAACCAGCTTTCAAGAGTGGTTGGTATGCGGTTAATTGTTGAAGCCGGAAGAGCGCTTCAAGCGGTGATGTTGCTATCTCTATCCTGCCACATGCACACGCTAAAAGCATTAATGTACCAGATGATGGTTTAGTGTGGAGGATTTCAAGAGCAATTTTGCGATTAAAGAGCAGGTCACGAGCGTATTTTTACGTCGCGTTAAGACTTCGGAACACTCATGAAGTATACCTGCATACGCGGCTTAACGTGAATGTTTCATAGCCCCTCAAAGTAACATAACTGTCGGAAACGTTCAGGCGGGGCTATGCGGGCATGCGAGCGAACCCATCCGCGATAATCTGGCGCATGTCATCAAGGGTTCGAGACATAGTTTTTGTATGGGCAATAATGGGTAGAAAATTGGTGTCACCGCTCCAGCGGGGCAGAATATGCTGGTGCAGGTGGTCGGCTATGCCCGCTCCCCCAACTTTGCCCTGATTCATACCAATGTTGAACCCGTCGTTATGGGAAACTTTACGCAGAACCCGCATGGTGCGCTGAGTTAGGTACGCCATTTCAAGGGTTTCTTCTTCGGTTGCCTGGTCGTACAGCGGAATGTGGCGGTACGGGCAGATGAGCAAATGCCCCGGATTATAGGGGTACAGGTTGAGCAGAGCGAAGGCGTGCTCTCCACGATAAACAATGAGCGATTCTTCATCACTACGCGAAGGGGCTGTGCAGAACGGGCAGGTTTTCTCAGTATGATCCTGCTGCCCGCCGCTCACATAAGCGGTACGATGCGGTGTCCAGAGCCGCTGGAACGCATCGGGCACGCCGGGCAGCTCGAAGTCATCGGTGACGTTCGTGTTCTGGGCATTCTGGTTTTCGCTCATACCCCTATTAAACCGTATATTTAACTCCGCGAGCGGCTCACGTGTGCTCTAATCTGAATCACGTCCCAGGCGCACCGCGATCTTCTGACGAATCACCGTGAGCGTCTGCTTAGTCTCTTCCAGCAGTTCCATTGGTTGTTCGGGCTCGTGATCGTCTTCTTCGTTATCAGTGGCAAGATTGCGGTGAGAGGCGAGAAATTCCTGGGTGAGCTCTTCGGGTGGATGATGTACCGTGCCGTCTCCCATACGGATGGCGAGCATCGCCTTAAGCTCGGCGATTTCGGCGTGAAGTGCCTCAATATCGGCTTTCGTTGCGGCGTGATCTTCTTCAGTAACTCCGCTAATTTTTTCGATCACCCAGGTAGCAAGCGCACCGGTAATCACGCCGAACAGACCAACCCCGTAAATCATGACAACCACGGCAATAACCCTACCGGGTACGGTCACGGGGTATACGTCGCCATAGCCCACGGTCGCCAGTGTTGCGAGAGTCCACCAGTACGCCGTCCAGATATCTTTGATGAGGGCACCTGGGGCACCTTGCTCAATGGAGAAGATAGCGAGGGCCGCCATGATCACGAAGATCAGTGTGTACCCGAAGAGTTTAACGGCCAGTTCTGAGAGCAGTTTGTACTGGCGGTTGGCGGTCATGTGGAGCATCGCCAAGAAACTCACAATACGCCAGGCTGGCAGAAGCACAATGGCGAGGTTCATCAGGTTGTGCGTGAAGAAGTAGATGCGCCGGGGCGCCAGATAGAGACGCACACAATAATCGACCGCGAAAAGCGCCCACAGTATCATCTGAAAAATATTGAGGATGCCGTCAAGTGGTGCGCTAATGCGTGTGCTCACAATGGGTGCGGCGTAAGCGACAAGGTATAGGAGCGAGGCAATAAAAAGCGGTTTATCGGTGCGGCGCTCCCATTCGGTGAGTCCTTCTTCGCCGCGGGTAATCTTAGTGCGGCGCTCATTGTGTGGGCGGTCAACTGCGGTATCGGCGGAGGTAGTGCTGTCAGGCTCGGGTACAGTACGGGTGTGTGGTGTTTCTGTACCGTTTGCCTCTGCCATACTGCCCAATCCTTACATGCTCTTCGTTGAAGCAGGTCTGCCGTGAATTGTTGGCTCGCGTACGAGCCTCCTCTAGCCATCATATCGGTTTTTCCTCACATATCTGCGGATGCTGCAGAACTAGCGTGAGGGCACCTGCCGTTCGGTAGCTTTGGTTTGTTTCGGGGATTTGGCCCAGACCAGTACAGAAAGAAGCCGCATCTGAGAGACTAGAACTATGAGTTCATCAATTTCTCAGGCAGTCCGCGAGCTTGCCGAACCAAAACTAGCGGAGTTCACGGCGAAGCTGATTCCTACGGTTGATCCTGCGCGGATTTTGGGTGTACGCATGCCCGCGCTGCGCAAGCTCGCTAAGAAGCTGCTGCGTGAACATCCGCAGGAAGTCACGGAGTTTAAAGCGGCAGTTCCGCATGATTTTCAGGAAGAAGATCTGCTGCATGTGCTGCTTCTGAATGAGGAACGTGACTTTGCCACCTGGCATACGGAAATTACCAGTTTCTTGCCGTATATGACGAACTGGACTCTTACGGATGCCGTCTCCCCAGCCTGTGTGAAGGGCCGCAATGCAGCCAACCTGCCGCAGCTGGAGCGGGCCTGCCTCGACTGGATGGTTGATGACCGCGTGTATGTGCAACGTCTAGGCGCGGTGGTGCTCATGTCACTGTTGGGCACCGAGTATTTCTCACCGGAGCATCTGCGTAAGGAGTACGAGTACAACGGCATCGACACCTGCGCCGTGGACGGCATGTGCCAGACCCGCTGCCCCGTGAACATTAACACTGGTGACCTGATTCGCCGCCTGCGTTCTGAGAACCAGGACAAGCTGGCTGCTACCGGCTGGAAGGTTGCCGCGCAGCAGTGGGGCGTCATGGATAAGGTCGCCGGCAAGGCCCTGACCGTGGCTCAGAAGCTGCCGTTCCCCGTGGTGCACGGCACCACCAACATTGCCCGCAAGGTCATGGGCGACGACACGGTCCCCTCCTACAAGAAGGGCCTGCCGGTCGGTGGCCCGGCACGTAAGCCGCACAAGGACGCAACCGCTGAGATTGTGTTCTTCCCCGCCTGCGTGAACTCCATGTTCGGCGGCGTGGACGGCGACGGCAAGCATGACCCGGTACGCAACCCAGGCGTTCATCCGCCTGTGTGAGCGTGCGGGCGTGAAGTACCGCATCCCGGACAATATTGGTGAGATGTGCTGCTCCACCCCGTGGAAGTCGAAGGGCTTCACCGACGGCTACTCGATCATGAGCGACCGTGTGCTGAAGTCCCTGTGGGAGGCTACTGACGGTGGCCGCCTGCCGGTCGTGTGTGACGCTTCGTCCTGCACTGAGGGTCTTGAGGTGATGCGCAAGAAGGTTATTGAGGCGCTTGAGCACAAGATTGTGAACGGTCTGAAGCCGGGCGAGCCGGATTTCTCGCGTCTGCGCATGTACGACGCGGTGCAGTTCGCCGCCGACAATATGCTGGATAAGCTGACCGTGTCTGCTCCTCTGCCGTCGATTGCACTGCACCCGACCTGTTCGATGACTCATCTGGGTACTCAGCCTGCGTTTGAGAAGATTGCGAACGCGATGAGTGACGACGTGTACGTGCCGAAGAACTGGGGTTGCTGTGGTTACGCGGGTGACCGCGGTATGTTGCACCCGGAGCTGACGGCGAGCGCTACGGAGGCGGAGGCTGCGGAGCTGAGCGAGCAGAAGCAGTTCGCCGCATACATTTCGGCAAACCGCACCTGTGAGCAGGGCATGACGGAGGCGACCGGCCACAGCTACCAGAACGTACTGCAGCTGCTGGAACGCACCACCCGCTAACAGGCTAAGCGCATAGCAACGGTATGAAGAAGGGACCCGGCGGGCTATCTGATGGATAGCCTGCCGGGTCCCTTCAATTATGCATCTGCGATCTATCTATGCAAGATTATTCTCTAATGAAAAATTCTTCCTGCAATAAATCCTACAACAATGAGTCCTGTTGATAATATTGGAAGGAACCAATCTGAAACAATTGCTTTACGCTTCAGTTTTTTCATTATCCCTTCCTCGATTTCCTTATCGGTAGAAGCATTTTGAATAACATAAGGACGCGCATAAATAATCCTATCTACTTCCCCGCCTGACTCACCATCCTTCAATAGTGACTCCTTAGTTTTTATAGGACTTTTCGAATCAGGCATATCCATCATTATCGGACCATGCTCTTCGACTGTAAAAATTACTGTAGCATGTATTAGTTCAGCCGCATGAATACCAAAGATGGGACGCTCCTGCCTGAATCGAGTCCGAATGGGAAATGCTCCACCTTCCTTCTTCACCAGCATTTCATCACTGACCATTAGCGCAATATTTTCCACAAAAGATGAACTAAGCATCTTCTCATTGATCAACAATCGCAAATCGCCCTCAGATAATGATTTTAGAGCTTTATACGCTCCCGTAAGACCAGATCCACTGCGGCCTTTATACGTTAATTCATCAAAATCTCGCAACTGACCATTAGGGGTACCCGTCATAACTATCCATACATAATTGTCCCCATCTTTGTACTGTCCCAACCAGATAACCGTATTATCTTCAGAAAAAACTTCAGAACCATTTGCTCCATCCGGAGTATTAATTATTTGAAGAAGCTTTCCCTGATATATGTAATTATTCGAATTAGCTATATCATGAAATTCAACTTTTGCTAAATTCCCTTTAAAATCATCCCTACCCTGAATATTTTTAATGTGATAATTTACCACTCTATTAAGATGACCAATCGGTGTACTACTCGTATCAACCGGGTCACTCTTTATCCCCAAGGCTTCTTTGGTCAGATTCTTTACAGTATGACCATCTACACTATAACTCCTCCCCTCCGCTTCTCTATTAATACGCCTAGCAGCAACATATATCCTGCGCTGCGGGTCATAAACAAATTTATCCACGTTAATACCTCCAAAGTAATTCAAGGAAATCTACCAGCTATAAAATAACTTCCAGACATCCTTATCCGAATCGTACAATTACCGGCACTTCTGAACGGCAATGAACGTAAGTACCATCACTTACACTAACACGAAGACACCCGCCCGGACTAGGAAAAACTCCACCACAACACAATTTTCTACACCCAACCGCACTCCCCCACCCCGCTTCCTCAAAGCGCGCAAAAACCACCCCCTCCGCAGCTTGTCGCCGCGAAGGGGGTGGTTTCTATATATAGGTTCAGTGCAAAGTTCGCTGGCTCAGCTAACCACGGTCAACCGCAGTCAGCATCGCCGGCGAACCCGCATCCTAACCCTTATTACTCAGCATCCTCGGTGCTGGGCTTGGGGTCTTCGTTCACGCGGTTGCGGATATGCTCCACAATACGTGCCACCGCCTCGTCAACGGGTACGCCGTTTTCCTGTTTGTTGCCGCGGAAGCGGAATGAGACTGCGCCAGCCTCCGCGTCCTCGCCGCCAGCAATCAGGATGAACGGCACCTTCTCAGTAGAGGCGGTGCGAATCTTCTTCGTAAACCGGTCCGAACCGTAATCGACCTCAACACGCACACCCTGCTCACGCAGCTTATCCGCAATCTCGGTCATATAGTCGTTGAAAGCCTCCGCCACAGGCACACAAATCACCTGCACCGGTGAGAGCCACGCCGGGAACGCACCCGCATAGTGCTCAGTCAGCACACCCAGGAAACGCTCAATCGAACCGAACTTGGCCGAGTGAATCATCACCGGCTCCTGAATCGAACCGTCCGCAGCCTGGTACTCCAAACCAAAGCGGCTGGGCTGGTTGAAGTCATACTGCACGGTAGACATCTGCCAGGTGCGGCCAATCGCGTCCTTCGCCTGCACCGAAATCTTCGGGCCATAGAACGCGGCCCCACCCGGGTCAGGCACCAGCTCAAGACCGGTCTCCTTCGCCACCTGCTCCAGAATGGCGGTAGCGTCTTCCCACTGCTCATCAGTACCGATGAACTTGTCCTTCTTATCACCCTCAGTGTCGCGGGTCGAAAGCTCCAGGTAGAAGTCCGTCATACCGAAATCTTCCAGCAGGCTCAGCATGAAATTCAGCAGGTGCCGCACCTCATCGGGTGCCTGCTCCTTCGTCACATACGAGTGGGAATCGTCCTGCGTAATCATGCGCACACGGGTCAAGCCCTGCAGCACGCCCGACTTCTCGTCACGGTACACGGTGCCGAACTCGAAGAAACGCAGCGGCAGCTCACGGTACGAACGCCCACGCGAACGGTAAATCTCGTTATGCATGGGGCAGTTCATAGCCTTCAAACGGTAGTTGCCGTTATCGAGCTCCATCGCCGGGAACATGCCATCCGCGTAGTACGGCAGATGCCCGGACGTGTAGAACAGGTCTTCCTTCGAGATGTGCGGGGTGCTCACGTACTGGAAACCCTCAGCAATATGGCGGGCGCGCACATAATCTTCCATCTCGCGCTTAATCACGCCGCCCTTAGGGTGAATCACCGGCAGGCCGGGGCCAATATTCTTCGGGAACGAGAACAGGTCAAGCTCCTTGCCCAGACGACGGTGGTCGCGGCGCTCAGCCTCGGCAATACGGTGCTTATACTCCACCAGCTCATCCTTCGTGGGCCAGGCGGTACCGTAAATACGCTGAAGCATGGGGTTCTTCTCAGAACCGCGCCAATACGCGCCACCGGCACGCATGAGCGCGTAACCGTTAGCAATCAGCTTGGTATT
This sequence comes from Rothia sp. HMSC08A08, assembly GCF_001808385.1. Taxonomy (NCBI): domain Bacteria; kingdom Bacillati; phylum Actinomycetota; class Actinomycetes; order Micrococcales; family Micrococcaceae; genus Rothia; species Rothia sp. HMSC08A08. Next base: position 182,184 of record NZ_KV793078.1, read on the forward strand.
CGGCAGGTGCGGACCACGGCACAGGTCATTCCACAGCACCTCGCCGGTTTTCGGGTGCACATTGTCATAAATCGTAATCTCGCCCGCGCCGACCTCAACCGAGGCACCCTCGGCGGCATCCGCGCCCGAACCAGGGCCTTGGCTAAGCGAAAGCAGTTCGAGCTTATACGGCTCGTTCTTCATCTCTTCAACCGCTTCATCGTGGGTGACCACGCGGCGGCGGAACAGCTGACCCGACTTGATGATCTTAATCATCGACTTCTCGATCTTCTTCAGATCCTCGGGGGTGAAGGGCTCAGCTACATCAAAATCAAAATAGAAGCCATCGGTAATATAGGGACCAATGCCCAGCTTCGCGTCTTTGCGGTATTCCTGCACCGCCTGCGCCATCACGTGCGCCGCAGAATGGCGCAGCACATTCAAGCCATCGGGTTCGTCAATGAAAACGGGCTCAACGGTATCTCCCTCAGACAGCTTGTGAGAAAGGTCAACCAGCGTTCCATTCACGCGGGCAACCACAATCTTCGCGTTATCCGCAAAGAGTTCAGCAGCGGTGGCGGCAGTAACCTCGCGCTCCTCACCGGATAAGCTGATCTTAATAGGTGCTGACAGTTCAGCGGCAGACATGTGTCTCCTTTAGGTTAGGCACGGAGCCTACTCCCCCAGCGTACGGGGCCAGGATAGGCGCAGCCGTGCAGACTAATCCGCACTGTACAGGTGCACGGACATCACCATTCTACGGCGTTCACAGCAAATTTTCAGGTAACGGCTCAGGGTAGACACAATATCAACGATAGTTTCCCCTCATAATACCTCAGTAAAACGGGTATTCCGGCGTGTAAGCCTAGCCAAAGCTAAGCAGACATAACGTGTGCAAAAGCACATACTGGAAGGATAGGAAGAGAACTATGCCTACACCGGTAAGGAGATTAAGGCCCATGACAGTTGTATCCAATACATCCGAAGCTCTGAACTCCCCCTACACCAACGCCCTTGAGCATATGCTCGCCGAAACCCGCGCGCACGCCCTCGATTCCAGTGTCAAAGAAATTGACAGGCTCGCTATCGCGCACGATGCCTCGCATTACCTGCTGGTACCCGCTGGAATCGTACGCCCCGATTCTGCTGAGGCGGTCGCCGATATTTTCCGTGCCGCCAGCGCCTTCAACCTGCCGCTCACCTTCAGGTCGGGCGGCACGTCTCTATCCGGTCAGGCAAGCGGCGACGGGGTGATGGTCGATACCCGCCGTAACTTCAAGAAAATTGAGGTGCTTGACGGCGGCAAGAGGGTGCGCGTTCAGCCCGGCGCCACAGTGATGGCGGTCAATAATATGCTGGCGCCCTACGGGTATAAGCTCGGGCCTGACCCGGCCTCATGGTCGGCATGCACTATCGGCGGGGTGGTCGCCAATAACTCCTCGGGCATGTCTTCCGGCACCGAATTCAACACCTACAACACGCTGGAATCTATGGTGTTCGTACTCCCCAGCGGAACCGTTATCGATACTTCTGCGCCCGATGCCGATGACCGCCTGCGCGCCCTCGAACCCGAGATTCACGAGGGGCTGCTGCGTCTGCACAAGCGCGTGGTCGAAAACCCGGAGTCGGTTGCGCGCATTCGTCAGCAATACTCCATGAAGAACACCATGGGCTACGGCGTAAACTCCCTGCTGGATTACAGCATGCCGGTTGATATTCTTCAGCACCTTCTGATCGGTTCTGAAGGAACGCTCGGGTTCGTGGCGTCTGCAACCTACCGCACTCTGCCCATTCATAAATTCGTTTCAACCGGTCTGCTCGTGTTCGATAACCTCTTGGATGCTACCCGTTCGGTGCCCGAGCTTGTGGCTAACCGCCTGGCGACAGTTGAGCTCATGGATGCCACCAGCATTCGCGTGGCGCAGCGCACCGGGCAGGCGGCGGAGGCTCTTGCTGCTATTGATGTGCGTGATCATGCGGCTCTGCTTGTGGAATTTCAGGGAAACTCTGAGCAGGAGCTCACCGATCTTGCCGCGTCTGCCGCGCCCATGTTTGATACCCTCCCGGTGGTGTCGCCGGTCGAAATGACCAGCAAACTTTCTGAGCGTAATGCGCTCTGGGCTGCACGTCGCGGACTGTACACCACAGTCGCAGGCAACCGCCCCACCGGTACGAATGCGTTGCTTGAGGATGTGGTGGTCCCGGTGGACGTACTTGGTGCTACCTGCCGCGATTTGACCGCCCTTTTTGATGCCCACGGTTACCAGGACTCAGTCATTTTCGGGCACGCAAAAGACGGCAATATTCACTTCATGCTCAACGAGCAGTTCCGCGATGCCAAGCAGCTTGTGCGGTACCGCGACTTCACCGAAGAAATGGTACAGCTCATTCTGGATGCTGACGGCTCACTCAAGGCAGAGCACGGAACCGGGCGTATTATGGCGCCGTTTGTACGTCGCCAATTCGGTGACGAGCTCTTTGAGGTCATGCGCGAGATTAAGCGCCTGATCGACCCGAAGGGTTTCTTGAATCCGGGTGTGGTTCTTGCCGACGAAGACACCGATTATGCCACCGATCTGAAGGTTGCCGAAACCGTTGAAGAAGAAGTCGATCGGTGTGTGGAATGCGGGTACTGCGAACCGGTGTGCCCGTCTAAGGATTTGACGCTGACCCCGCGCCAGCGCATTGTGCTACGCCGCGAAATTGCTGCAGCAGAGGCTAATGGTGATACTAAACTTGCCGAACGCCTACGCCAAGAATACGAATACTACGGTGTGGATACCTGCGCGGTAGATGGCATGTGCGTTACGCGCTGCCCGGTACTGATCAACACGGGTGATTTGGTGCGCCGTCTGCGTGCCGAGAACCAGGATGCCCTCGGTGCCGCCGGGTGGAAATTCGCCTCAAAACACTGGGGTGCGATCGATAAAGTGGCGGGTAAGGCTCTCACGGCCGCAAAAATGCTGCCGTTCCCGGTGGTACGCGGAGCCACCGATATTGGTCGTAAACTCTTCGGCGAAGACATGGTACCCGCCTATAAGAAGGGGCTTTCTGCCGGCGGCGCGCCACGCGTTCCTCATGCGGAAGCGAATCCCGAAATCGTGTTCTTCCCCGCCTGCGTGAACGCCATGTTCGGCGGTGTTGATGGTGACGGTAAGCACGACCCGGTGAACGCGACCCAGGCGTTCATTCGTCTCTGCGAGCGGGCGGGCGTGAAATACCGGATTCCCGAGGACATCGACCAAATGTGCTGTGGCACGCCGTGGAAGTCCAAGGGGTATACAGATGGCTACTCGATTATGAGCGACCGCGTGCTCAAAGCGCTGTGGCAGGCGACCGACGGCGGGCGCATCCCGATCGTGTGCGATGCTTCCTCGTGCACCGAAGGCCTTGAGGTGATGCGCGCGAAAGTTGCAGCCGCTGTGGAGCATAAAATCACGCAGGGTTTGGGGGCAGACGAGGCCGATTACGCTCAGTTGAAGCTTATTGACTCGGTACAGTTCGCTGCCGATACGCTGTTGCCTAAGCTCACGGTGTCAACTCCCCTGCCGTCGCTGGCGCTGCACCCTACCTGCTCGATGACTCACTTGGGCGTGCAGCCTGCATTTGAGAAGATTGCAAACGCCATGAGCGATCAGGTGTACGTTCCCAAGAACTGGGGATGCTGCGGTTACGCTGGTGACCGCGGCATGCTGCACCCTGAGCTCACGCAGAGCGCTACCCGTGCCGAGACTGCTGAGCTAAACGAGCACGAGTTCGCCGCATATGCGTCATCAAACCGCACCTGTGAACAGGGTATGACCGAAGCAACCGGACATACCTTCCAGAACGTACTGCAGCTTCTAGAGCGAGCCACTCGGTAAAGCTTTGCTCCGTTAAAACTGTAGGGCTGTGGGGCGGCATCGCAAGATGCTGCACCCACAGCCCTATGTTTGTAATGCTTCTTATTTCAACAGCTCAGGAGGCCAGTTTATATTCTGCCTCCCCCGGATATACAAAAACGCTATGTCCTGTTTCTAGCGTCAGAGCTAAATCTTCAGGACATAGCGTTTTTAGCGAAATCGCTAATAATCGTGTTGTGCGGTGCGATATAAGAGCAACCCGGAAGTTTTGTTGCCCAAGGTAACCCTTCAGAACTACCTCACTTCTAACATTAGCCTTATCTGTAAGCGAACTTCAAAGATATTCGGAAATTGTAACCAAATCTTTATGTTTAGCGAAAAGTTCAACCTTTTATCAACATTTTGGTAGTGTCATACTAATTTTTACGACAGGGAGTATACGAGACTTTCTCCTGTACAATAAAACAGTTTTTATATGTGAGGTATTACTCTTTATATACTGACAATCTGTTTACATGTTGGGCCAGGTCGGGTGCAACCGACCCTCACTATCCCCCACCCCCACATCATCAAGATGCCACCGCTGACCCGTATACACATCCACCTTACGCAACTGCGGATTCGGATTCCCCACATCAGGCTCCTCCGCATGACCCGGACACCCCCGCGCTCCCGGGTCCTCAGTACAGGTCTTGCCCACCGAGTGCACCTCAGACTCCCACACCCGCACCAGCACCGGCTCACTCACACGAGACACCTCGGTTCCGAAAAACTGCCACGGCCCACCATCAATACTGTACTGACCCGCATACGTCACCGTGACATAGGCATGAAAATTCCCCACCTGCGGATACGCATAACTCGTCGACGTCTCATGCAAGGATTGACCAGAATACTGTGAAGACACCGAGCTACCAGCACTATGTGTTTTTAGATCGTGCCCGTCTCCATACTCATACCGATACGCCACCGGTACCGCCCGAATCCTGGTATGCCCGATCGGTAAGTCCCCTTCAAAAATATTAGAACTTCCTTCTAGAGTAGTGTAGAAATTCGTTTCCTCACCCTTACTCGTGTGTGGTGGATGCGCACTATCCAAGATCAGGTGCGGGTGCGCCGGGATCAGCTCCAGCAAATGGGTGTGCATCTCGGTGATAATCCGTTCGTACTCGCTTTGGGCTTGCTGTGCTGCTTCCGGGTCGTTGAGGGTGCATTTGTTTCCATAGAGCTCATTGATCATATCCGGGATAGCACGCCCGGTCTTTGGGGCTTTCTCAAACGTGCCAGCCTGACCATCACGACTAAGGCAGTACGAGCCGTCATTAGCGACATCAAACCCGAACGACCGCTGGTTACCGTTCTTACCTTGCGCAAACCCAAACTCACCATGATGATGCTCCCCATACCACCTCCTATAAGCCTCAATATCCTCAACGTTACCAGCCTGACTTGAACTTGTTTCACGCTCGTCATTATTAGCATGTTTGGGCACATGGGAGCTTCCCTGTTCCCAAAGGTCACCTCCAGTCTGATCTAGACATTGAAAAGAGCGAGTGTCATTATTACAAGTTATAGAAAAAGCCGCAGGAACATGGGACAGGGATGCACTCACAAGTGTTGCCGAGAGAAACCCAGAAAATACTTTGGTTTTTAGAGAGTTCAAGGGAATTACTTCTTTTCTATAGCCAGGGAATGAACATTATCAATGAGCCATCGGTTGCCGTCATGATGAAGAGTCATCATGAACCAGTTATTCTCATAATCTTCATTGCGAATTTTCTTATATGTTTTCCCATCCGAGTCAACATAGACGTAATACGGCCAAGCGACAAAGAACTTCCACTCATACTTACCGTTACCCTGGTTGATGGGTTCACCGTGAAACTCATATTTTCTTAAATCTCCGCCGATCATCCACCCGCCCTCTTTATACAGTCCAGTATTGAGATCGTAAGTATCCCGTTCGTCTTTAAAGTCTTTGCTAATGAATTTTCTGGCCTCGCTATAATCTCCAGTTTGCATGCCATAGTTACGCCATTCCGTCCACGCCTGCACCGTCTTACGCATCCCCTCCAAGGAAGCATTCGTATACCCCTCCTCCGCCTTGGGCTTCGGAACATTCTGCGCAGGACCATAAAAATCCGCAGGACGATACTCCCCCTCCGGAGCTTTCGATTTCCCTGAATAATGCGGCGGCACACTCGACGACGGTGATGGGCCATTACTGGATGAAGCAGAGGCAACGGCAGTCGCAGAAGATGAAGAACTAGGGCTCTCAGTAGCCGCTCCAGCAGGCTTCGAGTCCTCCCCACAGGCAGACAACAGCACAGCAAACCCAGAAACGCCCAAAGCGCTCATA